>JACQCK010000051.1 GCA_016201695.1 Candidatus Roizmanbacteria bacterium
AACCAGTACGATATGTTCGTCGCGGTCAGCTACACTAAAATGAACCAAGTCCGCGCTCAAAAATGTCAGGAAGCTAAGGAGAAAGGTTACGCGCTGGCCTCTTATATCAGCTCAAAGGCGACGGTGTGGCCCGGGATCCCTTTCGGCGAGAATTGTTTTATTTTGGAAGACAACACCATTCAACCATTCTCCAAGATCGGCGATCATGTCACCCTTTGGAGCGGCAACCATATCGGCCATCACTCGACGATCGGGGATAATTGTTTCATCACTTCCCATGTGGTGGTGTCGGGCGGAGTGACGGTTCAGGAAAATTGTTTTATCGGCGTCAACGCGACCCTTCGAGATCACATCATGATCGGCAAACATTGTGTCATTGGGGCGGCGGCGCTCATCCTCCAAGATACCCAAGATTACGGGGTTTATATCGGCAACCCGGCTCAATTGTCTCCCGTTCCGAGTAATCGTCTTAAGAAACTCTAAAAACAGAAACCGTGCCGTTGCATTGGAGAAGATAGCTTCGGTAGTGATAGCACTTTAAATTGCCGCTGACTTGTATTGAAAAATCCTCTTCGCCTATAGAGTCTTAGCGACTTCAGGCTATCGAAGATTTCTTGAATCCGCTAAAACGCAAGAACCGTCCTAGCTCGATTATTTTTTATCCGATTTTATTTTTGCGCCATCCCTTACTAATCGATCCAGCCAATCGTGGAGGCTGAGTCCCGCTTTTTGAGCGGCGTCCTGCGCCATTTTCTTGGCTTCCAGCGTCACTCCCTCGAGTTGACCAAAATATCGCGTCCGCATCGTTCCGCCCCTTCGTCCTTGGTGTGGAAGATCCAAGTTGATGGGGGGGAGTCCTTCGCCAACTTTGTAATCGATCAAGAAGAAACAAGACCCTAAAATCCACCGAAGAACCACTTGCCGACTATTTTGAGGGATGCATTCCAATGGGGCCTTGAATTTAAAAAGAGAGTTATTGTTGATTACGATTTTCCCAAATTCTGTGTCCTCGAGCCAAGGAGGCAAAGATTCATCGCCAAAAACGACTTTTCCTCCCTTTTTCACCACTCTTGAAAACTCTTCTAGAGCCTGCTTTTGTTGGGCGAAATGATTGAAACCCCCGAAGTGGAAAAGAGAGTCGAAATATCCGTCAGGGAAGGGAAGGTGAGTCGCGGAGGACACGAAGTAATCGAGTTCACAGGCAAGACCTAGCTTTTCATAGGTATCGCCTAAAACTTTTTTAGTTTTTACAACCATTTTAGGAGAGATGTCTTGAAGGAATAATGTCCCCTCTTTGCCGAGTCTTTGGGCGATCCGAAAAGAATCTCGACCTGTGCCGCATCCCACTTCTAACACCCGGGAATCCTTTTTCAGTTCCAAAAGATCTATCATTCCGCCCCGAATAGTATCCTCGCTCTCATAAAAACTTTCGAAGAGCCAGTTTAGTGCGGCGTCATAAAATTGATCCGCCATCGCGTCGTACTCTTCCTGAATTTTACTTTCATCTTTGTCGATTTGATCTTTAGGAAGGAAGTTGGGAATGCCGTGTTGGATAACGTAACTTTGCCCTTTTTTGGATATGAGATTTCCGGAAAAAATTTCTTCGGAACCCGTTGACTCTCCCTTTTCCAAACTGAATGCTGTGTGGCTAAGAGGGCAAACATAAACGCTCGTTGATTTCTTTTTCATACTCTTAACACTCCTTAAACTTGATGCTGATTTTTGCGGCGGCGACTTTTCTCAACCTTGAAAGATAACAACGCGCAACTTATGTAACTGTCCAAAAAGAAGTTTAGTGGTTACTGTAAATCCCCTTAACGATCAACGGCCGTTTTTTGACCTCGATAAAAATCCGGCCCAAATAAAGTCCCACCACCCCAATTGACGCGATTCCAAAACCGCCCAAAAAGCTGATCAATAAAACGATCGAAAACCAACCGACCATAAATCTAGTTCCGAAAAAAATAACTCTTAAAAACAAATAAAAGATCCCCCCGAAGGAAAAAAAACTAAGAAAAATCCCGAAATAAAAAATAAAGAAAAGAGGACGATCGCTAAAAGCGGTAACCGCGTTGATGGCGCTCAGAATTTTGCGAGATAAACTATATGAGGTCTTGCCTTTTGATGTTTTATCGGCGGCCAAAGTCTCCAGCTTAAATCCGGTCAAACTGCAAAGACCGGACAGGAAAAATTCTCTCTCCTCATGTAAAAGAAGGGCTTTCACAAAGCGCCGCGTCATGAGTCTGGCCATCATCGAGTTTTCTGGTACGTTGGAATCGGATAAAATGTTAAAAAACTTATAAAATAAATACCCGCTGATTTTTTCAAAAAGAGGGCCTTTGCGGCGATTTTGGACGGCTTGCACGATATCCACAGGATCTTTTTTGTCCGCCGATCTCATTTTTTTGTAAAGATCTTGAAATAACTCCGGCGGTTCTTCCAGATCACAATCGATCAGAAAGATAAATTCTCCCTTGGCGCAAGAAAGACCCTTCATGACCGCCTTGTGATGTCCGAAATTACGGGATAGAGCAACAATCTTCAAGGGATGCTTGTCCTTGAGAAGGTTTCTGGCGATTGACAAAGAATTGTCGGGTGAACCATCATCCACCAAGATGACTTCATAATCCGAAGTGACTCGGGCGACAGCCTGCGTCACTCGTCGATAGAACTCCGGAATGTAATCCGCTGAGTTATAAAGCGTGGCCACGACACTAACGCGCATTATAGTTCCCTCGGTTTCGTATTAGGATCTTGATTATAGTCGGAACGGATGATCATGGGAGTGATCATCCATCGTCCCGCAGTACTTTCCCAATTTAAAGGCTCATCTGAATCTACCGGAGCGACTCCATGAGATACATGAGGGGATAAAATAAAGATGTCGCCCGCGTCGCCGAAATGATCAAGCATGGTTAATTCTTTTTTTCCGGTTTCATGTATAAAAAGCCCTCCCTTTTTATAATCCTTTCCATAAGTCGTAGCCATGATCAATGTTTGTATTTTCGAGAAGGGATTTACTGGGTCGGCGTGTTCGTTTAAATATCCTCCGCCTTTAGGGTATTGATGGGAAAGTATTCGAGAGATAACCCCTTCCGATGGGATGGAATTATAAAACGAATTTTTGGGCAATCCCCCGAGAAAATTCTTAACTTCGAAAAGCTCTTTAAACGGTTCGAAAATATCCTTCAAAGCGTTCCAACGATGAAAATAATAGGAATGCATTTTCGCTTTTACATATGACTTGGGGTATTCGTCGTTAATGCGATGGTAATCAGGACAACCATCCAAACAGGGATGCCAGGAAGGGGGCGTTGATTCTCGGAATTTTTTTAAAACCCCGAAGAATTCATCGATAAAAGTTTGGGAAAAGTAGTTCTTGATGACGTAGAGATCGTTGTTTTGAATGGAAGACATGAAAGATTCGGTGTCGTGATAAACGCGTTCAAAAAAAAATTCTCGGGATATCTTCTGGATCAAAGCTTTAATTCTCCGGAATGTATTGACTAATGATGACCTGGGTTCCTAGCTGGCGAATTCCCGCGATCAAACAGATCGAATCTAGCGCCGCTCGTGAACAACCTCGAAAGTATGTCGAAAGACTAATAATATCATAAAGTCTTGGAGGCGGCGCTGGCCTAAAAATGACATTTCATAAAATCACCCCTCTTTATTATCTTTTTTAACCCGACCGGGGTATTATTTTGAAACAAGTTTCATAAACACCCTATGATCCATTGTTTGTTTATCAAGTTTTTTGATTCTTCGGCGACCGGGTTAAATAAGATTAAATTTCGAGGCAAGAAACGTGAAATGGAAAAAACTGGGGCGCATTTTTACCCCGGATGGAAAATCTTCATGGATGAAAAGTCACGCCGCCCTGCCTTTTGCCGAAACTCTCTCGGGTAATTGGTTAAGAGTTTATTTCAATTCCCGCGACACTCAAAATCGTTGTCATGTGGCATCCCTGGAGCTGAATATTACGAAACTCGATAAAATTCGAGCCCTCTCAAAAAAGCCGCTATTGTCTCCCGGTGACCTCGGAAGCTTTGACGAGTTCGGGGCTATGCTTTCCTGGAAAGTGCCTCATGCGGGTAAAAATTATATTTATTACGTAGGATGGGATCGTGGAATTTCGGTACCTTTTCGCAACTCTACTGGACTGGCTTATGAAAGCAAAGATGGAAAAACATTTAAGAAAGTTTTTGAGGGCCCTATTCTTGACCGAAGCATCCATGATCCCTGTTTTATGGCAAATCCTTGCGTTCTGGTGGACGGCAAGATTTGGAAGATGTGGTATTTATCTTGTGTCAAGTGGAGGAAAACTTCAATTGGTTTAAAACCTTGGTACCACCTCAAGTATGCCGAATCTTCCGATGGAATTTCTTGGGATCGAACAGGAATCGTGTGTATCGATTTCAAAGATAAAAACGAGCATGCTATTTCGCGTCCTTGTGTTTTAAAAGAAAATGGAATTTATAAAATGTGGTTCTCTTATCGTGGAAAATATTATCAAATTGGATATGCCGAGTCTCGGGATGGGAAAAAATGGACCCGCATGGATCAAAAAGCAGGGTTGAGCCCCTCGAAATCAGGATGGGATTCGAAAATGGTAGAATACCCATTTGTTTTTGACCATCAGGGGAAACGATTCATGTTTTACAATGGAAACGATTACGGCAAGACGGGTTTTGGTCTCGCGGTTTGGGAAGGTTCTAAATGAACCGAGAACAGGATTCTGCGTTCATTCCCTTTAACAAGCCCTATTTCACCGGCAAAGAACTGGAATATATACAGCAAGCCCACAATCAATGGCATCTATCGGGCGACGGTCCTTTCACTCGAAAATGCCATGCCTGGCTCGAACAATCCATCGGAACTCGAAAAGCGCTTTTAACTCATTCTTGTACCGCAGCGCTTGAAATGGCAGCCATTCTGATTGGGATTGAATCTGGCGATGAAGTCATCATGCCGTCTTACACCTTTGTTTCCACGGCTAACGCGTTTGTTTTAAGAGGCGGGTTGCCTGTTTTCGTGGATATTCGTCCTGATACTTTGAATATTGATGAAAGCAAAATTGAAGCGGCCATCACAAAAAAAACCAAAGTGATTGTGGTTGTTCATTACGGCGGGATTGCTTGCGAAATGGATACAATTTTAAGTATCGCCCATAAGCACAACCTTTTTGTCATTGAGGACGCTGCCCAAGCTATCGGAGCTAAATACAAAGGAAAGCCTTTGGGGAGCATCGGCCATTTGTCGGCGCTCAGCTTTCACGAGACCAAGAATATTATTTCGGGTGAAGGCGGAGCCTTATTGATCAATGATGACCGGTTCATTGAAAGAGCCGAAATTATTCGAGAAAAGGGAACGGATCGGAACAGGTTTTTAAAGGGCCAGGTCGACAAATACACTTGGGTCGACATCGGTTCTTCTTATCTTCCAAGCGATTTAACCGCCGCCTTTTTATGGGCTCAACTTGAAGAATTTGAAAAAATCATGCACCGAAGAAAAGCTTTGTGGGATAAGTATCACGAAAGTTTTTCTGAAGCCGAAGTCAAAGGTTATTTACGTCGTCCCGTTATTCCTGAAAATTGTCAATCCAACGCCCATCTTTATTATATTTTGCTTCCTACGGCGAAAAAACGAGACTCCGTTCTATCTCTTTTAAATAAAAAGGGAGTCAATGTAGTCTTTCACTACATCCCTCTGCACGATTCGCCGGCTGGTGAAAAATACGGCCGCACAAGCGTTCCGATGCAGGTCACTGTTGAAATGAGCAGAAGAATTATTCGACTTCCACTTTGGATCGGGTTAGAAAAAAATCAAAACCGTGTTATTGATGAGGTTCTTCTGGAAGTGGGAGGTCGACAATGAGACTTTGTGTTTCTTGTCAAATCGCTTTTAATTCAAACGACTTGGTTTGCGGATACCTTGGAAC
>JACQCK010000002.1 GCA_016201695.1 Candidatus Roizmanbacteria bacterium
GTCTTCATGCCGGGCTTGACCAGCGAATCCCTGGTGAGCGCGTAACCGCCGACCAGCGCGCAGCGCCCGTCGGACAGCAGGGCATTGGCCTCCAGCTGCGGGCTCGAATCCTCGTCGAGCTTGCTCTCGAACACCCGGATATCAGCCGCGAATTCAAGTCTTTTTTGAAATCGCTCTCTCTCTAATCTATTGCAAAAATAGCCGTCTCCCTTTATAATGTAAAGATTATGGCAACACAAACCGATAAACTCGTTCACGAATTATTCGCCGCCCAGGCCCATCTCGGTCACAAACCAAATCGGGTCCACCCGCGAGCGAAAAAATATATTTATACAATCGAAAACGGTGTTTCCATAATCGATCTTTCTCAGACAGCGGTTCTTTTGCAAAAGGCCGAGGAGTATGCGGCAGCTCTGGGAAAAGAGCAGAAAAAATTACTCGTCGTCGTCACTAAGAAAATTGCGGCGGCTAAAGCGGAGGAAATATGTAAAACAAACGGCTTGCCCTACATCGTCACCAAATGGCCGGCCGGCCTCCTGACTAATTTTGAGACAATCAAAAAAAATATTACAAAATTAAATCAAATGAGAATTGACAAGGAAAGGGGCGAGTGGCAGAAGTTGGTGAAACACGAACAGAGCGGACTCAATCGGGAACTCGCCAAACTTGAGCGGCATTATGGCGGGCTAAGCACCTTGGAAAAACCACCGGACGCCCTTTTTGTTATCGACATAAAAAAAGAAAAAAATTGCGTAAAAGAAGCACGGACCATGCAGATTCCAATCGTAGCCATAGTCGACACTAACGTTGACCCGACGCTGGTCACCTATCCCGTTCCCGCCAACGACGACTCTCTCTCCTCAGTTGAGTACCTGGTCCAGCGAATCATCACCTCTTACAAAAAAAATACCCCAACTACCGCTACAAAATAAGATTGACGTATGATACGATATAGGTTATCCATATGTATGACGTTGCCAAACTAAAAAAACTCCGTGAGGAAACTGGCGTTTCCTTTTCCTTGTGTAAAAAAGCTTTAGAGGAAGCAAAAAACGATATCACGGCGGCAAAGAAACTATTGACCGGCTGGGGCGGGGAAAAAATAAAAGATACCGGCTCCCGTTCAACCGGACAGGGAAGGATTTATTCCTATGTCCACCATAATCACAAAGTAGCCTCACTGGTCGAGCTCCTGTGCGAGACAGATTTTGTCTCGGCTAACGAAGAATTTCAAAAATTCGGTTCAGAAATTGCCATGCAAGTTGCTTCGCTTCGGCCCCGATCTATTGAGGAACTTTTAGAACAAGACTACATTCGTGAACCCGAAAAAAAAATAAAGGACCTGCTCAAAGACGCCGTACTCAAATTTGGCGAAAATATCAAGATTAGTCGAATTAAACGTTGGGAACTCGGAAAAACAGAGTAATTTATTTTAAAAAATGGACCCCATTATCGTTGACTTTAAAAATCACGCCGATAAAACCGTCTCTTATTTAAAAGAGGAGCTCAAAACAATCCGTACGGGCAAAGCCAACCCCAGTATGCTGGAAAACCTTAGCGTTGACGCCTATGGCGGCCAGACGAAGCTTCGCCTGATGGAACTGGCGACAATTACCAGCGAAGGCCCAACCACTCTTGTTGTTATCCCCTTTGACCCGGCCACTACGCAAGACATCGAACGCGGAATCCTCAAATCACCGCTTGGCATCAGTCCCAGCGTTCAGGGAGGACGGATTATGATTAAACTTCCCCTGCTTTCCGAGGAGCAACGGCAAAAAATGACCAAGCTCGTCGGTCAACAAACCGAAGAAAAAAAACAGACAGTACGAAATCTTCGTGACGAGGCACGAAAAAAAGTAAAGATACAACTTGAAAAAAAAGAGATAACAGAGGATGATAAGTTCCGGACGGAAAAAGACATCGATACGGTTTCACAGAAGTATCTCGAAGAAATTGACCGGATCCGCACGACCAAAGAACAAGAGATTATGGCAATCTAAATTATGGCAATCCTGATTTTTTTCCTTATTCTCGCAATTTTGGTACTCATCCATGAGTTTGGCCATTTTATTACCGCTAAAAAAAACGGTGTCCTGGTCGAAGAGTTTGGCTTCGGTTTTCCGCCGCGTTTGTTTGCCTTTAAAAGAGGAGAAACAACCTACAGCATAAATCTTATCCCCTTAGGCGGCTTCGTCAAGCTCTACGGCGAAGAATACAACGAATTGGAAAAAACTGTCAAAGGCCCCCTCGAACGGGCATTTGTCAATAAACAATCCTGGCAGAAGGCTCTTATCATTGTTGCCGGCGTCATTGGTAATTTTATTCTCGGTTGGGTTCTTATTTCTTATCTTTTTACCCAAGGCGTCCCTTCGCCCGTCGATAAAGTATTTGTTGACCAAATAACTCGTAACTCACCGGCGGAAAAAGCCGGACTTCAGGAAAAAGATACCCTGATCGCTCTTGTTAAGGACGGAAAAACATATGAGTTAAAAAAAACGTCTGATCTTATCGATCTTACCAAGAAATTCCGGGGGCAAAAAATCACCTTAATGGTCGACCGTCAGAGTCGGCGACTGTCGGTTGAGATCACCCCGCGCCTGAAGACGCCGGCGGGCGAAGGGCCGTTGGGCGTAGCCGTCACCTCATTCGTCGAGAAAAAATATCCCTGGTATCAAGCGCCGTTTTACGGACTGGCCGAATCGTTTAATATCACCGCCAGAATCATTTCCGAACTGCTGAAAACAGTTTTCCAAATCGTCACCCTTCGCCTGCCCAAACTTGAAGTCTCCGGCCCGATTGCCATTTACCGGTATACCGGTCAGGCGATTAAATTCGGAAGAAATGCCGTCCTCGAACTGATGGCTCTCTTGTCTTTGAATCTGGCCGTTGTCAATATCCTCCCGTTTCCGGCACTCGACGGCGGACGATTGGTGTTTGTTGTCTATGAGTGGCTGACGAAAAAAAAAGTCAATCAAAAATTAGAGCGCTATTTGAATTTTGCCGGTTTTGCCTTTCTGATATTTTTGGCAGTTATTATTTCGATTCACGATATAATATCTAAGTAATGAGCCACAAATTTGACAATATCACTATTTCCGGCGGGATCGCTGTTGGGACAAGTACCCTTTTAAATAATTTGCGGCCGTATCTCAAGCCATATCACTGGAAGTTTTTTTCCGGCGGCGAGTTTATGAGAGATTATGCGCTAAAAAATAAATTGCTTTCCCCTTCCCAAAAAGGCCACCCCAAAGCAACAGTTTTCGCCGACGATCTGGACAGGAAATTGGATTTTGGCATGCAGAAGCGGCTTAAGTCGGAGAAGCACGTTGCTTTGGAGTCGTGGCTTTCCGGCTTTATGTGCCGGGAAATTCCCAAGACGCTTACCATACTTTTATACTGTTCAAATGATGCCGTCCGTGTCGATCGGGTAGTCAACCGCGACCGGATGACAATCGATGAAGCCAAACACTATATTAAAGAGCGCGAAAGTGAGAATTTTACAAAATGGCGCCGCTTATACGGCGACTATAATTTTTTCGATCCTACCTATTACAAACTCGTCATCGACACCTACTCTTCGGGTCAACTTGAAACTTTAGGTAAAGTACTCGATAAGCTTGGCTATAATCATGATCAGATAAAAATCGCCAAGACTTCATGAACCTTGCCTTTTGCCTGCGCCCAAGAAATTTAACCGAGTTTGTGGGCCAGTCCGATCTCGTCGGCGAGGGAAAAATCATCAGAAAAATGCTCGCACATAACGCCCTTACCTCCCTGATTTTTTGGGGTCCGCCGGGAAGCGGAAAAACCACGCTCGCCCTTATTCTGGCCAAAGAGACCGGCGCCGATTTTCACGCGCTTTCCGGAGTTTCAAGCGGCAAGGATGACCTAAGGCGGGTGATTGAGCACGCGACCGCCAACCGGCATATCGGCCGAAAAACGGTTCTGTTTATTGATGAGATTCACCGTTGGAATAAGTCCCAACAGGATGGACTTCTCCCGCAGGTTGAGTCCGGCCTGATTACCCTAATCGGCGCAACCACGGAAAACCCATCCTTTGAGGTTATCAGCCCGCTGTTATCACGCTGCCGCGTCTTTGTCCTAAAAAGTTTGTCACCGGCCGACTTGGAAACGATCCTAAAAAAAGCGCTGGCCGATAAGGAGCGCGGCCTGGGGAAGAATAAAAAAGAAATGACGACTGATGCGACCGAACTTCTGATCCGACTTTCCGGCGGGGACGCGCGGATTATGTTAAACGCCTTAGAAATACTTGCCGTCAGTTATAAGCAAAAAATAATCACCGTCACGATGGTGAAAGAGGTTTTTCAAACCCGTTCGGCCGGCCTGTATGATAAAAAAGCCGACGAGCACTATAATATCATCTCCGCCTTTATTAAATCCGTCCGCGGCTCTGATCCGGACGCGGCGTTATACTACCTTGCCCGGATGCTTGAAAACGGCGAAGAGCCAAAGTTTATTGCCAGACGGATGATAATTCTGGCGTCAGAAGACATTGGTTTGGCCGATCGGGGCGCACTTATTCAGGCAAATGCCGCTTTTGAGGCGGTTGCTAAAATCGGCCTGCCGGAAGCCCAACTCATCCTGGCCCACGTCACTCTGTACCTCGCCCGGGCGCCCAAATCGCGCGCAGTCGTCAATGCACTTGGCGCTGCCAAACAGGCCGTCTATGATTTTCCCAACGAGCCGATTCCGCTTCACCTCCGTAATGCACCAACGAAACTCATGAAACAACTTGGCTATGCTGAAAATTACACCTGGTCAGATAAATACGTCGGTCCAACCGGACCGCAGTCATTCCTTCCGGAAAAATTAAAGGGAAAGAAATTCTATAAACCGTAAGCATTTATACTATATAATTAGTCGCAGACATGTTATATTCACATTTATTCGGCAAAACCGTTAAAAAAGCTCCCGCCGACGCGACGGCCGCTTCCCACAAACTTCTTTATCAGGCCGGGTTTATCCGCGAATCAACGGCCGGCCGTTATTTTTATTTGCCGCTTGGTCAGCGCGTGCAAATGAAGATCATGAATATTATCCGCGAAGAAATGGATCGGGCCAACGCCCAGGAAATGCTGACACCGGTCCTTCATCCTTTATCCCTCTGGAAGGAAAACAACCGTCACCGGTCGGCCGGGTATGAACTGATGACTATCAAGGATCGCCGCGATTTTCAATTTGCTTTAGGCGGGACCGCGGAAGAAATGTTTGTTGACGTCGTCAGAAAATTCCGGCCGAGCTACAAAGATTTCCCGTTCAATCTTTATCAATTTTCGATAAAGTTTCGCGACGAACTTCGGGCCAGGGGCGGACTGTTAAGGGTCCGGGAATTTATTATGAAAGACGCTTATTCTTTTCATATCGACGCAAACGACTTTCAAAAAGAGTACGAAAAAATGAAGAAGACCTATACCAGAATTTTTGACCGGCTTGGTCTGGCAACCGTAATCGTCGAGTCGGACAACGGCTATATCGGCGGAGAATACTGTCATGAATTCGTTGTTGACGCCGAGATCGGCGAGAGCAAATATCTGACCACCGCCGACGGATCGTACGCCGCCCACGAGGACGTCGCCGTCTTCAAAAAGGAACCGAAAAATAATGAGGAAAAAATGAAACCACTTCAGAAAATACCGGCAAAGCGGGGAACAACTATGGAAGACGGGGTCAAGTTTCATCAACTCCCTTTGTGGCAACAGATCAAGGACGTTTTGTTTGTTGATGAAAAAGATCGCTTTATCCTGGCTCTCATCCGCGGCGATTATGAAGTGAATGAAGTCAAACTAAAACATTTAACCGGCGCTCTTGATTTACGGCACGCCACCGATGAAGAAATACGAAATAAAGTAAAGTCTGAACCGGGCTTTCTATCGCCGGTTGGGATCAAAGATCGGGTGCAATCCGAAATTATATTAGTCGGCGATCAGTCGCTTCGCACAGTTGTTAACGCTTACGGCGGCGCCAATCAACTGCATCAGGATTTTCTTAACATCAATATCGACCGCGACTATAAACCCGATCTTGAGGGCGATATCGCGTTGGCCAAAAACGGATATCTTTCGACGACGGAAAAACAATTAATCGCTAAGCGGGGAATCGAGGTCGGCAATATTTTTCAACTCGGATATCATTACTCAAAAAAAATGCATGACGCTTTTTTTGTTGACCGCGACGGAAAAACAAAACCTTTTTATATGGGCTGTTATGGTATTGGTGTCGGCCGAACGCTTGCAGCCATTGTCGAAAAATACCACGACGGCCACGGTATCCTCTGGCCGCGGGCGATCGCCCCCTTTCAGCTGCACTTCATCGCTCTAAATATTGACGATCCGGAAATACAGAGAAGCAGCGACTACCTGTATTCTTATTTTATGAATCACGGACTAGAAATCCTGTACGATGACCGTCCTGGTGTATCGCCTGGAGAGAAATTTGGCGACGCCGATCTTATCGGTCTGCCTTATCGCTTGATTGTTTCAAAGAAAACCGCCGGTAAAATCGAGTATAAGGAACGCGCCGCCAAAACGTCTCAGTTAAAAACGCCGGAGGAGATACTGAAATCGATCATTCGTTAATTTTTAATTAAATTTATGAAACTTATCGTTACTCACCTGTCTGTTGATCTTGACGCAATTGCGTCTGTCTGGCTTATCAGACGCTTTTTACCCGGATGGGATGAGGCCGAATACGCATTTGTGCCGGCCGGAAAAACGTATCAAAATAAAACACCCGATGCCGATCAGGATGTTATTCATACCGATACGGGAGTTGGCAGATTTGATCATCATCAAACAAACACGCGGACCTCCGCCACCAAACTGGTACTGGATTTTCTGTTGAAAAAAAAACACGTCAAAGACAAAAACAGGGAACCGCTCGAGCGGATGGTCGACGTTATTAACGAAACCGACCACTTCGGCGAAATCGATTTTCCCGAACCGACGGCAGACCGCTATGAATTTTTTCTGACACAGATCATCGACGGCCTGAAACCAATACTTCAAGACGATCTCAAAACGATGAATCTGGTCTTGGTACTCCTTGACGGCGTCTTCCTGGAATTTAAGAACAAAGTGCAGGCCGAGGAAGAAATTAAAAACGGTTTTGTCTTTACTTCGTACTTTGGTCGGAGCCTTGTCCTGGAATCAAAAAACGAAGAAGTCGTAAAACTCGCCTTGAAAATGGGTTACCGACTTGTTGCCAGACGCGATCCGGCGCGAAGATTTATCCGCATAAAAACCAAACCGCTTAAGGAAATTGATCTTACCGCCGTCTATAAAAAAATTATTAAAATGGATCCGAAGGCAACCTGGTTCCTGCACGTTTCCAAACATATGCTTCTTAACGGTTCGGCAAAAAATCCGGACGCGATTGCATCTTCTCTCACTCTCCAACAACTTATTGCAATCCTTAAGGACGTATAATACAATTGTTATCAGTACGACGACATACAAATGTTGGTGAAAGGAGGCCGCAGTCTATGGTATTTATGAATAAAAAAAGAGGCGAGACTAAAGATAGTCTTTTTCGAAAGTTTACACGATCATTTCTCGATGAAGAAATCGTCGACGACGTCAGAAAAAAACTCTTTTACAAAAAACCGTCCACCTTAAGAAAAGAGAAGGAAAAGGAACGAAAACAAATGAGGGGAAAAAAGACGCGCTACTCCTTCATGTTCAAGCGGAGGCCACGAAAGTAATTCCAGTTATGATGACTATCATTTCCTCATCGCGTTACCGGCTGAATCGCGAGTATATCCGCGCGATCGCCGCCGCCTACCTGAAAGCCGGGAGTTATGACGATCGTTATAGTCTCAATATTATTTTTGTCGGCAAAAATAAAATGAGTTCGATTGCACAAAAATATAAACACGAAAATGAAGCCTTACCGGTCCTTTCCTTCCCTTATCATGAAGGCGTCGGGAACGAATATCTTTTGGGAGAAGTCTTTATTTGTTACCCGCAGGCGGTTCTCCTGGCCGCGGAACGGAATAAGAAGGTCGACTTCATTCTTAAGTTCCTGTTGGAACACGGAATCAAAAATATTATAAAATGAGTCCAGTATGTTCTATTTAAAGTACCGCCCGCAAACCATCGCCGAAATCGATAATCAACATGTTGTTCAAGCGTTGACGCCCATTCTGAAACAGGCAACCGTTCCCCACGCCTTTCTGTTTATCGGCCAAAAGGGAACCGGTAAAACTTCCGCCGCGCGTATTTTCGCCAAGTCCATAAACTGCCGGAAAAATAAATTTGCCGGTCACGGCACGAGTATTGAGCCCTGTAATACCTGCGCCCATTGTCTTGCCGTCAATCATGCGTCCTCCCCGGACGTATTTGAGATGGACGCTGCTTCCAATCGCGGTATTGAGGAAGTAAAAAAACTCATTAAAGAGTCTAACTTCATGCCGATGATGATGCGCTACCGGGTATTTATTATCGATGAAGCACACATGATTACCCCGGACGCTTTTAACGCGCTTTTGAAAACCCTCGAGGAACCGCCGGCGCAGGTGATTTTTATTCTCGCGACGACCAATCCGGAAAAAGTTCCAAAAACCATTGCTTCGCGTTGTCTGACGGTTAAATTCGGCAAGGCGACCCCGGACGAGATTGTCAGTATGTTGCGGCGAATCCAAAACAAGGAAAAGGTCTCGGTTGACGAAAAAGTCCTCTACTTTATTGCGACTCATGCCGAACATTCTTTTCGCGACGCCGCCAAAATTTTTGAAGAACTGGTCATTCAGAATAAGTTAGACTATAGTCAGGCCAAACAATTTCTGGGAGCAGCGCAGCAGGATTTTTTAGAGATACTGGCCAAAAGGGACCAAAAGCAAGTATTTCAGTGGGTCGAAAATTTTTCTCAGAACGGTGGTAACTTTAAGGGCCTTATTGAAGAAACGCTGGAAAAATTGCGGCTACTCCTTCTTGCTAATCACGGCATAAATCTTGATAGCCAAACGACAATCTCTTTTACGCCAAAGGAGGTCGTCCGACTGATGAAGTACTTCACCGAAGCCTATACGTTCCTGAAAATATCTCCGATCGAATCAATCCCTCTTGAGATTGCGCTTTTTGAGTTCTATAATGACAACAAATGAATAAAAAAGGGAGGTGCAACGATATATGATTAATCCGCTCGGCGGTTTGGGTGATTTACAAAAATTACAACAACACGCGCAGCAGATGCAGCAGGCTCTGCAACAGGAGCAGGTCGTCGTTGAAAAAAACGGGGTCAGAGTGGTCGTCAGAGGCGATCAGGTTATTCACGAAATAGAGATTGACGGTATCATCGAGAATCGTCTGGCCGAAGCCATAAACGAAGCGATTAAAAAAACGCAGGAATTGGCGGCCCGCAAACTAATCGAAATTTCACAACGGGAAGGATAATCGGCAGCCTATGAAGTTATTCACCGGTTCAGCTAATCGGAAACTCGCCGAAGAGGTGGCTCATTTAATGGGTGTTAATCTTGCCGCCGCGGAAATCATCCGTTTCGGCAACTCCGAAGTAAAGGTTACCGTTCAGGAAACCGTCCAAAATGAAACCTGTGTCGTCCTCCAGTCAACTTCCAATCCGACCGACACTCACCTGATGGAACTCGCGCTTTTCTGTGACGCCCTACGTCGGGAAGAAGCCAAAAAAGTCATCGGCGTCATCCCTTATTTTGGTTACGCGAAACAGAACATTCAGCATCGCTTGGGAGAATGTGTTTCGATAAACGTCGTGATCCGGCTTCTGGAGTCGATCGGTTTTGCCAAAATTTATACTTTTGACATCCATGATGAAGGAAGCGGCGGCATTTTCTCCATACCGTTTAAAAATATATCGGCTCTCCCGCTTCTGGCTACCCAACTAAACAAGTACTTTGTTGCCAAAAAAATTCCTCTTGAATCAATCGCTCTTGTCTCTCCCGACCAAGGAGCCGTTGAAAAAGTCCGTCGCTTCGGCACGGTTTTTTACGGCACCGAGAATTTTTCCGAGTGTGTCATCGAAAAAAAACGCGACCAGAACATCCCCCATCGGGCCAAACCGCTTGACCTCTACGGCAATGTAAACGGTAAAATCGCCGTCATCATCGACGACATGGTTGTTTCCGGAAGCACGGTCATTCCTGCCGTCAGTTTGTGTCTTGAGAGGGGAGCGCGGTCGGTCTACTCGGTAGTCGTTCACCATGATTTTATCGACGGCTCTTCCAAACGCCTGCAGGACTCAAAACTCGAGCGATTTTTTACGACCAATACCATTGCGCTGACTGCGAATCAAATATTTCCAAAACTTGAAGAAACATCGGTCGCCGCAATTATTGCCAACGAACTGAAAAGTGTCGTTTAAAACTGGTTTCTGTTTTCCAGTGATTTTTTTAAAGTCATATAATCGGCGTATTCAAGGCTCGCCCCGATCGGCAGACCGTAGGCCAGCCGGGTAATCTTAAATTCCCGTTTGTATTGTTTCTTTACTTCCTCCAGGCGTTTTTTAATAAACATGGCCGTCGCCTCACCCTCCATATCGGGGTTAGTGGCGAGAATAATTTCTTTAATCGGAAGAGCTTTCTCGGTTGGAAGCAGCCTTTTCACGAGGGCGCTTATATACAAGTCCTCCGGCCGAATATTATTCAGCGGGTCAATTTTTCCGTGCAACACATGATAAATGCCTTTATAAATATTGCCCGTTTCAAAAGAAAGAAGATCCATCACTTCTTCAACCACGGTAATGGTCGCGTGGTCACGGGACGAGTCTTCGTCGATATCGCATTTACCTTTATTTTCCGTAAAGTTAAAACAAATTTTGCATAACTTTGTCCTTGCTTTAAGTTCGCCGACGTGCTTGGCAAATTCTTTGAGATCTTCTTCAGGAAGCCGCAGCAGATAAAACGCCAGACGGTTGGCCGTTTTTTCGCCGATGCCGGGCAGGCGCTCAAGAAATAAAGCAATCTGTTTTAAGCTTGAGGGAAGCGTACTCATAATTCGATCGTCTCAACGACCACCAACGGTTCACGGCCGCGCTCCCGAAAAAAGAAGTCTTCCAGCTGTTGACCGACCTGCTTTTTTAAAGCGCCCATATTGGAGACGCTTTCACCGCGTGGTTTCAGGACTTTTTCAACAAACTGTTGTGCCTTGTTAAAAAGTTCTTCTTCCTTTTTTTCAAAAACGAAACCTCGGGAAAGAATTATCGGGCGGGCAAGCAGTTTTCCCTGCGGGTCAAGGATAAGAAAGGCCATCACGATTCCGTCGGAAGACAGAGTTTTCCGGTCGCGAAGAACGACATTGCCAACGTCACCGACACCATAAGCATCAACATAAATATTTTTCGTCTCGACCGTGTCGCCGCGGACGGCTTTTCCGGCCGTAAACCAGACCGTTTCGCCTTCGTCCAATAAGAATAGCGACTCTTTTTTATAGCCCATATCGACCGCCAGTTTCTGGTAACTTCGCTGATGTCTGATCGTGCCGCCGATTGGAATAAAGTAACGGGGGTTGGTAAATCGGATGAGAAATTTGATATCTTCCTGATTGCCGTGGCCTGAAGCGTGGAGTTCTTCCTGAATATCGGAGTAAACGACGTCGGCGCCCTGCAAAGTCAGCTCTTCGATCAAGGCGTAGACTTCGGTCGCGTTACCGGGAATCGGATCCGAAGACAGAATAATTTTATCGCCGATTTGAATCCTGATATTTTTGTTTTGTTTATTGGCCAGCTTGGAAAGCGCCGAATTATACTGGCCTTGCGACCCGGCCACAATCAGGCAGACCTTATTCGCCGGCAACTTCATCACTTCTTCTTCTTTGGCCACCAAACGAAAAGGGATCGGCAGGTAGCCGTTTTCGCTCGCCAACTTGGTATTGTCACGCATTGACCGTCCGAGAAAAACTATCTGACGATTAAATTTAATCGCCGCTTCGACGCACTGCCTGATACGGGAAATATTTGAGGAAAAAGTACTCATGATAAACTTGCCTTTAGTTTTTCGCATCTCGTCTTCAAATGTCTGGCCGACAACACTTTCGGAAAGCGTCAATCCCTCCCGCTCGGCGCCCAAACAGTCCGACATCAGACACAGTACGCCATCATTACCGGCTTTCGTCATCTCGTAAAAATCAGGACTGCTGCCATACGGAGGAGTCAGGTCCATTTTAAAATCGGTCCCGTGATAAATGCGCCCGACCGGAGTCGAGATGATAAGATGCATCGTGTCCGGAATGGAATGAGTCATGTTGATAAACCGTACTGAAAAACCGCCGAAACTGTAGTCTTTCCGATATTCGACCGTATTCACTTTTATCTGTTTTTTAAAATCCTGGAATTTATTCTCGACAAAAAGCGAAGTCAGCTTGCTCGAGAAAACCGGCGGCCTGCCAAGCGCATCGTAATGATATGGAAGTGCCGAGGTATGATCCTCGTGTCCGTGACTTAAGAGAATCGCCCTGATTTTATCGGTTTTATCAAGAAGATAAGAGATGTCCGGAATGACAAGATCAACGCCGAGCTCTCTCTCCTGCGGGAAACCAAAGCCGCAGTCGACGATAAGAATATCTTTCAGGCTATTACCATCGTAAAGCTCGTAAACGTACATATTTTTGGTAACGCCAACCACTCCGCCCAGGGGGACGAAGCGAAGTCTATAAGCATTCATATAAACGGTTTTCGCTATTATTATACCATCTGTTATACTTGAAAGTCATGAAAATTAGCGAAAAGAGAGTCAGAGAAAAACTTAGCGAAGTACTTGATCCCGAACTAAATATTTCGATCGTTGATTTGGGGCTGGTCTACGAAGTAAAGGTGTTAAAAAACAACGGAATTTACCTGAAAATGACCCTCACCACGATTGGCTGCCCGCTCTTTTCACTGATTGAACAAGAGGTTAAAAGCAAATTACGCGAGCTGGGTATTGCCAACGACAAAATAAAAATAGCGCTGACATTTGACCCTCCTTGGAGCATGGAACGGATGTCCGAACGGGCCAAAGCGATGTTGGGAATGTAATGGTATACTCATACTATGGCGAAAGGCACCTTCTCTGACGATACTTTTGAGAAAATTTTGGAGTTTGGCTCTTCGACGGGGAAAAAAGCTGTCCAATCAGTCAAAAATACTTTCAGTCCTCTAAAAATTCTTGACAAGGCGACCGGCCTGTCAACTTCGGGCGATCAAGGCATAGAAAAAACCGAAAAAGGCGCCGCAAAACGAAATGATCATACTCCCGTTGATTTTGACAACCTGGAAAAAAGTTATAAGAAACAGGATTCGCTTAAATCGGACGCACTCCGCAACCGTTTATTTCAGCTCGTAAAAAGCGGCGAAGAAAAAGCGATCCAGGCGAGCCGTCAGGGTGAAAACGATGAGAAAAGGCGGGAAGCCTATATGGCTCAAGAAAAAAAGCGCAAGGCAGAGGAAAACAGGCGGGCGGCCGACTCGGCTTCACTTCCGCAAGGCAAAGTCAGAAAGAGTATTTTCTCGCCAAAAAAAGTCGCCAAGCGCGAGCAGACCGAAGTCCGGCCTTCAGCCGGGAAACAGTGATATAATTGGCCTTATGCCAAACGGAGTGTAGTTCAGATGGTAGAACACACGGTTCGGGACCGTGAGGTCGTGGGTTCAAGTCCCGCCACTCCGACATCATCCCGACGTAGCTGATACGAGGACGACGATCTAGACTTAAATTATTGTAATTTACAATAGTAAAATTTAAACATGGTTCAGATATCTGGAGATCCACAAGCAGGTATAAGAGAAATTCCTGGTTTTGGAGTAAATTTTAAGATAGTTAAAAATTGGCCCGGAACTGTTTTGTCTTTAGAGCATCAGGCTGGATTAGAAGCCCTGGTAAAACAAATGGGGTTTGATTTACCAACCTTAGCTGCAACTCTAAATCGTGAATTTTCACAGGGTTTAACGCCCTATCCTGTACATAATGCTGCAGGAGAAAAAATAGAGGATATTATTGCCGAGACAATAATAGTAAACAACCGGCTGCTTGATCGTTTACTAGTTACTGCCCATCCACTCGTTGCCAATCCCAACCCAACAGAGATGACAAAATTCAGAACTGGAGGAGAAGTCATATTGGTAACTGAGGGAGCGGCTGAGATTACCTTTGCCCCAAGAGTAACTGATAATATCATTGCTAAATCCGGCTTAATAACAACAAGAGTAGAAAATGGAGACTTGATAGTATCAACGGATACACCAAATAATTGGACTCAAGTATTAGGTGATAAGTTTACCTTTATTTATTTTGTTGGGAATCCAAACGGATCACAGAAATACTCAGATATACCGAAAGAAAAAATATCTGTAAAATAATCAATTTTTTTCGAAGGGCGAGAAAATTGCACACGAAAAAAAATAATGGAAGCGAGGACACGAATCGGCCGGGCTAACAACTTAGAAATTCGGTTCTAACTTTTCGTAAATCTCGACATCATTCCGCCGAAGCTTTACTCTAAGGAAGACAAAAATAGCTTCAGGTATTTAAGCTTCTTGATTTAAATTTACGCTCTTGAAGTTGGCATCGATCAAATCCTCCTGGCATGGAATTCTTCCGTAGAATATTTGGAAAGAGTTTATAAAACTTTTAAGTTACTACAAATAGATTTTCCTTAATCTTGTCTTTTTCGCTTTTATTTAAGTTTAACTTATTAAGATTTTCTGGCAGCAGATTGATTTTCACCAAGATTAGGAAGTATTTCTTTTTCCCAATATGCCTGAATTTCTCTTTCTACTTCAGGAGAGACTTTTCGGAATTCAAGCAATTCTCGATAATCTTGAAAACGATCTTTTCTGTCAAACCAACGGTCTGCATCTTCTTTTTGACCGGAAAATTAATATGTCGTGACTCCGATCGCAAACATATCTTCTAAAGGGATTGCAATTCCATGTTTATCAAGATTTGATTGCAATAACTCTATTTGTTGCTTTATCGATAAACCCAGTTGTTCATTTGTTGTTACTCGAAAAACTTCGGCAATCGAGGCCGTAAGTATAGGCTTTTCCTCTCCTGAATCTGCGGAATCAAATTTTGGAAAGTGAGTAATCGTTATACCTGCGTTATTAATAAAACCATTTGCCTCGTTATAAAAACCTTGTTGATTGCCAAAATTGTAAATTCCTCTTGCTACTCCCACGAGTTCGGATAAGTTGTAAACATAGTTGTTCCTAACGTCGCTTGCCAATCCAAGGGAGCCGAATGGTTTCTCTAATATTTGATTTACTGCCGCTTTTTCAACAGGACATGAGTACATCACCCTTGTCCGAGTCGAAGTATGGGTCGTTGTCATACTACTATTATACTATAAGATAAAATCTTAAGCAAATTTTTTTCTCCATTCCCGGATAAAAAAACCTTCCAAAATCTTATTTTCTCCCATTGCTTAAAATTTATCTATTTACGAAGTGCTGCTTTTTGCTAAAATAGTGTAAACATCGTCTCGTTAGTCGGCCAACTTAAACTTTTTTCAAAAATCAGAGGCGATTGCTTACTCACGAAAAGAATTATGAAAATAATCAAGCCCAAAAAATTGCAAAAAGGCGATGCTGTCGGGATTATTTCTCCGTCGAAACCAATAGCAAAAAAACTGTACAGGCAATTTGATGTTGCGGTTGCCGCCCTGCAGGAATTTGGGCTAAAAGTAAAGTTTGGCGAACACATATTTGACCAGTATTTTTACAGTGCCGGAACGCGAGAAACGCGGATCAAGGATTTTAACAAGATTTGGCAAGACCCCGAAGTCAAGATGATTTTAATGTCACAAGGCGGCCAAACCGCCAACCATTTGCTTGACGGGATTGATTATGAAATGATTAAACGGCGCCCTAAAATTTTTGCCGGCATTTCCGACGGCACCACTCTCCTTAACGCAATTTTTTCGAAAACCGGTCTGGTGACTTATCACGGCCCGGATTTTGAAGACGCCATTTTATTTTTGGAAGGCACCGATGATATTGCCCATCTCGACAGGCAATTTACGGCGCTAAAGTTAAATGGCGTTTTCGGAAAAATAAGCGGCTTAATAATCGGTTGGTTTGAAGATCATGAAATGAAGGACAAAGATACAGACCGAGAAGTACCGGATGTGATTTTGGAAGTTACCAAAAATTATTCGTTTCCTATTTTGGAAATCGGCGAGCTTGGACACAATGTCGAAAACTATATTTTGCCGATTGGCTGTACGGCGACAATTGACGCGGATAATAAGTATTTTTCCATTGATGAACCGGCTGTTTTATGACACGGGCGTTTAGAAAAAGGTTTTTTTCTTTTGAACGGCCTGAGAATTATCTGAAATAGCGGGTAAGGATGTCAACGCAGTCTTGCGGCGCTTTTACAAACGAAACCATGTCGTACAGTCGCTTGGATATGAATCCTTCACTCATCATATAGTCATATAATTTCCTAAGACCAGAATAATAGTCATCAATGATGATCATTGGCTTATCTTCTGCCAATTCGCCGACGCCTTTTAAGGCAAGTACCTGGCCGATTTCATAAAGAGTCCCGATGCCTCCGGGAAGCGCAACGTACGCGTCGGAAAGAGAAATGAGTTTATTTTGGCGGGGCCCAAGCAAAAAAAATTTGTACAATTTTTTGGCGTTTGATGAATGATTTTTACCGTCTTTATCTAACGCGATCCCAATCGTGTCACCGTCGTTTTCTTGCGCTCCACGTAAGGCTTCGTGCATGAGTCCGGGTCCGGCTCCCGTTATCACCGTAAAATTTGCTTTTGCCAGCCGGGCCCCCAAATCATAGGCACGGTTAAAATAATACTCTCTTTTTTCTTCGCGGCAGTCGCGGCCGGCAAAAATCGCAATTTTCTTTTTCACGGATTTTATTATTATACATACACTTCACCCGTTTGTTGTAAAATACGGTAAATGCAACTCTACAACACCTTGACAAAAAAAGTCCAGGATTTTCAGCCGTTGACCGCGCCGGGCGTTACTTTATATACCTGCGGACCGACCGTATACGACTATACCCATCTCGGTCACATCAGAAAGTACGTCAATGATGATCTGCTAAAACGTAGCTTAAACTATCTCGGCTATAAAGTGAAACACGTTATGAACATTACCGACGTCGGCCACCTCACAAGCGATGAGGATGAAGGGGAGGATAAACTGGAAAAAGGCGCCGCCAAAACCGGTAAAACTGTTTGGGAAGTGGCCCGATTCTATACCGATTTTTTCGAAAAAACCATGCGCTTGGTTAATATCATTCCGCCCGATATCACCGCGCCGGCCACCAAACACATCGACCTCATGATCGACCTTATTTCGGTACTGCAGCAAAAAGGCTTTGTTTATATGACTGATGAGGCGGTTTATTTCGAGGTTTCCCGATTTCCCTCGTACGGACAATTGTCCGGGCAAAATCTGCGCGATAAAAAAATCCGGGCGCGGCCGGAGATACGCTTTGACCCCGGGAAAAAAAGTCCGTTCGATTTTGCCCTATGGTTTAAACGGGTGGGCAGATTTGCCGACCACTCCATGCACTGGGACTCGCCCTGGGGAGACGGATTCCCCGGCTGGCACATCGAGTGCTCGGCAATGAGCATGAAGTATTTAGGCGAGACAATTGATATTCATACCGGTGGGGTTGACCATATCCCGGTTCATCATGAAAACGAAATCGCCCAGTCGGAAGCGGCGACCGGGCAACAATTTGTCCGCTTTTTCGTCCATCACCAATTCGTCCAGGTTGACGGCCAAAAAATGAGCAAATCACTCGGTAACTTTTTTACCGTCAACGACGTGAAGCAACAGGGGATAGATCCGCTCTCTCTTCGGCTTTTATTTATGCAAACGCACTACCGGCAGATCATCAACTTTACCTGGAACTCGGCAAAAGCCGCCAACGAATCGTTAAAAAACCTAAGGGCGCTCACGGCTGCTTTTCGCACTCAAACAGAGCGCACCGCGCTTTCTCAAGAAAAACTCAAGCAGCTGGATGATTATCGCGCCGCTTTTATGCAGGCGATCAACCAGGACCTGCAGTTTCCCCGGGCCGTTTCGATAATGTGGGCGATGACAAAATCCAACCTTCCGTCAACAGATAAGCTCGATTTGCTGCTTGAATTTGATCGGGTTTTGGGCCTTGATCTCCAAAATGTGATCACCGAAACAATTCCGCCGGCCATTCTCGAACTGGCTAACAAACGTCAGGCCGCCCGCGCCGAAAATAATTTCCAAACTTCAGACGACCTTCGCCAAAAGATCGAAGCAGCGGGATACGTCATCGAAGATACGCCATCGGGCTTTAAAGTTGCGAAAAAATAAATTTCTCCTTGACATAAAACTGCCAGCTGTTATAATTGATTTCAGATCATTATGAAAAATCAAGCCTTGTCATATCTATTCGTCCTCTTTATTTCCCCCTTCACGGGCGGGAGGATGACCTGAGGCTTGTAATTTAGTAAAGTCACACCCCCGCCGAAAGGCGGTTTTTTTTATGTCGAATCCAAATACGTTAACAGCTCCAATTAAGCTAAAGGAAAGAAAATCGGCCGCAAGTCGAGTCGTTGATCCACTGGAGGGAGTAATGCCGGGTGAAACTCGACACGCACGTCTCGTGAATTTTCAAAATACAGTCTTATCAGCGATTTGGCCCCGGCCAACTGCTCACGGCTCACATAACTCTGGAGAGTATGGCGACGACCTTCATCGTCAAGCACGACACGACGAAGGAGATCTGTCTGGCTTTACCCATTTCGGGCCTTTCAATCGCGATATTAGAAATATTGATCCCGCGGAGCTGGAAAACGTTGTTTCCGTAATCGGTCCCGATTATGTACGGGTAAGGTCGGTCCCACCACAACTTCTTGACTCTGATAACACAATTATTCCAACCGGAGGTTCATGCATCATTGAGACTTGGGGAATGAGAACAACGACTGAACTAAGAAACGCCGTTGA
>JACQCK010000052.1 GCA_016201695.1 Candidatus Roizmanbacteria bacterium
AAATTGGTTAGAATATACGCGACGCACGGACATTTTGACCACGTGATGGCGGCGGGCGAAATGCCTCAAAGTCTGCATATTCATAAAAACGACATTTTTCTTTTGAAACGTTTAGCGGCGACGGCAACGTATTTTCTCGGATATGATCCGATCATCATCGAGCCGGTCGACATAAAGTTTATTACTCCCGTAAAGAAGCGCCGCGTTGGCGATTTTGAATTTGAAGTCATCCATACGCCCGGCCATACGCCGGGTAGCGTCTGTTTCCTTTTCCCAAAAGAAAAAAAAATCTTCACCGGCGACCTACTATTCAAAAACGGAATAGGGAGGTACGACTTTTCTTACGGCAATAAAATTGAACTTTTCGAATCGCTGGAAAAAATTTGGCGGTTGCCGCCGGAAATTACGATTTACCCAGGTCACGGAGATAAGACAACAGTGGCGCTCTCTCGTTTTTGAGTCTCCCCTCCTCCACATCGTTAAATATTTTTGATAAGATCTTTCCGATTTTTGGCCCGGGTTTTATATTAACCACTTTCATAACGTCATAGCCGGTGATCTTTACATCTGTTACCCTAAAGGGACTTTTCTGTACTTCAACGAGACGTTTTTTAAAAAGATCAAAGCGCCACGAAGTGGGCCGCGCCCCCGAGCCGATACGGTCACCGGTTCGAAGCGCCAGAATGTCATTGAGATACTCCGTTCCTACTTGGCGAATAAAACGGCGCAGAGTTTTGTCGGTTTGTCCCTCGTTGACCGTAAATTGATGATACTTCACAAGTGTTACCAACTTCTTTTTTTCTAAGTTGGAAAGTCGGAAACGCTCGGCGATCGCTTGAACCAATCGCGTCCCGGCGACTTCGTGATTATAAAACGTGATCAGGCCGGTTGTTTTATCGCGCCTGAATGTGGTTGCTTTTCCTATGTCGTGAAGTAAAGTGGCAAAGCGGGTAATGACATCAGCCGACGGACAGTGTTTAAGGGACATGGCCAAATGGGTACCGACATCGTAGATATGGTGGCGTTTGGGGCTCTTTTGCGGAATCATAAAGCAGATATCGACTTCCGGCAGAAGACACGCTAACAGTCCGGTGTTTTTCAAAAATAGGACGCCCTCGTCGGGATGAGGCGAAACCAGAATTTTGAAAAATTCATCCCGGATGCGTTCCGCCGAGATGTTAGCAATTAGCGGCGCGTTTCTTTGGATCGAGAGTCGGGTCGGTTCATCAAGAAGAAATTCCAGTTGGGCGGCAAAACGAACCGCGCGAATAAGGCGAAGCGCGTCTTCCGTAAAACGTTTATCCGGGTCGCCGACCGCAACGATACGCTTTTCGCGAAGATGACGTTGTCCGTCATATGGATCAATGAGGCGTTGTCCGTCATAAGCCATGGCGTTAATGGTGAAGTCCCGGCGGGCCAGATCGTCTTCGATAGTTTTCGCCCATTCGATTTTATCGGGATGTCTCCGATCTCGATATTGTCCCTCTTTTCTGAAAGTCGTTACCTCGAAAATCAGTTTGACGCCGGCGACTTCTTTTTCAAGCCCGACGGTGCCGAACTGATTGTTATAAAACCCATCAGGATAAAGCTGCAGAATCTCTTCCGGAGTCGCGGCCGTGGCAAAGTCCCAGTTTGTTACCGGTTTCTGCAGTAAAAGATTGCGGACAGCCCCGCCAACGACATAAATCGGGTATTTTTTTTTGGTAAACGTTATCAGAAAGTCGTTGACCTCTTTCGGTAAAGTAAACATGCCTTTATTATAACCGAAGACGTTTCATTGTATGGTTTCTTTTAAATGTCTTAGGGATAAGCGGACAGAGGTTTGTGACGCTTTTTTTATCGCTTCGTCAAACGACATCCAACCGGCTTCGTAAAACTCGCCTCGGTCAAAGGGAAAAGAAAGACGGTCGGCTAAAAAATAATGCCAGAGGTCATAATGTGCCGTGCATATCTCTTTACGATTAGTAATCGGAACCGTACTTAAGTCAAAAAAGACGATGTTACGGTCTTCTATCCGATAGCGAAGTTCTTCAGCGGCTTCTCTTTTTACGGTTTGATTTGGGAGTTCATTTTGTTCAATGTGACCGCCAGGCGGAAACCACTTGTTGGCTTTGATGTGATGGCCGACAAAAATTGACGAGGACTCGACATGAACCGGCGCAAAAAATGCACAGAAATGATCAAGCGCCCCGGCTGACTGCAAAAGCGGTCGGGAGTCGAGTAACCGGTCGAGAAAGATCTTCTTTAAGGCGGATGAAGGGTAGTGCAGTTTCGGAATAGCGGTTAAGAGATGGCGACGCAGATTAGGTTTTTGCATGGGAAACTAAGTTTTTTAAAATATCCAGGTTCTTTTTATCCGGTCCTTTATCGTCAAAGCCGGGAGTCTCAATGATAAAAGGGAGATGACGGGTTTTTCGGTGAGTCATAAGGAGGCGGAAGGTATCGATTGGAACCGTTCCCTGGCCGATATTCTCGTGACGGTCACGGCCGGCCCCGAGCGGATCTCGACTGTCGTTAAAGTGCATGACGGCAAGCTTCTCAAGGCCAATAAGCGAGTCGAAAGAAATGAGAAAAGCCTCGAGTTTTTCCGTTGAGGAAAGATCATATCCGGCCGAATAAAGGTGACAGGTGTCAAGGCAGACCCGAAGACGAGGATTATTGACACTGGTAATGATCGTTGCGATTTCCCCAAAATCTTTCCCAATTTTATTATTGCCGGCGTTTTCAATCATCAGGTAAGTATCGCTTGGAGTTTCATCGAGTATCTCCTTGATATTAACGACCAGATCACCGTACCAGTCATAGTTCTCGTATGGTAGCGGTTCCTTGGTAATGTCTTTTTTGAATGAACCCAGGTGTACAATTGTCCCCTGAATCCCCAGACGTGAGGCAACTTTGAGCTCGTGTTTCAACGATTGTTTTGAAAGTTGAGAGACACGATTGTTGGCGGCTAAATTGATAAGGTAAGAAGCATGAAAGTAAACGGGGTCAATTTGTTTTTGCTTTTTGGCCGCGGCAAATTCGGTTATGACTGCCGGACTTAAGTCGGCAAAGTGCCAACCGCGCGGCGAGGCCGAAAAAATCTGGAGGCAGTTGCCACCAATGGCGTTTATTTTTTGCAGCGCCTTAGTATAGCCGCCGGCAACCGAGAGATGAGCCCCGAGTAACATACCGTATTATATCATTGAAAATCCTCTTGACATCTCTTAGCAGAGTTGTTATAGTATTGCTAATACACATGGAGGACTTAACCCAGAGACAGATTGATATACTAAGAACTATTATCCTAGAATACACCGAAACCGGCGAGCCGGTCGGCTCGGAGATTCTGGAAAGAAAGTACAAGCTGGGAGTCTCACCCGCCACCATCCGTAATGAAATGGTGACGTTGGCCAAGAAAAATTATCTTAAAAAAAGCCATTTTTCCTCCGGTCGGATTCCTTCGGCCAAGGGTTTCCGCTTTTACATAAAACACATTATGAAAACCAAGGCCCTGTCAACAACCGACGAAGTGACGTATAAAAACAGCATTTGGGACGAAAGGTCAGAACAACACCGGCTTCTTTCCCAGGCAACGCGCGTACTTTCACAACGGACCGGCCTGTTGTCGTTGACGGTGACCAACCTGGGAGATATCTATTACGCCGGCGTCGGCAACCTCTTAACCAAACCGGAATTTTTTAACCTCGACATTTCTAGAAACATCTGCGAGCGGCTTGATGAGTCAGATTATTGGGAAAGGATATTTTCTCAATTCGACCGACTCCAGGAAGAAGTTCTTTTTATTTTGGGTGAAGAAGACTTTAGAGACCCGCTTTTTGACTCCTGCGCGAGCATTTTCGGCGAGTTTCAGGGACAAAAAATAAAGGGCATTATCGGAGTGGTCGGGCCGAAACGGATGTACTATGAGGTAGTTACCCCGCAGATTAAGTATTTTTCAGCTCTCATTGAGGATATTGTTAAAAGTCAGGGAATGTAGTTTTCTATGATGGACGATAAGAAACAAACCAAAACGAAGGCCACTCTGACGGAAGTGGAAAGATTGAAAAAAGAAAATGAGGAGTGGAAGAATAAATATTTGCGGGCGCTCGCCGACTATCAGAATTTTGAAAAGCGGGTCCGCGATGAAAAAAATGAGCTGATAAAAATTGGTGTTCTTAATACGGTTTTGCGGCTGCTGCCGTTTTTGGACCATATTGAGAAAGCCGAGATCTTTATAAAAGACGCCGGTTTGAAGATGATTCGGGAGCAGTTTTACGGTATGCTAAAAGAAATAGGCGTTGAAGAGCTGCCGGTAGCGGGAAAAGTCTTTGACCCGCACTTAGCCGAGGCAGTCGAAGTGGTGCCGGGAGAAAAAGCAAACACAGTGATTGGAGTTTTCAGAAAAGGATATCAGTTTCAGGGGCGCGTGCTGCGGGTCGCCCAGGTAAAGGTAAGTAAAACGCCAAAGTCAAGTTAAATTATTAATTTATTATTTAATTCTATGTCCAAAATAATCGGTATTGATCTAGGAACGACCAACTCCTGTGTCGCAATCATGGAGGGCGGCAAACCAAAGGTTATTTATTCCCAAGAGGGACGGAATGTTATTCCCTCGGTTGTCGATCCGATTAAACGAATTGTCGGTGACGTCGCCAAACGTCAAATGGTGATCAACCCGAAGAACACGATTTTTTCCATTAAGCGTTTGATGGGGCGTCGGTTTGAAGACGAGTCAGTACAGCATGACATGAAGTGGCTTCCCTACAAAATCAAAAAAGGACGTGACAATATGGCCGACGTTGAAGTGGAGGGAAAAACCTTTACTCCACAGGAAGTTTCGGCGATGATTCTTCAGAAAATAAAAGCAGACGCCGAAGCATACTTGGGACAAAAAGTAGAAAAAGCCGTCATTACCGTTCCCGCCTATTTTGACGACGCGCAAAGACAGGCGACCAAGCAGGCCGGCGAAATTGCCGGCCTTGAGGTCGTCAGGATCCTCAACGAGCCAACGGCGGCGGCTTTAGCTTATGGTCTGGATAAAAAGCATGCCCACACCATTGCCGTTTATGATCTCGGCGGCGGCACGTTTGACATTACCGTTCTTGAGCTTGGCGAGGGCGTATTCCAGGTTAAGGCGACCAACGGCGATACCCATCTTGGCGGAGACGACTTTGATAAAGTAGTACTTGACTATCTGGCCGATGAGTTTAAAAAAGAAAACGGGATTGATCTTCGCCGGGACGCCCAAGCTTTACAGCGACTGCGCGACGCGGCGGAAAAAGCGAAGATCGAGCTTTCGACCTCGCTTGAAGCCGAAATCAACCTGCCATTTGTTACCGTACGCGACAACCAGCCGTTGCATCTGGTCAAGAAGTTGACCCGGGCCAAACTTGAATCGTTAGTCGGCGATCTGATCAACCGGTCTTTCGGCCCGGTAAAATCGGCTCTAAAAGACGCCAAAGTAGAAGTGAAAGACATAAATGAAGTGGTTCTGGTCGGCGGGATGACGAGAGTGCCGAAGATTATTAAACAGGTAAAAGAGTTTTTTGGCAAGGAGCCGAACCGATCGGTTAATCCTGACGAAGTGGTCGCCATTGGCGCCGCCGTCCAGGCCGGAGTTCTGACCGGTGAGACTAAGGACGTGGTGTTACTCGATGTGACTCCGCTTACGCTTGGAGTCGAGACTTTAGGTGGAGTAATGACGCCGTTAATTCAGCGAAATACCACCGTCCCAACGAGTAAGTCCGAAGTATTCTCAACCGCCGCCGACAATCAGACGCAGGTTGAAGTACACATTCTTCAGGGTGAGCGGCCTATGGCGCGCGATAATAAATCCTTGGGTAGGTTTATTCTGGAAGGAATTCCGCCGGCGCCTCGGGGAGTGCCGCAGGTTGAAGTGACCTTTGATATTGACGCCAATGGTATTCTGACGGTTACCGCCAAAGATAAGGCAACCGGTAAAGTTCAGAGTATCAAGATTACCGGTTCGACCGGGTTAACAAAAGAGGAAATTGACAAAATGAAAGAAGAAGCGGAAAAGCACGCCGACGAAGATAAAAAAGCCAAAGAGAAGATTGAAGTCCGCAATAAGGCCGACAACCTGATATATGTAGCGGAGAAATCGTTAAAAGACGCAGGCGACAAGGCGCCGAAAGATATTAAAGCGGATGTTGAGAAAAAAATCAAAGAATTGAAAAGCGTCCTTGACAAAGGAACCAGTGAAGAGATTGAAGAGAAAACCAAGAGCCTTTCCGAGGCTCTTTCTAAGATCGGCCAAAATATGTACGGACAGCAAGGACAGCCTGGTTCGACGCCAGCGCCCAAGGAAGAAAAAAAAGAAGCTGACAAAAAAGTCAAAGACGTGGAAGAAGGAGAAGTGGTGAGCTAACTATGGTTGATTATTATGAAGTCCTTGGTATTACTAAAAACGCGACCGACCAGGAAATTAAAGCCGCTTATCGAAAACAAGCCTTAAAATGGCATCCCGATCGCAACAAAAGCGCTGAAGCGAGTGATAAGTTCAAAGAGATCAATAAAGCATACGAAGTACTGGCTGACTCCAAAAAAAGACAAACTTACGATCAGTACGGCGCCGATGTGTTTGAACGGGGAGGGGCGCGTGGGCCAGGTTCGCAACAAGGTCCGTTTACTTATACTTATACGAACTATGGTGAAAGCCCGTTTGAAGGAGCAAACTCCGGCGGTTTTTCAGATCCGTTTGAAATATTTGAGCAGTTTTTCGGTTTCGGATCGCCCTTCTCTTCATCAGGAAGACGCCAGCGGGAAATATATCAGGTGGACTTAAGTTTTGAGGAAGCCGTAAACGGCGTTGAAAAGGAAGTACGGTTTGGGAGTAAAACCAGGAAAATTAAGATACCGGCCGGCGTTGACAACGATATGCGCATCCGTTTTGCCGATTTCGACCTGGTGGTTAAGGTCGCGCCGCACGATTTCTTCAAAAGAGAGGGCCATGATATTTATGTCGAAAAAGAAATTTCCTATGCCTTGGCAGTATTGGGAGGAACCGTAGATGTGCCGACTCTTCACGGCCCGATTCGACTTAAAATTCGACCGGGTACCCAATCGGGATCAACCGTTCGCCTGCGAAGCGAAGGCGTTCCTTATCCGAACTCTCAAAGGCGAGGCGATGAATACATTATTTACAAAATTAAAGTCCCCCAGCGGGTTTCTTCACAGGCCAAGCGTCTCTTAGAAGAACTGTCTTCGGAAATATGATTTTTGCTTATGGATATTTATACGAGAACCGAGTCGCTTGATGTCTATAAAAAATATATCAGCATTGAAGAAGCAATCCACGAATATCTACAGCGGTACGGATATCTAAAAATCGACTTACCGGTTCTGTCTCCCGCTCTCATTCCCGAGTCCTACCTTGAGGTTTTTGCGACCAGATTTACGTATCTTAAAAACGAGGAAAAACTATATCTGACCCCTTCGCCGGAACTGTTTTTGAAACGGCTATTGGTGGCCGGAATAGGGTCCTGTTATTTTTTGGGAAAAGCATTTCGTAACGCCGAGCCCAACTCTCCGCTTCATTCGCCGGAATTTACTATGCTGGAATTTTATAAAACCGGGGCAGATTATAGAGATATTGCCGCTGAAGTACTCGGTTTGCTTCAAGCGATTACCCAAAAATTATATGGCCGTTTGTCTATCTCGTATAAGGGCCAAGTAATTTCACTGAAAAAATGGGAAACATTGACCGTCGCCCAAGCCTTCAAAAAATACGCCGGCACCAACAACATATTTGACCAAAGCGAATTATTTAAGACAGCGAAAAAAAAAGGATATCAAACCGACGGTTTTTCTTACGAAGAGATATTTTCTCAAATGTATGTCCAGGAAGTCGAGCGGCATCTTGGCATGCACGGGTATCCGACACTGATCAAAGACTACCCGAAGGAAATGGCTGCGTTAGCGAAGCTTAATCCTGACCAAAAAACCGCGCAACGGTTTGAGTTCTATATCGGCGGAGTTGAGTTGGGAGATTGTTACAGCGAACTGACTGATTGGAAAGAACTACAGATCCGTTTCCGGGCCGAACAAAAAAAAAGAAAAAAAAGCGGTAAGATCGATCATCCGATAGATAAAGGTTATGTCAAGGCTCTAAAAAAAGGTTTAGGCGACTGTGCCGGAATCGCGATCGGTCTGGAACGATTGGCGATGGTTTTTACCAACAAGCGCAATATACATGAGCTCAAATTAATTGAGATTAGATGATATAATTACTTCGATGCGAATAAATGCCGGTAACTTAAAAAAAGGAGAGTTTGTTTTTTATCAGGGCGATATTTGGCAGGTCCAAAAAGCAGAATTTTATTCTCCTGGCAAAGGCTCGGCCCTGATGAAAGCCCGCCTAAAAAACATTAATTCGGGAAAAAATGTTGATTCTACCTATAAGTCAAACGAACAGATCGAGACCCTTGAAGTCCAAAGCGTTGAAATGCAGTACCTTTATAAAGACAACGAATCGCTTTACTTTATGGATGAGAGAACTTACAATCAATGCGCTATCCCCCGTCTGACCGCTGGTGACGTCTCTCAATTTTTAAAAGAAGGAGAGAAAGTTTTTGTTTACATGCACGAAGACAAACCGTTGAATATCAGACCGCCAATGAGTGTTATTTTAAAAGTTGCGGCGACAGAAGACGCGATAAAAGGCGACACCATGACCGGTGCCAAAAAGCCCGCCACTCTTGAAACCGGAGTAACCGTGCTGGTGCCGTTGTTTGTGAAAGCGGGAGAACTCATAAAAGTCAATCCCGAAACCGGACAGTATACCGACCGGGTAAAAGGATAGCGCCTCGCATTTCTTCCTTATGCTTTCAGTCGGCGAGAT
>JACQCK010000003.1 GCA_016201695.1 Candidatus Roizmanbacteria bacterium
CTCGTTTCAAAAGATTTAATACTTTCAGTTTTGGGAACGGCGGGAAGCATTGAAGATATTTTCTCGCCGTCTGATTTCAAGCAGTTTGTTTTGAATGATGTGGGCAAAACTTATACCGGAACAAACGCGGAGTATGTGAAGAAAGCCAAGTTGGATAAAGTTTTGCTCGCAAAGAAATTTTTGGAAACTTGCCAAAATGGGACTTCAATTAGTTTGGATAAAACGACAATGGACAATATCAACAAACTGATTGAAAATATAGAAGGCAAGTTTTAAGTAAGTCCGCCGAAAAAAGAGCCGTTGGAAGCGAGGGCGAGGCGGAAGGGGGGTGTAGGGGGAATTCCGCCACGCCCGAGCGAATACAAAAAGCGGACAGCCCCGCCGTCCTGCTCGTTAAGAGCAGAGCCCCGCAAAATAGTTTTCTTTTCCTTTTAGAAGAAAAAAATCGGCGCGCGCAAATCAAAAATTGTGAAGAAAACTTTTTTGCGGGGTGGCGAGGTTTCCGAGCGACGGCGGGGCTGGCTTCCTTATTGGGGGTTTTGCTCAAAAAATGTTCGAACTTCGTCCAAAAAACACCGCCTTCGCTTCGTCGAGACAAGTCCGCTTTCAGATGAACAAAACTTTAATGAAGTCGTCTATCGCTTCGATCGAGCTTTAGCAAAGTCTGTAACTTGGTAGCATATAGTTCGTTGTAATTCGGAACAATTTTTATAAACTTTATTCGTGTTCGACATCGTGCTCCCCAGAAAGTCAGGTATTAAAAAATTTGCCGAGATTAAATATAGGAAAAAATTCAATCGAAGATACCCTTATTCTCTTCGTGTATAATTAGCGAAGCGGCGATATGAATGAACAACAAGTAGGACAGATATCGGCTGTTCTTCCTCATAAATATCCTTGGTGGATTCTTCTTTTTGCGGTCTTGATTAGTCTATTAACTATCTACTCAATCGTCTTTGTGCCAAAATATATAGTTGCGGTAAAAAGTTTAAAGGCGGCAAAAGTAGCGGCACAAGCGGGAAATTATGACAAAGCTTTAAAGCAGTATCGAGCGGTTCTGGCCATTGACCCCTCCTCAAGAAAAGCGCGTATCGGAACAGCCATCGCCTTATTCATCAACAATGATAAAGCGGACGACGTAACCGGACTTTTACTCTTGGATGGTATTCGTTTGAAAGAAGATGAATGGGACTTGATCAAAAACTCGATTCCCGCCGATTATCAGAAATATTTTAAATTAAAAAAGTAATATGATCCCGGGCTGGCTGATTTCGCTAGTGACATTTCCAGGTGTAATCATGCACGAAATCGCGCACAGATTTTTTTGTGATATCGCAAAAGTTCCGGTTTACCGAGTGTGTTATTTTAGAATCGGCAATCCGGCCGGCTATGTTATTCATGGACCGGTAAAGGGGTTAAAAAACTCGTTTTTGATCTCGATTGGGCCACTGATTGTCAACACGATTTTTTGCTCGCTGCTCACTTTTGCCGCCGCTTTCCCGATTTTGATTTTGGACGATCAACGATATAGCCTGGTCTTTTTGATTCTTATGTGGGTTGGATTTTCGATCGGAATGCACGCTTTTCCCAGTAATGACGATATGGAAAATTTCCTAGGAGAAGTAAAACAAACAAATAAACAAGGTTTACTGGTAATGCTTGCCACTGTTTTTGCACGGCTGCTAAGACTCGCCAATCTGTTGAGATTTTTGTGGTTTGACGCCATATACGCGTATGGCGTGGCTATGATTCTACCATCATTAATCAGCGCATTATAATTTAAAATAAATGTATGAAGCTTGAATGGTTAGTGATTACGGTAGTAGGTATGTATGTTTTATATTTTTCGAGTAAAAACTCCAGTTGGTTTAAGAACAATTGGAGAGTCCGCAGAGTAACAGAAGGGCTAGGAGGCTGGGGAAAAGCACGGGGGTATTACCTGGTTTCAGGAGGGGCGTTGATTATTCTTGGAGTTTTAAAGGCATTTAACTTTTTTTAGTGTAAATTCTTTCTTGGACCGGCCGGACAGAAAGTATTTAATGTTTTAATTTCCATTAATTTGTAAATAATCTAAAACACCATGGTTGAGCCCGCCGATACTGGTTTAAACACGCGTTTAGCAGAGTTAGGTCAAGGTCCGGGTCCGTTTTTTAGTTTTAAAGTCGGTGATGGCATAGTGAAAATAGGTATTCCAGAAAGTGATAGTTTAAATACGCAAGAAGAACAAAGACAAGAAAGCTTGGTTCAAAGCATTGTCACATCTCATTATCAACGATTTTCTGATGAAATGGGGATAATTCCAACTGGCGAATTGATTATTGGTCGAGCTTCGCGTATTGGTGTTACACCTTTAAGTCCAGGAGTATCGTTAATTGGGAGTATGGTCGGAAATTTAGTCGATATATTTTTTTCGAGAGCAGGTTTGGAAGAATATCACAAAGAAACAATAGCCGCATACTGCAGAGAAATTGTACACCATATACATTGGACAAGGGTTGCTCGTGCGGGTGAGTATCCATACATAAAAACCAAGGCGGGTGAAGTACTATCTGAAATAATCGCAGGACATCCGGCTCAGAGAGCCAACTCTGATGTACATGACTGTAACACTAATGATATTTTAAAAACTCCCATAAATTATTCGTTGATTCAAACTTTGAATAACGCCGATTTGAGATATTTATTAGTCACGGCGTTTGATGATTTAGCAGTTGCCGGTGAAGATGCTTATGAATTGGCTCGTTATTTATTACCCTCCATAAGGGAAATTCCATGGAAACATAAAAAATTGGTTGCGCATAGCATAACTCCTAATACGGCGTCAACCGATAGAAGCGTTGTAGAAAGGGCAAAAATAGTTGCTCAAAGGCTAAAAGAGAGAACAAGTTTTACTTCTCAACGTAAAATTTTAATCACTCCAAACGACATAAATGAATTACATTTAAATAACATAAAAAGCGAAGCTGAATTTGTTGATGAATTAAGAAAAATAAGAGAGAGGCAATATTCAAAACTTACTGAAAAAGATAGAGTCGAATTAAAAACAATGGATAAAGAGAGTATGAAAGAAATCTCCGCTATTAGAGAACAAATAATGGACAAAGGATTAGGTTTAAATGATCGATTCGTCTCTAGGTTGTCAGAATTGGCTAGTTATATATTTAGTCAACAATATATAGACTAATATTGCTAATTGCGAAGTGTGCGGACACATTCAACTTTTTGGTTAAAGAGAAGAAGTTCGATTTGTCCCGCTCTGCGGGAGCTTGCTTAAGCCATCAAGTTAGATCTTTTTTCTTATTCTCAAACTCATTTCGGTCAATTTCGCCCTTTGCGTATCGTTCTTTTAATATCTCAAGCGGTGATCTTTGATGATCGTTGGCGCGATGAGATTGGCCGGTCAACCAGTTGATAAGCTGGACAATGCCGGCGATTACTAATCCCCACCAAAGAATCATCAAAAACCAACCGTAACCGCCGAGAGGCGTGAAGCCGAAGTCCATCATTGGCAGCATCGACAGAAAGCCAACTCGGTGCGACGGAAACACGGCAGAAGTGTCGCAACCGCTCAAGCGCTTACCCATAACCACATGCATTTGTTCTTCACCTTTTTTGCCCATCATCTGAATAATCATACCATTCATCGCTTCATGGGAAATACCGGTCATGGTGCCCATAAAGTATTCGCCGAGAGTTTCAAAATTGTCAGCGGATAAATCCTTGCAAGCAAGTTTTTTAGCTTGCAGTTTTTCCCAAACTGCTTTTCCTTCGGCTTCTTCGCGGCCGGTATGACGATCTGAACCTGCGGTGGCATTACGCATCATGCCTTGAGCAAAGACGACATTGTGAGTTATTATCATTAATAAAACTAGGCCAATCGTGCTGGAAATAATTTTTTTCATTGTAAAATTATACAAGGTTTCATAGGTTTGCTGCCTTAATAATTTTTAAAACCGTATTATAATTGCGTGCCGTGATATCGTTGCCTAATTCCCGGTATTTGGTGGTGTCCGCCAACATTTATTCCCCGAAAAAGCGCTAGGTATTTATTCATTTTAAAATTTTTCTTTGGCAGCAGATTATTTATCAATTCGGTTCAAATTTTTAGTTGTTTACTTGGTCGCTTAATTACGAAATCAAGTTCAGGGTTATCTGATTTTAGATTAGCGATAACTTTTTCTGCAACGATATCAACTTCCATATAATCGTTTAAATCATCAGGGTACTTGTCTTTATAAATATCCGTTTTCATTCCGCCAGGAAATACGCCATAGACTTTTATATCTAAATCCGTAACCTCTCTACGAATTGATTCTGTTAATCCTTTAATGGCAAATTTTGATGAGGTGTATGCCGATATTTCTGGCTTCCCCTCAAGTCCGGCCGTAGAATTAATATTTATAATTATCCCGTTACTCTGTTTCTTAAAATATGAAAGCGCAACCTGACATCCGTAAAAATAGCCAAAAAAGTTTACTTCAAAAAGATAGTGTGATTTTTGTGTATCAACTTCTTCCATCAAACTCGGAGCAATTTGAATTCCGGCATTGTTAATCCAGCAGTCTATTTTTCCATACTTCTCAACGACATATTCACCAAGCCGTTTAATACTTTTAACTGAAGTCACGTCGGCAAGAAAATGATCAACCGATAATTCTTTTGCGGTTTTCTCTAAGTTTTCCTCGTCGTGGCTTGAAATAACTACGAGAGTATTTTCGTGCTTCGGTGCCTTAGCGAGAGCTTTGCCAAAGCCTTGACTTGCGCCGGTTATAACAATCACTTTATGTTGAAGTATCATAAAACTATTTAGTTGATTAGTTCTTCGATATTAGCATCAAGGTTTCTCGCAAGTTTTTGCGATTATTTGAACGCTAGCTTATCAATTCAGCCTTTTCGTTTTCAAAGTATAAAGTATTTAGATTATTAATAAACAAGGTAAGTTTTTCTATTAGATCGTTATAATCTGTGTATTCAATAAAATCGGAAGAGAGTATTTTTAAGGATCGAGCAACCGGAGTTCCTGTCTTAGATATAAAAAGGATCTTCTTATCTTCTTTATTGGCCCACCCTAATTCAATCCCCAGACCAGTCGAAGGATAGGAAACCTCCGAAATTATGAGATCACAGTGTGGAATTATTTCTTTTGAATTAAATGTTTGTTCACTTACTTCATGAGGGAGAATAAATTCATGCTCATTGTTTAACTTGGAGTTACGGATAGGCTTATACAGTTCTTCTTTGTAATCAAAAGCAGAAGAATGACAAACGTATATTTTCACAACTCAATTTTATCAAATTAAAAAATATCAAGTTCCCTGATTCTGCCGAAAGCAATGGCATCTTTTATCGTTGTGTCCATGTCCATCATGAGAGCCGGGACAATAACAAACTCTCCATACCGGTCGTTGATCTTATCAAGCGCTTGAGCAACATTTCTTTTTTTCTCTATATCTCCGTCAAAAAGACTGGTCTGTCCGGTATGAAAAGGAGAAAAGTCGTACGAAGTAATGGCCATTTTTATAACTACTTTTTTTTGCGGTTGTTGATCAAAAATCCATTTGGCTTTTCCAAAAATCTCCTCGGTAGTATAGGTTTCAGTTGGAAACTTGTGTCCGTGGTGCCAGTAAGTATGGTCTTCATAAAGACAGCCGAGGTGTAACCCGCGGGCAGTCTGGCCTGAACGCCGGAGACGCCGACCGGTTTTTTCGCACAGTTTCATAAGCAGGCGCAGTAACTTAATCCGGTCGGCTGTTTTTTCGCCAAGCGCATACTGGTGACCGATACTTTTTTGTTGGTACTCATAGTCGTCGATTTCCCAGCCGCGAAGGCGAAGATTCCAATAATAGCCGAGGATTCCTTTAAATACCTGATGACGCAGGACCGATTCTTTAGCGTTAAAAAAATCTACCGGAGTCATAATCCCTTGGATATTGAGCCGCGCCTGGTAACGGGTATTAATGCCATACAGGTCAATCAGTTGTAGGGTTTTTAAAATCGGCAGTATTCTTTCCGGGGTAATCATCTCGAGTCCGTCGGGTTTATGGAGGGAAGCCCCCATCTTCGCCCAAAAACGGTTAGTGGCAATGCCGATACTGCACGAAATCCAGTCGCCGATCTCCCGTCTGATGCGGGTTTTTATTTCTTGGGCAATAAGTTGAAGGTTATATTCCTTGAAAGGGGAGACGGCAAAATCAATAATTGCCTCGTCAATCGATTTCGGTATGACAGTCGGCGAATAGTCAGAAAAGATCTTTTTGAATTGAGCGTGTACTTGACGATACTTCGGCGGATCGGTCGGCAAGACGAGGAGACGAGAGCACAGGTTTTGAGCGTCTTTAAGACGCATGCCTGTTTTTATACCGTATTTTTTTGCTTCTTTTGATGGGGAAAGAATGCAGCCGTTTGGCGTCGTGTAGGCGGCCACGACGACTGGTTTATTTCTCAAGAATGGATTAGCCTGTTGTTCGATTGAGGCAAAACACGAATCAAGATCGATATGCATGATCAGCGGTTTGTGATGGTTAAGAGGTAGATGGGTCATAGACTTCCTCCAAAGTCCAGTGAAGAGTGTCGGTATCAAGCTTCAATTTGAAAGCGAGTGAGTGGGTAGTAACGGAAAAAATATGAAGAAGAGTTTTACCTTGGCGAAGAGTATGATGAAAGCCAAGGCGCGTAACACAATAGTCCCGGCCGCGCCAACGTAGTTTCCACGGCATCACGGTGCCTTTCTCCGTATTAAAAATGGTAACCACACTCACTTTTTCGTTGACTGCCTCGTTCATGAGAATGATTAGTTGGCTAATTTACGAACGACGCCGCCAATCACTCCGTGAATCTTAAGCTCCTGTGTAGGATAAAAAGGCGGATATTTCGGGTTGGCCGCTTCAAGATAAGCGAGTCGATGACGGCGGTCTTTTTTATAAATTTTGAGAGTCCACTCACGGTCAATTTCGGCAAGTACGATATCGCCCGGAACCGGTTCTCTTTTTTGTTCGACCACCACGACATCACCGTCAAAAATACCGGCATTGATCATGGAGTCGCCGCTCACTTTTAAAAGGAAAGAGGAGTTAGGGTCATTGATAAGGTATTCGTCAAGGGTGAGGTACTGACGATCTTCCTCGGCGAGAATGGGAAAGCCGGCTTTAATCATCCCGAAAAGAGGCAGACCGAAAAACCGTAGGGTTGGAGTAATTTTATTACTATCAATTTTTAACAGCCCTTCTTCAATCCACTTATGGACGACGAGGTGGACAGCTTTTTTCGAAGCAAAGTGAAAAAGACGAAGCATCTCCGAATAGGAAGGCAGACGATTATACTTGCGGTAAAATCGTTTTATCATGGCGAGCCGATCGACAGAGGGCATAAGATAATTTAAAACTTGTAAACGGATGTTTACAGTATAGTAAACAAATGTTTACTTTGTCAAGGGGAAAAAAATTATCCCGCTGAGACAGGCTAAAAAAGAAAGTGATGTTAATCGTACCACTCTTCGCGCTGGGTTACGGTACTGCCGTCGATGACGAGGTACTGTGCCAAACCGTGCCGTACTATACCGAGATTAATGAAACAGTTACTGACATCGTGTTCGGCAAAATGAGTGTGCCCGCAGACGAAAACTTCGCCCGGTTTAAGCTCTTTTCTTAACCGTTGTTTGATTTTTTCATTATACCGTTTGAGAAGAAAAGCCGTCACTTGTTTGTTTTTTTGACGGGTAATGAGGCGCTCTAATTTTTCCGAAAGTACGGTCGCGTAGGTTAGTTTTGCGGTTACTCCTTTTTTTTCAATTCCAAAAGGCAGGAGACGATCGCCGTGTTCAAAAAGATAAAGAGTCTTATTGATCGTCAAAACATGGCGTTTCTTCTGCTGGGCCGAAAAGTGGGAGACGCGGGAGTCGCAACGGGTTTCGGAATCGTGATTACCGTAAATATAAACAGCGTTTTTCTTTTTGAGAATGGGAAACAAATGTCGCCAAGGAGAGGCGATAAACTGGTCAAAACTGATGACAAATCCTTCCCAAAAGTCGCCGTTGATGATCACACTGTCGGCATTTGCGACAAGGGACTCCAAAAAACGGAATCTTTTTTCTTCAAACTTTCCGTTGAGGTGGGTATCGGAAAAAACCACTGTTTTCATAAGAAAGCTGCTCATTTTTTTTCGAGCATGGTGCTGATGATATTTTGGGGAACCTGCTCGTAATGGGACGGCTCCATGTAAAAAAAGCCTCGACCTTCGGTTAGCGAACGAAGAATTGTCGCGTAGCCTGACATTTCCGCTAAGGGGACATACCCTTTAATGACGACGGCCCGACTTCTTTTTTCGGTGCCCAGAATTTTTCCGCGTTTACTCGAAATGTCTCCGATTACGACGCCCATGAAGTTTTCGGGGACGGTCACTTCCAGTTTCATGATCGGTTCAAGCAGGGTGACTCCGGCCTGCTTGGCGCCGGCCTGAATCGCCATTGATCCGGCGATTTGAAAGGCAATGTCCGAGGAGTCAACATCATGATAACTTCCATCAACCAGAGTAACTTGAATATCAACGAGAGGAAATCCCAGTAGCACTCCCTTTTCCAAAGCCGCCCGAACCCCTTTTTCTATGGAAGGAATGAACTCTGACGGGATCGATCCGCCTTTTATTTTATTGATAAATTTAAATCCTTCACCGCGGCCGACTGGCTGAATATTGATGATACAGTGACCATACTGACCGTGTCCTCCGGTTTGCTTAATATACTTGCCTTCGATGTCGCCGATGGATTTAGTAACGGTTTCTTTATAGGCGACTTGGGGTCGGCCGACATTCACATTCATGCCCATTTCGCGTTTCATCCGATCCACAAGAATTTCAAGGTGGAGCTCTCCCATTCCCGACATAATCGTCTGTCCGGTTTCTTGGTTTATTTTTACTCTAAAGGTTGGATCTTCCTCGGCCAGGCGCTGGAGACTGTAAGAAAGCTTTTCCTGATCGGCCTTAGTCTTTGGTTCAATGGCGAGCGAGATGACGGGATCAGGAAAAATAATCTGCTCAAGAAGAATTGGAGCGGTCGGATCAGCCAGTGTATCGCCTGTTTTTGCTTCTTTTGGTCCAACGAGTGCGACAATTTCTCCGGCGTAGGCTTGATCAATTTCCTCGCGGTTGTTGGCGTGCATAAGAAGCAGTCGACTAGCACGTTCCTGTTTGCCCTTATTAACATTGTAGATATATGAGCCGGATCCGATGGTGCCGGAATAAATACGGACATAAGTGATTTTGCCAACGTGGGGGTCGAGTTGAATTTTAAAAGCAAGCGCCGAAAACTTTTCATCAGGCGAAAGCTTACGTACTTCAGTTGCTTTGGTGGTCGGATTAATTCCGCTTACTTCTTTTAAGTCAAGAGGCGAAGGAAGATAATCGACCACGCCGTCAAGAAGGGGTTGGACCCCTTTATTGCGAAGCGAAGTGCCACAGTAGATAGGGATAAGTTTGTAGGTGATGACGGCTTTACGAAGGGCGGCTTTAATTTCGGCAACGGAAGTTTCCTCACCGTTTAAATATTTGTTTAAAAGCGCATCATCAGTTTCGGCGACCTGCTCGACAAGTTTGGCGCGCATTTCCGTCACTTTTTTTTGCAGTTCGGCCGGGATGTGATCTGAAACGGAAAACTCGGTACCTAAGGGATCTTTATCCCAAGTCAGGGTTTTCAATGTCAGAAGATCAATCACTCCCTTGAATTCCTGTTCTTTACCGTTTGGATAAACCATAACGACCGGGTGAGCGCCCAAGCGTTCTCTAATTTCGCCAACCGTCGTGTCAAAGTCGGCGCCAAGTTTATCCATTTTATTGATGAAGCACAGGCGAGGCACTTTATATTTATCAGCCTGGCGCCAGACAGTCTCTGACTGGCTTTGGACGCCTTCTTCGGCGTCAAATACCACCACTCCGCCGTCAAGTACCCGCAGCGACCGCTCGACTTCAGCGGTGAAGTCGACGTGTCCCGGGGTGTCGATAATATTAAAGCGCGTGTCTTTCCAGAAAGTAGTCGTTGCCGCCGAAACGATGGTAATGCCGCGTTCTCGCTCTTGCGGCATCCAGTCCATCTGGGTATTTCCTTCGTCAATGTCGCCGACTTTATAGGTGCGGCCGGTATAAAAAAGAATGCGTTCGGTAGTCGTTGTTTTTCCCGAGTCGATATGAGCGATAATGCCGATATTTCGGATCTTATCTAAGGGGACATTGCGATTTTTAGTGACGACTGGTTGCGACATAGTATTTTATACTGCCTGAAGACCTACCACCGTAAATGAGAGAAGGCTTTATTGGCTTCTGCCAGCTTCTCTGTTTGTTGGCGTTTACTGACGGCTTGACCTTGGTTGTTGGCGGCGTCGTACAGTTCAGCGAGCAGCTTTTTGCCGAACGTTTTGTATTCTTTGTTGGGCCGAGCGGTAGCCGCATTCACAATCCAGTTGAGTGCCAAGAAAAACTTACGATCGCGGCGAACTTCAATCGGGACCAGGTAGGAAGCGCCTCCGAGCCGGCGGGGTTTGACTTCGTGTACAGGGGCGACGTTACCGATCGCTTGGTGAAGGATTTTTATCGCATCTTTGTCATCTTTTTTTATGTTATCCATAACTTCATATACGATTCGTTCGGCAACGGTTTTTTTCCCGTCTTTCATAAGATAGTTGATCAATTTTGCGATCTCAAAATTGTTGTAGAGAGGGTCAGGCTTTATTTTCTTTTTCTGGTAATGACGTCGTGGCATAGGCTTAAAGAATTAGGCAGCTTTGGGTTGGGGCGGCAGTTTTTTGGCCCCATATTTTGAGCGTGAAGTAGTGCGATTGGCTACCCCTGTCGTATCAAACTTGCCACGGACAATATGGTATTTGACGCCGGGAAGATCCTTGACCCGGCCGCCACGAATTAATACAATCGAGTGTTCGGCTAAATTATGTCCAACTCCTTGAATATAAGCGGTTACTTCCATCTTATTGGAGAGTCTGACGCGGGCCACTTTTCTAAGAGCCGAGTTTGGTTTTTTGGGAGTCATCGTACGAACCACAGTACAAACGCCTCGTTTCATCGAGTTGTTATTAGCAACGTACCGTCGTTTGAGCGAGTTAAAGCTGAGTTTAAGAGCGGCAGCGCGGGATTTCTTAGACCGCTTGTGCCTCTTCCTTTTTATCAGCTGGTTGATAGTTGGCATATTTGTTAACAAAATTTCCGTAATATTTCTCGATCAACTCCTTGGTGACTGGGATAAGCCGTCCAATTATAACATTTTCTTTTAGTCCTAACAAGTAGTCAACTTGGCCTTTGATAGCGGCCGAACTCAAGACATTAGTCGTTTGTTCGAATGAGGCGGACGACAGCCATGAATCGGTATAGATGGCGGAACGGGTAATGCCGAGAATCGAAATTTTTCCGATGGCAGGCTTACCTCCCTGGGCCAAGATTTTCTTATTTTCTTCCTCAAAACGGATCTTTGAGACGACTTCATCTTTAATAAATAAAGTATCTCCCTCGTCTTCGATAGTTACCTTATCGCTCATCTTGCGGACAATGACTTCAAAATGCTTGTCGTGAATAGTAATGCCCTGCGATTCATAAACCTTCTGAATTTCGTCAACTAAGTACTGCTGGGCGGCTTGAAGTCCGCGAATCGCGAGGATATCATTGACATTAAGATATCCTTCGGACAAAGGAGTGCCGCTCGCGATGATTTCTCCGTCTTTGACTTTAAGTTTTTGGGACAGCGGAATGAGAAATTCTTGCTCGCGGGGAGGATTCTTGTTGGTGGAGCTGATTTTAACTGAATAAGTCTCTTTTTCTGTATCTTCCTGGATATGCACTTTTCCTTCGACTTCGGCAATCGGGGAGACAATTTTTGGCGTCCGAGTCTCAAACAGTTCTTCAACTCTTGGCAGGCCCTGGGTGACGTCAGAAATCACAATGCCGCCGAAGTGGCGGACACGCATTGTCAATTGGGTACCCGGTTCACCGATTGATTGGGCCGCCATGACGCCAACCGGAACGCCGATGTCAACAACCTTATTGACGGAAAGGTCAATGCCGTAACATTTTTGGCAGACGCCATATTTTGCCCGGCAATATAATGGTGAGCGGATAGTCATTTTCTTCACATCGGCGGCGATAATCAGTCGGGCTTTATCTTCGTCGATGAGATTATTGGCGGCGACAATAATATTTTTATCTGAGTCAAGGATATCTTTCAAAGTATATCGGCCACGCATGCGTTCCTTAAATTTATCGCCGCGGGTGTCGGTCGTTGAGATAGTCAAGCCTTCTGTTGCTTCACAGTCTTCTTCGCGGACGATCATGTCATGGGAAACATCAACGAGGCGACGAGTTAAGTAACCGGCGTCGGCTGTTTTGAGAGCCGAGTCAGTGAGACCTTTGCGGGCACCCCTGGCGGAAATAACATACTCAAAAATAGTCAAACCTTCCCGGTAATTTGATTTGGTGGGAATCTCAATAATCTTGCCCAGCGGATCAACGACCAAACCCTTAATGGCGGAAAGTTGTTTGAGTTGTTCGCGGGAGGCACGCGGACCGCCTGATTTAATACCGATTTTAATCGGATTTTCTTCGTCAAGCGCGTCCCAGGTCATATCGGCCAATTTCTCGGTCGTATCGATCCAGAGCTTATTGGAGTAACGGCGCTTTTCCTCAAGCGTCAGTAGGCCTTGTTCATAGTTTTTTTCAATTTTTAAGATTTCTTTTTCTGTTTGTTTTACAATCCTGCCTTTCTCGGCAATAATTTCAATGTCAAAAATAGAGACCGATAAACCTCCGGAAATGGTTGCTCCCCAGAAGCCGATATCTTTGAGTTTGTCGATAATCTCGCCGACCTGGACATTATTAAATTGTTTCATTGCCAAAACAACCAAAGTTTTAAGGTCAGCCGCCTTGACCGGTTCGTTGATATAGCGGAGTGTCTCGGGTAGGGCGCTGTTGAAAATGATCCGCCCGGCCGAAGTTTTTAATAGTTTTCCTTTGACGACTAGCCAAAAAGGCTGTCTGACGGTAATCAAATTGAGGTGAAAGGCGTTGATTGCCTCTTCCGGAGAAGGAAATGCTTTAAGATCGGCGTCTTTTTTTTGCGCGAAAGTCGTGTCAAGCGTAGTCAAATAATAACAGCCAAGAGCCATTTCTTTATTCGGCAAAACGATCGGTGAGCCATCGGCCGGCTTCAGAAGATTTTGATAGGGAAGCATCCGGGTCTTTACTTCGTCAATTGCCCGTTGGGACAGGGGAAGAAACACGCCCATGGCGTCTCCATCAAAGTCGGCATTATACCCCTGACAGACAGTGGGGTGCAGTTTGATAGCATAGCCATCGGTCAGAATGGGATAAAAACCCAAAATTGAGAGTTTGTGAAGGGTTGGCGGACGGTTTAAAAGAATCGGGTGTTCTTTGGTAATTTCGGCAAGAATATCGTAGACGACTGGTTCTTTTTTTTCCAGGAAGCTCTTGGCACTTTTTATATTCGGTGCCAGCCCGCGAATAATTATCTCATGCAAGAGAAATGGTTTAAAAAGTTCAATCGCCATTTCTTTTGGCAGTCCGCACTGATCGATCTTCAGTTCTGGTCCGACAATAATCGTCGAGCGGCCTGAATAGTCGACCCGTTTACCAAGAAGATTCTGACGGAAACGCCCCTGTTTCCCGCGAAGGATATCGGAAAGCGACTTTTGGACCTTTGAGGCGGCGCCTTGGGTGCGCAGCCGTCCCCGCGACTTCTGTAGATCAATAAGCGAGTCAACCGCTTCTTGGAGCATGCGTTTTTCGTTACGAAGAATAATTTCCGGTGCACCAAGATCAATGAGCTGTTTCAGGCGATTGTTACGGTTGATAACGCGTCGGTAAAAATCGTTCAAGTCTGAAGTCGCGAATTTTCCACCCGGCAACTGGACAACGGGTCGCAGGTCGGGAGGGATAACCGGTAGGACTGTCATAACCATCCATTTTGGGGAAATAACAGCCTTCATGAAAGCTTCAACCGCTCTCATTTTTTTCAAAAGTTTATTTCGTCTTTCACCCTTGACCGTATTCAAGTCCTTCAAACAATCAGAGGCGACTTGTTTAATATCCATGTTATTGAGCATCTCATAAATCACTTCCGAACCCATCCCGACTTCAAGGAAATCTTCCACGCTTTTTTCCCGGAAATATAAATAGTCGTCTTCCTCCATCGTATTGAATGGTTTGACCGATTTGATGATTTTGACTAAACGATCGAACTGGGCGAGTTTTTGCGCTTTTTGTTGGATAAAGTCATCAGAAACAGATTTTAACTGTTCACGAGATTTCAAATCGATTTCAGCTTCGGTTATCTCCCGTTGTTCTTTATTGGCAATCTTTGCGGCAAAGTCTTCTTTTTGTTTTTCGATTGCCGCTTCAATCTCTTTCTTCTTTTTTGTGTGAGCGTCTTCCAGTAATTTAACTTCTTCTTTTTTTATGTCTTCGACCGCCGCCGCCGCTTTTTTTTGTTTCTCTTTGTCAACGCCCTTTACCAAATACAACGCGTAATAAATGATCCGTTCCAGGGCCTGTGGGGGAATATCAAGAATGGTGCTTAGGACAGAAGACGGGCCTTTAAAATACCAGATGTGTGCGATAGGAGAGGCAAGTTTAATATGCCCCATCCGCTCGCGCCGGACGGCTGAAGTCGTGATTTCGACTCCACAACGATCGCAGACTATGCCTTTATAACGCATGCGTTTATACTTACCGCAGTAACATTCATAGTCTTTGGTCGGTCCGAAAATCCGCTCGTCAAACAGGCCGTCTTTTTCGGCGCGAAAGGTGCGATAGTTAATGGTCTCCGGTTTAGTTACCTCGCCGTGTGACCAGGTGAGAATGGCTTCCGGGGAAGCAAGACTAATGCGAAGGCCGGAAAAATCAATGACATGCAGGTCGTCCATAAAAATTTGTTATTTGATGTAATCAATTGATAAACCGAGCGCATTCAATTCTTTTACCAGAACGTGAAATGACTCAGGAACGCTGGACTGGGGTATGTCGATTTTCTTAATAATTGATTCGAAGGCTTTGGTCCGGCCGCGGACATCGTCGCTTTTAATGGTGAGGATTTCTTGTAAGGTAAATGGCACTCGATGTGACTCAAGGGCCCAGACTTCCATCTCGCCAAAACGCTGTCCGCCCATTTGCGATTTTCCGCTCAACGGTTGTTGGGTAACGAGCGAGTATGGGCCGACCGAACGGGCGTGGAATTTATCCTCAACCATGTGAATCAGTTTCATGATGTAGCCGTTACCAACCATGACTTTTTTTTCGTAAGGCCGGCCGGTCTGGCCATCAAACAAAGTTACCTTACCGTCAATCGACAAACCGAGTCGGGCAAGTTCAGAGGTAATGAACTCCTCTTTTATCTTTTCGAAAACCGGTATGGAAATGTTTATTCCTTGTTTGGTGGCAATAAGACCGAGCAGTGTTTCAAACAGTTGTCCGAGGTTCATACGAGACAAAATTGAAAGCGGGGAAAGAATGACGTCAACCGGCGTGCCGTCGGCCAGATACGGCATGTCCCAGGCCGGCAGAATTTTTGAGATAACGCCTTTATTCCCATGACGGCCGGCCAGTTTGTCACCGACAGAAATCTTACGAAGCTGGGCCGTATTCACGATAATTCTTTTTAAGACACTTGGCTCAAGCTCGTTGGGGTCTTTTTTGGCGTCGATTATCTCAATATTGACGACGTTTCCGCGCTTGCCGTAGGGCATACGCAGTGATGTGTCTTTTACGTCTTTGGCTTTTTCGCCGAAAATGGCCCGCAGCAAGCGTTCCTCGGCCGTCAGTTCTTTTTCGCCTTTGGGAGCGACCTTACCAATAAGAATGTCTCCGCCGTGGACCTCGGAGCCGATGGTGACAAATCCTTCTTTGTCGAGATTTTGCAGCACCTCTTCGCGGACATTGGGAATATCGCGCGTCAGTTCTTCGGGTCCGAGCTTGGTATCGACCAAGTCGGCAACAAATTCCTCAATCGTAATCGAGGTCAAGAGGTCGTCTTTAATGAGACGGTCGGAGATAATAAATCCGTCTTCGTAGCCTAAACCGTTAAGAGAGGTGTAAGCGACCACCAAATTTTGGCCAAGCGCCAGTTTGCCGTTTTCGGTTGAAGGGCCGTCGACCAACAGGTCGCCCTTTTTCACTTTCTGATGGGGGACGATTTGCGGTCTCTGGTCGAAGGCGACATCTTTATTGGTGCGGACATACCGTTCCAGTTCATAAGAGTAGTGTGCCCCGCTTTTGCCTTTAACAACAACTTTTCTCCCGTCGACATACTCAACGACACCGTCTTCTTCGGCATAAACAGTCCGTTTGAGGGCGGCGCTGATTTTTTTCTCAATACCGGTGCCGACAACCGGAGCGCTTGGTCTGACAAGGGGAACTGCCTGGCACTGCATGTGAGTGCCCATCAAGGCGCGGCTGGCGTCGTCATTTTGAAGAAATGGAATAAGCGCGGCGGAAACGCCGATAACCTGACGGGGAGAAACATCCATCAGATCCAGTTTGGCAACCGGGACCTCAACGATCTCGCCCTGGTGACGGGCGACGGCATATTCGTTGGTAATATAGCCATTTTCATCGGTCGTCAAGGCATTGGAGGCAATATGATACTGTTCTTCGTCATCGGCGGGAAGATAGACGATTTCTTTGGTGAGTCGGCGGCGAGTTTTATTGCCGTGTTTTTCGGCGGCGAGTTGCCGGTATGGCGTTTCCAAAAATCCATATTTATTGACCCGGGCAAAAAGTGCCATATAGGTGACGACGCCGATGTTTTGTCCTTCTGGTGACCGGATCGGATCAATCCTTCCATACTGTGAAGAAGAAATATCACGGATAGAGAATGAGGCACGTTCTTTCTCAATTCCGCCCGGCCCGCCAACAGTAATGCGGCGAAGATTGTCAACTTCGGCGAGCGGATTGGTTTGGTCGACGATGGTGGAAAGTTGGCTGGTACGATAGAAAGAATTAATGGCGACGATTAATGGTTTGGAGTTGACGATCTGGGACGGAGTAACGCTCATATCGCTTGCGACTAAACTCATTCGTTCTTTTATTTCCCGTTCGACTCGTACCATTCCGACGCGGATGCCGTACATACTGACGAGTTCGCCAACCGTACGCAGTCGGCGGTTCCCAAGATGATCAATATCATCAAACGTGCCTTTGCTAATGGTGAGGTTAAGAAGGTATTTAATGGTTTCGACGATATCCTGTTTATTGATGAGATGGTTTTCTTTGGAAATTTCAGTCGAAAGAGCTAGTTTTTTGTTCATTTTATAACGGCCGACATCAGCAAGAGAGTACCGCCGGTGATTGAAAAAAAGATTATTGAGGGTTTCCTGGGCGTTATCGAGGACCAACGGTTCACCCGGCCTGACTTTTCGATAAATTTCAAGAATGCTTTCCTCTTTGGTTTTTGTTTGGTCTTTTTTGAGAGTGGGGACGAGGTATTTATCCAAAAGTTCCTTGTCGAGCGAGTTAAAATAACTAAGGATATGATTGGCCGAATCGCCGTCAAATGTTTTTAGAAGCACCGTGGCCAGAAACTTTCTTTTTTTATTTACTTTCATCTCGATGAGATTATTTTTATTGAGGGTGATATCGAGCCACGCACCGATGTAAGGTCTGATTTCGGCGTTGTAAAGTGTGAGGCCGGTGACTTTATCAATTTCGGCGGTGAAGTATACGCCGGGCGACCGGACAATCTGATTGATGATAGCGCGTTCAATGCCGTTGATGATAAAAGTACCCCGACTCGTCATTCTCGGCAGGTTAAAAAAATAGACGTCCTGCTGTTTTTCTACACCGGTTCTTTTATTGACTAAACGCAGAGTGACATAAACTGGTGTGTCGTAGGTTAATTTTTTTTGGAGACAGAGATCAATTTCATATCGCGGTTTCCCAAGATAAAAGTTTTCAAAATAAAGAACGAATTTTTTTCCGGTATAATCTTCGATAGGAAAGAAATCTTGGAATACTTTTTTGAGCTCAACCGTGATAAAGGTATTCCACGACTGCTTTTGAACCTCAATCAGATCAAATGATTCGAGGTTCGTATCTTCGTTGCCTAAAACGAGATCTTTATGGGGTTTTAGGGTAGATTTGTCTGCTTTGCTCATCGGCTGGTGGCGCGTAACTGTTGGTGATAAATGAAAAAACCCCTACAGCATTGAAAGGGGAACAAAAAAACTATTATACTATACAATATGACCCTAGTAAAGTCAAGGGCATTTACGATCAATATTCTTTGATAAAAACCTTTTTCGGGTTTTTTACCGCGGTAGACGGACTGAGTTCTTTGATTTTGGTAAGCACAGTCTGAAAACCTTGTTTAGCCGCGGCCGGTACCGATCGTGAGTCTTTAAGTGCTTCCCCGGCTTTTTTTTCAATCTCGGCCAACATTGAGTAAGCGTTCTCTTCAAAATTCTCTGAAAGCTCCAAGAGTTTTGCTAGCGTCTGCCTGCCCTTTTTTGTGCCTAAAAGAAAAGCCGAGGCGCCAACTGCCATCGTGCCTAAAGCGAATCCAAACCAGAAACCAGTCGGCGGGTGGCTACTTTGACTTGTCATGTTTTTTTAAGTGGAATACGTCGATAACTTTAAAAAGTGTTTTTAAACCGGTCATGAATCCGTATATTTCACCGAGCCCATGATCGAGCGATAGACCAACGTGTTCAAAAGCGTCAATGATGCGATTTACTTTGGTGAGAGTACGGCGCGTTTCGCGAAGTAAAAAAATCAACTGCCAACCGACCAGAATGAGAAGAATCATAGTTACGGTGAGTACAACGGTTAGCAAAAGTTGTGTTGAGTCCATATTTATTTATATCACAAATCGCGGCTTAGTTTGGGGTTACGTTTTTTCGCCCAGTAGGCGTTGGCAAGAAACAGGCTGTCAAATGTGCCGGCGTCTAGCCAGTACCCTTTCAATGGCGCCCAGGTAAGCTGGTTCGCTTTAATGTAAAAATTATTGACTTCAGTGATCTCCAGTTCGTTTCGTCCGGCAAAGCCGGGATCGCATTTCTTTATAAAATCGAAAACCTGATAGTCATATATATAGAGTCCGGTGACCGCCATTTTAGAGGGAGGACTTTTTGGTTTTTCTATAATCTCAACAATTGTTTTGGGATTTCCTTCAGCGAACCGGGCGATACCAAAACGCTGCGGATCAGGGACTTCTTTCAAGAAAATAAGCGCCCCTTTTTTAAAACTGCGGACGGCGGTTGAGATATCGGCGTCGGTCGTGTTATCACCAAGAATTGTCGTGATTGAATCGTGGTCGGCAAAATCTTCCGCCAGCGCCAGGGCGTCGGCAATACCGCCGTTTGGTTTTTCTTGATAGGCAAATTCGACATGATCAATACCAAACTCTTTGCCGTTTTTAAGAACGTGAATGAAGTGGCCGGAGTGTGGACCGGAGACGACAATGAGAATTTCTTTGATACCGGCTTTCACCAGAGTTTGAATCGGGTAGTAAATCATTGGTTTATCATAGACCGGCAGGAGATGTTTATTGGTGGCGTGAGTCAAAGGATACAGTCTGGTGCCCAATCCGCCTGCCAGAATGACCCCTTTCATAAATTTAAGGTAAGATAATAATTTTTAACAGAAACAACAGGGTAAAGCCGATAAGTATGTATTCTAACACAATTTTCAGGTGAAGGTCGTTACGCAAAATATGGTGATAGATTCCCCAAATGACATAAAAGGAGACAAAAGCGACGAGCATCACCAACTCCATAAGTCGTTCACCCCGTAAGATGTTCAAAGAGATGAGAAAAAAAACTCCCGCCGTACAAAGCAATAAATAGTCGAAAGCGTGATGTCGAAATTCTTGACTGATATGTTTTAGGACGATATCCATGATTTATAAAATTGCCCCCCGAACAAAAAATAATAAACCAACGAACAAAAACCCGATAAAAATAAGATGAGCGGCGTGTTTTCCGGTTAGCCGGAAAACGTGGGAGCGGACGGCGAAATAAAAATCCATGATAAGCGCAATCGTCAAAAAGGCCATAAAAATAATGTTAATGTTTACGGCAAACGGCAAGGTCAGTGATGGCGCTTGTGAAGTCTGCTTGGCCAAGACAACCGGCGAGGATTCATGCAGTTTGGCGAGCGGGTTGGCGGTCGAAGAGGAAGGAATTTGAGTAGTCGGGCCGCTAAGTGGTTTACCAAACATCTGGACAACGAGCGTCGTCTGTTCGCCGTTTAAGAGGCCATTGACAGTAGCGAATCCGACTTCGGTATAGTCGCGGCGAATCATATTCTCGCGGTGAGTCGGCGAGTTCATCCAGGCATCAACAACTCCCTGACTGAATAAAAAGTTTTTGGCGAGATTTTCACCGGCGTATTCGTATTGATAGCCGGTAGTCAGAATGAACTCCCACGGTGATTTGCCGTCCGGGGCAAAATGGGCCCAGTAATTTTTGGCGAACATATCTTGGGCTTTCAGATAGGCGGCTTGGGAAAGCTTATCGTTGAGTATCAGCGGCGGAAGCGCCGCTTCTTGGCGACGGGCGTTGGTGAGTTCGTAAAGTTTGGTTACCGAAATATCAGTGGCAAAGCCAAGAACATCACTGAATACACCGCCTAAATGTTTGAAGGCAAAGGTCAGAACTAAGGCAAAGACAAGGTAGGCCGTCAAAAAATCATGATGAAGTGCTTTGGCGCGGAAATTATTTTCCGGTTTTGGGACGAACAGCTGTCGCAAAAACCGTGTCACTTTTTCCATAAGTAGTCTTTTTTTTCATTCTAAGCAAAACAGAGGCAATAGTCAAAAGCGAATAGCCGTTTGAAGCAAAAGAGAGACCGCGGATAAGCGGGGCAGTCGAGTTTAGATGTTCGGGAGAAACGGTGGAAGAGTAGTCAGATGCTAGGCCAAGAACTTCAGGTGGAGAGTCAGCAGAAGGCAAAGAGGCGGGCAAAAAAGGAGAAGGGATAGTGAGGTGTGAGGCCGCGTTTGCGACTGGAGGGATGGTCGGCGAGATTGAACAGGCGGCGTTTGGCTGATTCCTGGTCGGGGTGGTGAGACAAAAAACGTCGGTAGTGAAATCGAGACGACTTAAGGTTTTTCCCGGATCGGAAAATAGATACTCAAAGCTATCTTTTTCAGCCTTAGTAAAGTCCAGCAGGCGGACGGTGTCGGCTGAGTTATTAAAGATTGAGGAAGAAAGATCAAAAACAGCGTAGCCATAAGCCGGAATGTCCAGCGAAAAAAGGCGGGGAGTCGAACCGCTGTTTTCCGTATCGTCTAAATACCAATTAAGTAAGGAGACGTTAAAGTCATTGCCGTTATACAGTTCGACCCATTCTTTTTCTCCTTTGGCCGGGTCGGTCATAACTTCAGAAAGATATATATTATTGTAGGAAACCGGTGTTGGGGTCGGAATCGAGGTTGGCGTCGGCGGGACAGGTGTTGAAGTTTGGGTAGGCGTTAAAGTAGGTAGGGGCGGCGTCGGTGTTGGCGACAGGAGGCAGGAGATTTTAGTCGTGTTGAGTAAGCCTAAAGAAGCGGCGCCGGTCGCCCAGGTAGGCGAGGCGTCTGGCAGGCGAAAAAAAGAGATGTCGTCGCCGGGGCTGGATTTATAAGAAAAACTATCGATGAGTTTGGCAGACGTGGAGGTTGGCGGCGCGGTCGCATCAAATAAGCGAATAGTATCGGTGGTCGTTTTATTCAAATTAAAGTCACTAGAAAAAACAGTACAGGCGTTTGGTAAAAGGACGGTGCCGGCCGGAATGGTAAAGTAAGTTGTTCCGCCGCTATCATCAAGATACCAGCCCGCAAGATCAGCGCTCTCCGAGGAATTATTATATAGTTCAACCGACTGGGAAGGTTCAATAATAAACTCATTAATAAAAATATCTGCCGCCTCAACCGCCGAGACCAGAGACAAAAATAATAAGAGCACGCCGGTAATCAGACAGAAAACGTGACGCATACTATGTACTACTGAAAAAAAAGTGAAGATGCAATGGACTATATGCTACATTTATTTGAATGTTCCTGATGAGCAGATAGTCGAATAATGCGAGCTAAACTTGAGGTCTGGTCCGTAGATAGGATCGTTCATAATATAGTCGCCCCCGTCTTTTTTAGTTAAAACCACGTAGTGGTCGCCGCCGTTTGAGTTGGCGCAGCTTGAATAGGTAACGCCGACGATGACATAATTACCGTTCTGAAGCTCTTGATCAATATTATTGACGGCGCTGTAATTTTTACCGGCAATACTGGGCCAAGGATAGTTCATGGAAGCGGTATTTCCCCAAAATCTACTCGGATCAACCGCGATATCAAGCGGAGTAACGTTGTTACCCAGTTTCTTAGCGACCATGGCGACTGAAGTAAGAAGACAGCCGACGTTAAGAATATTCTCGCTGGAATAACCGATTGTTTTGTACGCCCACCGCTCATCACGCTGGGAGTAATAACTGCCGTCCGCGCCAGTGCCGAATTGATTGGCGGAAATGACTCCGGCTCCGGCAGTGACGACGAACGATTTAAAGGCGGCCAGTTGCGCTTGGGCTTGAGCCAGCAGCCGCTGATAAGTCGTTTCGTCGTTTTGGGTGTCGGTGAGGAGCTTCTGCTTCTGCGCTTTTTGGGTATCAAGGTCGACTTTTTGCCTGTTTAAGTTGACGGTGAGTGCGGCTAATTTGTTCTTTTTGTCTTCACGCAGTTTTTTTTGCTCCTCAAAGTTGAGTTTGGTTTCCTGGACGTGAATCAAGAGTTTTTGATTATTGTTCTTAGCCGTTTTTTCATATTTGATGCGGTTAATGAGATCGTCGGCGTTATCGCTATTTAAAACCAGAGCGAAAAACGAGACGCCGCCTTTCTTATAGCCGTCGACAATACGTTTGATCAGCAGTTTTGAAAGGTGGTCGAGGCTGCTGTCCAGATTTTCAATCCGTGCCGTTAGCAGTTCGATCTCTTTCTGCGTGGTAAAAATCTTGCTTTCCGTGTCCAGAATGCGAAGTTCGGTCAGATAGATCTGGGTGTCCATGTATTGGATCTGGGAGGACAAGGTGTTTTTTTCCTTGCGTATCGAGTCCAGTTTGGTCTGGTACTCCATAATTTTCTGTTCAACATTCTGCATAGTGTCCTGGGCCATGATCATCGAGGCAAACGAGAAAAGCAAAAGAAGAAGAGCTAAAATAATGATTTTTCTGCGCATAGCATTTTTCATTATAGCGAATTTGGTAAACCGTGTAAAATAGGCGTATGAAAGATTTTCTAACTGGTTTGTTGACGGAAAGCGGTAAAATTTTTGCTTCATCAACGACTCGTATCGCCGGTCACAAGCAAGGTGGGGGCAACTGGGTGACCGAGGCCGACCTGGCAGTCGAAAACTACCTTATTAAAACAATTTCGTCGGCTTACCCTTCGCACTTTATTTTAGCAGAGGAAAGCGCCCAAGAGTTTGACCCTAAAAGCTACAGTGATATTTGGATTGTTGATCCTCTAGACGGGACAACAAACGCGACCTTCGGTTTACCCATCTATGGCACCTCGGTTGCCTATATGCATGGAGGTGAAGTCTTGTATGGAGCTATCTATGACCTAGTAAATAAAAAGTTATTTTTTGGCGAAAAAAGAAAGGGCTCGTTTGGGCCGGACGGAAAAAAACTTGAGATCACTAAGCGATCGCTTAAGAATGGTTTAGTCTGTACCGGTTCGCCATACACTTACGAAAATTTTCTGAAGGGGTTGCCGATCCTTAGCAAGGTTCACGCTTCCGGCGCCCGGATTGTTATTTTGGGTTCAGCGGTGATTGAGTGTATGTTTGTTGCCGAAAATAATCTCTCGCTATATTATGAGATTGGGCTTAAGGCTTGGGATGTGGCGGCAGCCAAACTCATTATTGAAGAGGCGGGCGGACTGGTGACAGGTTTTAACGGGCCGCTTGATATTTTTCATCCTGATACTTTTGTCTGCGGCAGTCAACCGATTGTCGCCGAGTTTAAAAATCTTCTGGCAACATGATAAAAGCCGTCATTGTTGACGTTGGCGGGGTCCTTATTGATAAGCCGGTAACCGTCATGTTCGCGTATTATAGCTCACGTTTAAAAGTATCAATCGCTGATTTTAAAAAAGCCCTCTCTTTTGTCGATCATGAATGGTCGCGGGGAATCTTAACCGAAAAAGATTTCTGGCAGAGAGTCGCCGTGCGACTTCGTGTCAATGAGCCAACGGAAAAAAACTTATGGGCTAACGGATTTAAACTGGCCTACAAAGAAAAACAGGAAGTACTGGATCTTATTGGACTATTAAAAAAACAGGGATATGAATTAGCCATTCTTTCCAATACCGAGCCGCCGGTCAGGGAGCTTTTTGTCACGCGAAAATTCCCTCATTTCAGTCACGCGGTTTATTCGTGTGAAGTCGGCATGATGAAACCGAATCGGGATATTTATGACTATACCTTGTCAAAGCTGGGCGTAAAACCGCAAGAAGCGGTTTTTATAGACGATAAACAAGAAAACATTGCCGGCGCCAAAAAAGCAGGCATACCAACGATTATTTTTACCGATATTAAAACGCTTAAAACCGAATTAAAAAAACTGAACGTAAGGTGGTAACTCCGGAGTTTACTTCAGGTATTTCGCCGTCGCAAGAAGAGTCGCCAAAATGGCGATGGTAATACCAAACAACGCCGACAAGACAAAAGTAACTCCCAAAAAAACCGGGCTAAGCGGCCAGAGCTGCAACTGATAATTGGCAATCGGCAAAGATAGGTAATTGATACCGCGAAGATACGAGAAGAGAAATGGTCTCAGCGAATAAATGGCGCCGGCAATAATGCCAAAAGACATAAGCGAGGCAATCAGTCCAAACAATATCCCTTCAAACAGGAATGGTTTTTTTATGTAAAAACTGGTCGCCCCCAAGAGCCGCAGTAGCTCAATCTCGTCTTTTTTTAGCGCAATCTTGTAAAGGATTGCGGTCGTAAGAACGACAATCGACATGAGGAGCAAAAATACAAAAAAAACAAGCGAGGTCAGGCGGACAATAGAAGTCAAAGTGAGGAGGCGTTCGACGATATCTTTCTGAAAGTTGACTTCGTCAACCCCGGGCTGTTTTTTTAGGTACTCGGCAATTTCCGGGAGATACGCGGGTTTTTTAGCATATTTGCCTGAAGCGGACAGTTCGTCGCGAACCTTAAAAATATCGTCCTGGGTAGTCTTATTTTGAAAATATACCGTCACCTGCGGCCGCGTCTCGACATACCCGAGAAGTCCGGTTAAGAAACATATGGTGACAAAAATAGCCGTCGATAAAAAAAGAGTAAAAAACAAAACCAAGAAGCCGGCCATTGATTGGTATGGAGTTCTTCTTATTGAAGTGATGATTTCTTTCACAGTTCGTATCCTCCTTTTTTCATGTCTTTGATAAGCCGCCCGTCTTTCATGAGGATTACCCGTTTTTGCAGGCTGTTGACAATGTCGGTGTTGTGGGTGGCGATAATAATCGTTTTCCGGCCCTCCAGTTTTTTGAAAATTTTCATTATTTCCCAGGCCGTCTTTGGATCGAGGTTACCGGTTGGTTCGTCGGCCAGGATAATATCCCGATTGCCGACAATTGCCCGGGCGATGGCGACTCTTTGCAGCTCACCGGCCGAGAGTTGAGACGGAAAAACACGTTCTTTTTTCGAAAGACCGACCAAACTCAAGGCCTTAAGGACCTCTTGCTGTATTTGAGAGGAAGGGGTCTTATTAACTTTCAGACTGAGCGAAATATTTTCATAAACGTTTTTCTCGGGCAGGATTTTAAAATCCTGGAAAATGACGCCGATCTGCCGTCTGAGTTCGTGGATTTTTCTGAACGATTTACTGGAGATGACTTGGTCGTTAATAGTCACGTTGCCGGAAGAAGGGAGGTATTCATGCATGATGAGGCGAAGAATAGTTGTCTTGCCGGCCCCCGATGGACCAACGAGAAAAACGAAGTCATTATCATTAACGGTAAAAGAAACCGATTCAAGGGCGACATTACCAAGAGGAAAGCGCTTTGTCACATTTTCAAATGCAATCATGAGGTAAAAGGTAGGATAATTTCATTATAGGACTTCTACCAGACCAACGTCCATCAGCCAGCCGGCTTTTGCCGCGCCGAAGGTCTCGCCCCAAACGCGTATTTTTCGGCCGACATACTCGGCAAGGTCGACGGTGGTTGAAGTAAGATAGACGTTTTGGGAAACTCCTCCTGGACGGTCCAAATGGAAAGAACCTTCGCCGTCAATGCCGCCTTCTTTAAGGATACCTTCCGCCTGATCTTTGAAGGTTTTTTTATCGGCGATACCGGCCGTTTTTTTGACCGGACGTAAAGAGGTTGACGAAGAGCTCAAGCGTTTCGGCAGACGATTTAATAGATATCCAAGTCCCAAACCGACAAGAATGACCACCAACAAGAGAACCAAAAGCTTATTTTTTTCCATGGCACCGGTCTCTTCCTTGTCAAGGTTGTGAATGACGGGGGTATCGTTTTTTTCTTCGGGCGTTTCATTAATCATTTTCATACCAAAAGAATAGCAGGATTTTTTTAAAAAAACAAGAAGTAATTACTTTACGCCGTTTTTTTTAGGAAAGCTTCAATAAACGGGGTTAGGTCACCGTCGAGCACTTTTTCGGTATTGGACTCTTCGTAATCGGTGCGTAAATCCTTAACGAGTTTGTAAGGATGCAGAACATAAGAACGAATCTGTCTGCCCCACGAAGCATACTTGTCTTTTTTAAACGAGGCAATAGTGGTTTGACGCTTGGCTTCTTCCGCCTGCCATAATTGAGCGCGCAGGAGTTTGAGGGTATTTTCGCGGTTCTGTTTCTGGTACCGCTCGGTTTGGCAGGATACCACAATGCCGGTTGGTTTATGGATGAGGCGGACCGCTGTAGCCACCTTATTAACATTTTGTCCTCCGTGTCCGCCTGAGCGATAAAACTGCCACTCAAGTTCGTCTTCTTTGAGATGAATTTCCTTATCTTCAATTACCGGCAGCACTTCCGCCAAAGCAAACGAAGTCTGGCGCAAATTGTCGGCATTGAAAGGCGATTGGCGGACCAGGCGGTGGACGCCGGCCTCGGCTTTTAGGTGCCCGTAGACGAACGGCCCCTTGACGTTGAGAGTAATGCTTTTGATGCCCGCTTCGTCGCCGTCGACCCGGTCGACCTCTTCGTAACTCCAGCCTTTATTTTCAAAAAAACGGGTATACATCCGCAAAAGAATAGCGCTCCAGTCCATGGCTTCGGTCCCTCCCTGGCCGGCGTGAATTGAAAAAATGGCATCGCCTTTATCGTACGGGCCGGAGAGGAAAAGCAGGATCTCGTATTTCCGGATAAGTTTTTCCGCTTCTTTGAGGTCGTTTGTTTCAAAAAGAAGCGCCATCATTTCGATCTCGTCAATTTCCTTCTTCATTTCGGTTATCTTTTTCATTGTCTCGGAAGCCTTTTGCGAGTCCTGCCAAAAAGAGGCGTCGTAGGTCTGTTTTTCCAAAGCGGCCAAATCGGCTTTTTTTTGCGGGAGAGCGGCTTTTTCTAAAATGGTTTGAAGCTTTTGCTGAAGCCCTTCTTTCTCAACTTCCATAATCGTATAGGGTCTTGTCTAGATAACGGTTGAAA
>JACQCK010000053.1 GCA_016201695.1 Candidatus Roizmanbacteria bacterium
AACGGAGTACCTAAAGCAAAGTTCTTGTTATACTTGAAAGAATCGGAGTGGAGATTTAATCACCGCAGAAACATGAAAATATCGTTTCAGAAACTCATGAGAAAATATGTCTTATAGTTAGAAGTTTGCTAGACTAGACCCTATGAATTATTTAGTCGAATTGAAACGCTATTTTAAGAGAAAAACAATTAAAACACTGGAATCGTGAATGGAAATTAGAGTTAATTAAAAAGAAGAATCCTACTTTAAAAGATTTATATCATGATATATAAGATTCTCGGTCAAGCCGAGAATGACTAATTAATGTTATGAATGATTTATTATTGCGAGTTTATTCATACCTAATCGCGTCGATTGGAGACAGGTCGGCCGCTTTTTTGGCCGGAAAGACGCCGAAAATAACGCCGATCAGGCTTGATACCCCAAGCGCCAAAATAACCGTCCAAATATCAATATAGGCCGGAAATATTTTTTGAATGCCAAGGACAATCAAGTAGGAAAGAAATAACGCCAGCGTGCCGCCGAACAACGAGAGAATGACCGACTCGATCAAAAACTGCGACAAGATATCGTAGGTCCGTGCTCCGATCGCTCGCCTGATACCAATCTCTTTTATCCGTTCGGTCACCGTCACATACATAATATTCATAATCCCGATACCACCGACTATAAGGGAAATGGCCGCGATCGCGACCAACACCAAGTTCACGATGCCAAAGATCGAAGAAATGGCATTCAGAATTTCGGTCTGCTCCAGGACGGAAAAATCGTCTACTTTGTAACGTTTCGAAAGAATTGTCTTAATTTCACTCTTTACCTCTTGTAAGCTCGCGTCAGATTTGGCCTTGACAATAACGGCAATAAATTTTTTGTCCGGGTTAAAGATAAAACCGGTTTTGTAGGGCATATAGATAAATGAGTCAAGATCGGGCCCGCCAAATCCGCCGCCGCCTTTTGATGCCAGTACGCCGCTTATACGAAATGACTGTCCCTCGATTTTCAACCGTTTGCCAACCGCATTATCTGCTCCACCGAATAGTTTATCAGCAATTTTCGGCCCGATATCAACGCTCCGACTTCTCTTATCGATATCAGATTTGCTAAACAAGATTCCTCGGGTAACATTCAAATTGAGCGTCGGAAAAACGTCGGCCGAAGTAGCGTAAATATCGGCCACCATTTTTTCTCCCTGTTCGCGTAGCGCCACCGACTTGGAAAAAACCGGCACCACAAAAGCAGCATTTTTTATCCTCTTTAAACTATTGATATCTTTCTCATCAAAACGGACAATGCCAAAAGAGCTTGCTCCCCGGAAGCCGCCGCTTTGCAAGGGCGTTCCCGGCACAACCCGCAGCAAATTTGTTCCCAATCCTTCAAATTGATCCCGGATATATTTTCGCAAACCGAGTCCAAACGCCAACAGTAAAACAACCGCCATCACCCCGATCAGGATACCCAATGATGTAAGAATAGTTCTGCCTTTATTTCGGGAAAAATCAAAAATAGCGCCTTTTAGAATGAATAAAAAATATGACATCATACTATTTTGCCATCTTTTATTTGTATTACCCGACGGGTTATTTTGGCAATATCAGACTCGTGGGTAACAATAATAATGGTAATTTTTTCTTCATTATTCAACTCGCTGAAAAGTTTCATAATTGCGGCGCCGGTTTTACTGTCGAGATTGCCGGTTGGTTCGTCGGCCAGGATTAATTTTGGCTTCATAATAAGCGCCCGGGCGATGGCGACGCGCTGCTGTTGACCGCCGGACAGTTTGTTTGGGAAGGAGTGGGCTTTTGTATCAAGGCCAAAACGCTTCATCAATTCTTGTGCGTGCTGACGGGCATCATAGCTCATTTTTTTTCTGGCGTAAACTGTCGGCAATAAAATATTTTCTTCAACCGTAAGTTTGTTGATAAGGTTAAATTGTTGAAAGACAAAACCGACAAATTCATTGCGCAGTGCGGACAGGCTATTATCGCTTAAACGGGCCACATTCCGGTCGTTAATGATGATCTCACCACTTGTCGGTTGATCGAGTAGTCCGATTATGTGCATCAGAGTGGATTTGCCCGACCCCGACGGACCCATAATGGCGGTAAGTTCACCCGGTTTAACGTGTAATGATACGCCTTTTAAAGCGCTGAATATGAGTTCGTTATCGAGTTTATATTCTTTGACGACGTTATTGAGCTTGATCATAAATAACCTCGCCTGTTTGCAACCCGGAGATAACTTCGGTCAGCGTGTCTGAACTCTGACCGGTAGTGATAAAAGTCTTACTTCTTTTCCTATTGGTCTCAACCCAAACATAGGTATTGTCTTTTTCCCGTCTGATATATGAAGAGGGAATCGCGACTACTCCTGATTTTTCACCCAAGACAAATTCCGCGTCGCCCGTCATCCCCATCCGATAGGCTAACATATTATCGGAAAGACCCACTTTTACTTCGTAAACCGTCCCACTCTCGCCTTCTTTTGGCGTATAAGCAATTGTCGAAATCGTACCCGGCAACGGCTTATCAGGAAAAGCGTCAAGGCTTACCTGTCCGGTTTGTCCCAGGCTCAATTTTACCACTTCTGTCTGATCGGCGAGCGCCGCAAAGTAAATGGTCTGCGGATTAATAACGACAAACTCTGCTTGGGTGGGAGTGATATTTACTCCGGCTTTCGGTGAAGCAACCCGCACGACGACTCCGTCAATCGGACTGATTAACCGCGAATATTCGATAGATAACTGCTGAAGTTCAATCGTCAACACCGAGTTATTTAAATCATACTGGGCATCCTCAATTAATCTTTTTGCCTTGTCCCTTAGGGCCGGATCCGCCGCAACCAACGGACCTTGATTGTCGTTTCGCGCTTGATCTAAATCGTAACGCGATTTTACGAAACTGTTTAAATACTGCTGAAGCTTATTTTGGAGATCGCGCTGATCAAGCGTCGCCACGGTCTGATACTTTTTGATGATATCTCCTTCTTTGACTCCAACCCAAGTAAGCCGACCCGAAGTCTGAAACCGGAGAGTCACTTTTTCGTCAGCATCAATCTTGCCCGACAAGGAAAGAGTGTTTCGGATCGTTTCTTTTTTTACGAGATATGGTTTTCCCATTTTTATCTTAACTTGAGACATTTTATTTTTTCCGACAATAATTCCGACGCTAAGAAGAAGTATCAAAACAAGATACCAACGTCGTTTAAAAAACTGAACTCCTTTGTTTTTCATAAGTCAGAGAAACGGCCGCCAGTCGGCAATTGGCATTAGGTTGAATAACAGTAAGTTCCAGGCAAAAAGATAAATTGCGGGTATTACTAAAATAGAAACGACGATAAACTTTCGCGAGGTCAATGTCTTTTCAAAAGCGATACAGGCCAGTGGCCAGAGAGGTAGACTGTAACGGGCAATGTCACGGTGCTGGACAAATAACGTCGCCCCAAAAAAAACCAACGCGAAATAAAAAAAGCTTCGGTATTGGCTACGCCGCAACGTAAAAACAGTCGCAACATACAGCCAATAATAAAAAACAATATCTTCCAACCAGGCCGTACCCACCCATCTTCCCTGAAAATTAAATACCGAGTAAGGAAATGACATCGGCACCACTCCGCCGGTATGAAAATAAGCAAAAAAATCGCGGTACTGAATGGCGTACAAAAAAAATACTGACCCGAGTCCGAGCGGAATACCCAACAACCATATCCAGCGCCATTCAAATTGCCTGGTTTTCATAAACCGTTCGCCAACGGCAAGAAGATAACCGCCAAAAAGAAGGATTCCGGGAGTTTTAGTCATCGCCGACAGTCCGCCTAATAACCCCGCCACAAAATAATGTTTTTTTTCGAAACTATATAAAGAACCGAGGGTCAAAAACATAAATAAACTTTCAGGCGCACCGGCCGAGCGGACGACCAAAAAGCGCGGCAGAAACATCATGACAGCAGTAAGAAGAAGCGGGTGTTCGGAAATTTTAAGCCGTCTCACTATTTCATAAAATACCATCCCCAAAAGCGCCGTAAAAAAAACATTCGTGAAAAGAAGCGATTTAACGTAACCTATACCGTAGGAAAATATGCGGATAAAAAACGGATAGACAGGCAGATGAGCCGCGAAGTAACCGGAAGGCAGCAACTGTTCCAAGCGCAGAGCCTCTATCAGTTTTGGGCTGTAAAAAGTCTTGGCCGGAACAATGTACAACGGACCGTCGTACTGCTTGGCAACGGTCAGAAAATCAGTATTTTTTGTCGGCAGGCCAAACCACGCCGGTTGTCTGGTGAGAAAAGGAAACCACAGAATCAGAGTCGAGATTATGACTAACAAAAAAATACGAAGATGGGCCTCAACTTTCCTGTATAATTTCATATTAATCTAAGTTGCATTGTATCACAAAGCTGGCCATGAGAAAATTATTATCATCCCCTGAGTATCTTTTTGTCGTTGGCCTGACTGTTGTTGGCGCTATCCTGCGTTTTTACCGACTCCCGGAAATGGCCATCTTTCTTGCCGACGAAGGTAGAGATGCGCTTATTATTAAACGTATTATTATGCTGCAACACTTCCCTGCAATTGGCCCTCCCATGTCAACCGGCAATATTTTTCTTGGGCCGTTTTACTATTATTTTATCGCTCCCTGGCTTCTGTTATCGGCCTTTAATCCCGCCGGCCTCGCCATAGGCGTTGCCTTTTTTTCCACTTTATTTATTCCGCTTTTTTATAAAATCGTAAAGAAAATCGCCAACAACACTGTTGCCGGACTGGCGGCAGTTTTTATTACGTTTGCGACTCCCCTTATTACTTTTTCACGCTCTTCATGGAATCCCAATCTCCTGCCGCTTTTTTCCTTTTTAAGTGCTTATTTTTTGTACCAGGCCTTTAAAACCAAAAAAAATAGATATTATATCGCCGCCGGCGCCTTTATTTCTTTCTCGATTCAGCTGCATTACCTCGCCTTATTTCTCCTCCCCGCCGCCGCCATCTGTTTTCTGATCTATTTTTTTTCACCGCGCCGCACCGCCAGACTGCGTCTCGCCGGCCAAGGAATATTGACCGCTTCCTCCTTCTTTATCGGCGCCTTACCGCTTATTATCTTTGACGTACGCCATAATTTTTTGAATTTCCGGAATTTCCTTAAACTTTTTGCCGCTCCGGGTTCGGTCGCGTCGCACAGCCCCCAGTCTTTCTGGCAGTCATTTGCCTCGTTTGTCGAGTATAGCCTTCGTATGCGCTTGCCGTTACCGATCGTCATTGTAACGTTTTTACTGCTTAGCGGGTTTGCGCTCTACTTTGCCAGAAAGTTTAAAGTCGGCTATGTGATGGCCGTCTTTCTTTTTTCGTTACTTATCGGTGTTTCTTTCTATCCCGGACCAAAATATCCCCATTACTATGCCTCTATCTATCCTTTTTTCTATCTCTTCCTGGCATTTTTTTTGGCTGGCGGCTGGTCTCGGCTAACAATCCCGGTTATCATCGCTGTTGCCGTATTTATCGGCCTTAATACTCAATTTTATTCCTTTTTCTCCTCGACACCGGCCAATCAGATTACACACGCCCAAAAGGTCGGGAACTTTCTTGACGGCATTATTACGGAAAAACGATTCAATTTTGCCGTCCAACCCGACGGTTGGCAGGAAGACTCCTATCTTTATTTTCTTGAGCTTCGCGGAAAAATACCTCTTAATCGGGAAAAACAGGAAGTCGGCGACGCCATGTATATCGTCTGCGGCACACCCTGCAATCCGCTGACGTCGCGATCGTGGAACATTACTATGTTCGGCAAAGCCAGACGGGTAGATCAGTGGTCGCTTGACAATGTTACAATATATAAATTGACGCACGCCCGATGAGAATTTCACTGATTATTCCCTGCTATAACGAGGAGTCTAACCTACAAAAAGGCGTTCTTGATAAAATCGGCAACTATACCAAGCTTAACCCGTTTTTCAATGAAGTTTTGATTGTCGATGACGGTTCAACCGATAATTCAAAGCAAATTATCAGGGCAAAATATCTGACTCTTTTTCCGAAGTTTAAACTCCTTCCAAACGAACACGCCGGCAAAGCCTTTACAATTATAAAAGGCATACAAGAATCACAAAACCCTTATGTATTATTTTCCGACATCGACTTGGCTACCCCGATCGAAGAAGCGGACAAACTCATTGCCGCCAGCCAAAACAAAATTCCGATTATCATCGGTTCGCGAAGTACCCGGCGGCAAGGGGCACCATTATTTCGTAAGATTATGTCAATAGGCGCAATAATTGTCAAAAATATTTTTATCGGGCTGCCTAACATACGCGATACCCAATGCGGGTTTAAGCTATTTAGGCGCGATGCAGCGCTTGATATTATTTCCCGGCTTCGGGTGTTTCATAACCGTCACCGTATCAGCGGTTCGTCTGTTTCGGCCGGCTTTGATCTCGAGTTTTTATTTGTCGCCAGTCGGCTTGGATATCACGTTCAGGAGGTACCGGTAGACTGGCGCCACGTGGAGACACACAATGTTAATTTCATAAATGACTCCTATGAATCGCTTCTTGATGCTTTCCGCATCAAATACCACGACTTAAGAGGAGACTACCAAACTAAAAAATGAATATCAATCGGCGGCTATTCGCGACGTTAATTATCATCACTTTACTACTGATTTTCTTCCGGTTCAATCAAATCCCCAAAAATGTCTCCTTCGACGAAATTGATTTCGCCCGCGTAGCCATTTCATTGAATCACGTTTCCTACACGCCTTATCTCCCGCAAGCCACCGGACACGTAACTTTATATTTTTATATCATTCTTCTGTCGTTTAAAATTTTCGGGATATCCAACTTTGCTCTTCGTCTCCCGGCGGCGCTTTTCGGGTTCGGCAATGTCATTATTTTCTACTTTTTATGGCGAAGAATACTAAAAAATGACCGGAGTCGAGATAGATGGGCGTTTATTTTTTCGCTGGTATTTATCAGCCTGCATTGGTATCTTAATTTTGCCCGTTTCGCCTTTGAAGCGACCTTTTTACTATTTCTTGAGCTTAGCGCTATTTATTGGCTGTTATATTTTCTGGAAAAAAAGAGTCTTGCTCCACTTCTGTTAACGGCAATTTTTACGGCACTGGCTTTTCATTCTTATTATCCCGGCCGGGCGTTTTTTTTACTGCCAATTTTTGTCGTTGGCGGTTTTTCCAGAAAATCGTTGCTTCTGTTTTTGACCATTTTTATCATTTTTATTTCCCCGCTCCTTTTCTATTTTACTAATCATCCCGATCTGCGGATCGACCAACAATTATACTTTAAAAACTCCCAACTGACTCTGAATAACAAGCTCGATTTGCTTCTACAAAATGCAAAAAAAATAACCGCCATGTTTCATCTTCAGGGAGACCTCAATGGACGGCATAACTATCCCGGTAAACCAGCACTGAACCTTGGTTTGGGGATCATATTTGTCGTCGGTTTGGCGCTGGCCGTTGTCCATTTTAACGAAAGTTATAACCGTATATTTCTTATTTATTTTTTTCTCTCGCTCCTGCCTTCCTTTCTGACGTATCCGTGGGAAAATCCCAATATGTTACGTACCTTTACCGCTATTCCTTCGATTATTTACTTCCTCTCTCTTGTCATTTTTTCGCTTCTTAAGTACGTCTCTAAATCAAAACGGACTTATCTCTCTTATCTACTTATTATTTTTCTTATCGGCTCCGCCCTCTATGAACTGCGCACCTACTTTTACTATCAGACGCCAACATTTAAAAATGCCTTTGAGGAAACAAAGGATATTGGCTTGTTTCTTAAACCGTGAAAACAAATTTATTTACCTTAGCGATTCTGTGTTTTGTCGCCGGGTTATTTCTATTTAATATATTAATTAATCAATCGGTCTACACTACTCCCTTTGCTGATAAGTTTTATACAGATACTTACAACCATTCACAATGGGTTATTCCTGAATCCCAAAAGATAATTACTGATGAGCAATTGTATACATTGGCCGGGTATCGCTACATCAGGGGAGAAAATCCCATCCTTTTAAACGCCGAAGCGCCGCCGCTCGGAAAATATCTTATCGGTATTTCCATTATTTTTTTTCATAACTCGGCCGTTGCCTCCGTCGTCTTCGCGCTTCTTTGTTTATTATTAACCGGACTCATTCTGGCCGAAGTCACCCGCTCTTTTTTGGCGGCGGCAGTCGGAGTCTTACTTGTTCAGGTAAATTCCCTTTTTATCGATCAATATATCCACGCTCCCCAACTCGATATTTTTCAGCTGTTTTTTTTCCTGGTAGCAGTTTATGCGCTTTATCATTATCTCAATGGAAGAAAGCAACGGTGGCTTCTTATTATGTCAATCGGCGGCGGCGGATTTATTTCGACCAAGATTTTTTTCTTGAGTTTTTTGCTTTTTAATGCCTGGGTAGCAACCGTTTTTTTTGTCAGAAAGACGCCCGTCTTTCGACTCATAAAAGATATGTTGCTCGTCAACTTTGGCGCGTTTACTTTTTACCTGGCTGTTTATTTTCAGTATTTTCTTCACCGCGGCACCCTTAGAGGTTTTTTTGGAGCCCAGAAATGGATAGTCACTTTTTATTCAAGCTCGCCTATCCAAATATCCCGGCTTTTCGGCAGCTATATCAATCTCCTCTTTCTAAATCGCTGGCAGTTCTGGTCGAAAGGGTATCCGATCATTCATTATCAGTCCTGGAATCTGTTCTGGCCGCTCTCGTTTATTTTTGGCCTTCTTGCAGTTATGAAACTTCTTGGCCGTAAAACTCCGGCATCGTCTCATCTATTGACGGCGATTCTTTTACCGTTTTTTATTATTTACAATATCTATCTTTTCATCGTACCTGTCTATCCGCGGTATTTCCTGCTACTATTTATTCCGCTCTATTTATTGGCGGCAGTGTATTTTGGTACAATTGGAAGTAATGAAAAAGGAACCGCTTCTTAATCTTCTCCGTTCCCATTTTCCCGTCATTCTTTTTCTTATTATTTATACACTCTTAATCGGTTGGAAACTTACCGCACATCCGGCTCCATTCTATGACTGGGATGAAGCCATTTACGCTCAAGTAGGCCGGGAAATGGTGATGCATCGATCGGTCATTCCTTTGTGGCAAGGAGCCAATTGGCTCGACAAACCCCCGCTTGCACCGCTTGCCTATGGCGTTGTCGAAACTATCGCTCCGTTATCTCCCGAAATTTCCACCCGTCTGTTTACTCTTGCCCTTTCAGCAGTGACGCTGATACTGGCGTATGTATTATATCTTCGTTTGAGTCGGGATAAAATTATTGCCCTGTTAACGGTAATTATCACCGGTTTTGTTCCTATTTTTGTTCAGCGGACACAGGTCCTCAACGTTGACATATTCCTACTTTTGGGTTGGCTCGGTTACCTCGTATTCTATGAGGATTTTTGGCCGGCGACAGTTTTTCTCGCGGTTGGAGTTTTGAGTAAATCGCTTCTTGGCTTTTATCCGGTCGGCCTTCTCTTCCTCTACTATATTTTTGAGCATTATTATAAAAAGAGATCTCGGAAATATACTCTATCTAAGCTCAAGCCGTTGCTTTGGCAAGTACTTATCCTCGCCGCGTGGTATCTGGCTATGACCGCTATTTTTAGAGGTAACTTCATAAAGTATCACTTCTTCGACAGTCACTTCAAACGCGTGACCGCTTCGATTGAGTCGCATTTCGGCAAACGTACTTTTTACCTGGACCTTCTTTTTTCGCAAATGGGATGGATCCTCATTCTCACGCCTGTTAGTCTGTTATTTATCGTTAAAAAATGCCTGAAAACAAAGAATATCGGTCAGCTCGCTTTTTCCCTCTTTTTTGTTCCCTGGTTTATTTTTCTCAATCTCACCAAAACAAAAATTGCCTGGTACCTTTACCCGTTATTTCCTCAATTTGCCTATTTAGGAATCAGCTTTCTTGAATTTATTAAAAAAAATCGGCCACTTTACACCGTACTGATTATATTAATCGTGGTGATTCTTTTTTATCAAAACATTATCAAAACTCCTTTTTTTAAGGGTAGCTACTCGGGCATCGAGTCGAATATCGAGATGGCACGATATGCCGCTTCGCGCTGCAAGCAACTCGAAGTCCTGATTGACCCCGATACCCGCAAAACCCATGCTGTTTTAAAAAGTATGAACCTTCTTATCTCCACCTCCGAGTGGTGGGGCAATCATCCAAGCATTGTCTACTACTCCGGCCGGCACGTTGACTTTATTTATAATCCTTTAAGCGTTGCCTCGCTGGCCAAAAACGTCCCTTTTCTAAGTTGCTTTGTTTTTTATAAAGGCGACTCTTCTTCTGTCCCCTCTGTGCCGTCTCTTTCCCTTCTTAAAGATTTTGGCGGTTTAACTCTCTATCAGAAAAACGAGCTGTAGGCTGTATACCCGTCTTACACTGGTTTGCCCCGCTTAGCGGGGTCAAAGCAGTTTAGAGGGGTATATACTCGAGCAAATTCATTTGCGAGTGGTATATAATCATTTTATGAATATCGGTAACATTATTAGAAAATATAAAACCTGCCTTTTTCTGTCGGCTATCCTGCTTCTGGCTCTTTTCATCAGGCTCTACCGTTTAAATTCCATCCCGGCTAATTTTCACGAAGACGAAGTTTTGGCCGGATACGTCGGCCGATTTATTTTGCAGAACGGCCGCGACCTTTACGGTAATCACTGGCCGTTACTCTATTTTAATAAGTTTGGGGACTTTTATATTATCTGGCCGATTTATTTGTCGGGCATCGCGACTTATTTTTTCGGCATCAATGAATTTGCCACCCGTTTTCCCGCCGCGTTCTTCGGCGCGTTGGCGGTCATCCCGGTTTTTTTTCTGACCTTATGGATTTTTAGGAATCGGACCGTGGCCCTCCTGGCTGCCTTTTTTATGGCAATCTCACCTTGGAATATTGTCCTCTCCCGGTCAACAACGGAAGGAATCATCGGCAGTACAATTCTTCTTAGCGGAATACTATTAACGATTCAAGGTATCCGGAAGCAAAAAATAACCTATGTTTTGACCGGCTCGGCGCTCTGCCTCATTACTTATTTTATTTATCATCCTTTCCGGCTTTACATTCCTCTTGTTTTTCTTATCAATTTTATTCTTTTTTACAAAGTCAAGGTGCAAAAAAAATTTGCGCTGGCATATTTATCCTTTTTTTTATTTTTTATTGTCGCGACTCTTTATATCAGTACCACGTCCTGGGGTAAGGGCCGATTTATCCAGACTTCTATCTTTAGCCCGCTCTCCGGAGTAAGCCGAATACAACATGATCTTATCGCCGATGAGAAAAACGGTCATATTTTGGTGAGCCGTATTTTTCATAATAAAGCGGTTGTCTACGGTCGCGAATTCCTGAGGCAATTTTTCAGCTATTTTTCTCCGAATTATTTATTTATCGACGGCTGGCAAAAAACCCGTTATGTCGTTCCCGATATGGGATTATTTTATTTAACCTGGTTTTTTTTCCTTGCCGTTGCTCTGATTCCGCGAAAAAACGATCAACAAATCAGCGTTGATAAAACACTTTTAGCCTATACTATACTGCTTGTTGCCGTTGCCATCATCCCGGCGGCTCTGACGGTAGTCGAGTCGCCTAATCTGAACCGGACTTCTTTTATGGGTTATATATTGGTTACTTTCTTTGCCTATGGTCTTTATAAATCAAGACAATTTACCTATAAAAAATTACCGCTACTGACAATCGGGTTATGCGTAACCATGGGCATTGAGATGATATATTTTTGGCATCAGTACAGCAAGCATTTTGATTTTTTCAGCAGTATGGTCAGAAACGACGGGCAGAAACAACTTGCTCTATACGCCCGGTCAAAGGAAAAAAATTATGAGGAAATTCAGCTGCCGGCCGAAGGAGCAATGTCGTGGTACTACTTATTTTACAGCCAGGATTTTAATCCTAATTATGCCGGTAAGTTTAAACTCGACGCCAGAATTACCCGGACAAATAAAGTTCATTATATCGAAAGCAGTTGTCCGGCCACCGAACTAACCACCGACGAACTCAAAAAAAATAGAAATTTGTTAGTCGTCAACCGCTACTGGTGCATCGAGGACGACCGCTTTATCCAAATCGGCGACATTCGCGGAGCCAATCCGCTTTTAGGTTATAAACTACTGGTACCGATTCCTATAAAATAATATTTATGTTCGACATTATTACCGCCGTTACTTGGTTAAAAAAACGACTTAATTGGAGAGACATCGTCT
>JACQCK010000056.1 GCA_016201695.1 Candidatus Roizmanbacteria bacterium
GAGCCATTCTGGTTGGCGTCGTCCACGGAATCGGCGCCGAAACTCCAACCCAGCTGCTTCTTTTTATAACCCTGTCGCGCGCCGGTGGAGCGGTCGCCGGTATAGCCTTGGTTTTGAGTTTTGTCGTTGGCCTGCTGGTCTCCAACTCGATTCTGATTGCCGTTTCTCTTCTCGGGTTGACCCGGCTAGATAAATCGTCGCCCTGGTACCTGGGGTTGGGGGTAGTCAGCGGGTTTTTCAGTCTGATTGTTGGCTTCCTGTTTTTAACCGGAAAGAACGGTCTGCTGCCGGCCTTTTTCGGTGGCTGACTATCAGTGAGAGCTTTCGCGCAGTCCGTTTCTGGCGTCGGTGTTGTCCGGATCGAATGACAGGGCTTTTTCAAAAGTGGTTTTCGCGTTTTTTTTATCGCCCATCTGCAAATAAACAATGCCAAAATGAATTAATAGGTCGTTATTTTGCGGGGCCAGGAGGAAAGCCTGCCGCAACATCCGAAGAGCCGTCTGATAGTCTTTAGAAACAGTGTAAACGGCCGCTTTATTATCGTAAGCCTGCCAAAGCTTCGGATTTAAGACGAGGGCGGCGTCATAATTTCTCATCGCTTCTTCATATTGGCCGATATGCGCTTGAGAGTAGCCGAGGCTGTTATAGAGACTGGCGTAGTCCGGGCGAAGAGCGATCGCCTTTTTAAATTCGGCCGCCGCGGCAACAAAGTTACCGGTCTGTACCAGCGCGTCGCCGCCATTTTCATATTTTACCGCGTTTTCGGACGGGGAGCGAAGAGAGGAAAGGCCGAGTTTTAAATCATTTTGCCAGTCTTTAATCCGCAGCGCGGTGCGGACCGACAAGATAGGGAGTATTATAATTAAAAATGCGGCCGTGATTTTCCCGAGATATTTATGATCGGAAAGTGAGTCGAAAACCAGCGAGACGGTCAGGCATAAAGCGGCAACGGACAGATAGGCGTACCGTTCGGCAATCAGGCTGGCAATTCGCAAGGGCATAAGAACAGGCAGGAGAGGCAGCAAAAAAAAGACCAGGAAAAAAAACAGCCGTCTGTTCTTAAAAAATGAGACGAAGAGCGAAAAAGCATACAGCGCGGTCAGAAAAAAGTAGGCGGGGGCTAAAACCGGGTCGGTAAAGTACTCGGTGTGAAAAAGAGCCAGTGAGTCCGGCCAGAAAAAGAGCCGGAGGTAGGCGCCGAGGCTGAACGGAAGCGAAAGCGCGGGATTGAGAAAGCGGCTTTGGCTGCCGATCTCGGGCGTTATCGCCCCAAATCGGGCCGGCAGTAAAATAATCTGCAGCAAAAGAAAAAACAGGCCTAAAGTGAGATAGGGAAAAAGTGTCTTCCACGATTTTTTTAAGTGTTTTTGCGACCATTCAAAAACAATAAAGATCAAAAATAGAACCGGGGCCCGGTCCGAAGAGACCAAGCTCAAAAAATAACCAGCGATAGACAACCAGTAGAGCCGGCGGAATCGGTGTCTTTTATAAAGAAGGTAGAGTAAAAAAGAAAGCAGGAAAAAGAAGGCGTATCTTCCGTATGCGCCGGCGGAAATCCAGGCGACGGCCTCGGATAAAAGCGGGTGAACGGCAAAGAGCAGGCCGGCGGCTAGGGCCGGCCGCTTGCTAAAAAAAAATGAACCGATACCAAAGACCGTCAAAACAGTAAATACATGGAAGACAATATTTGACGCGTGAAACGCCGCCGGACTCAGGCGGAACCAGTGGAAAAGACTAATGTAAATGAGGGATTGCATGAAACTGAACGGATATGACCGAAGAGTCGTCCAGGATTGGAGTTGTCGGTTGTTGGTTATGCCGTTTATGTCATCGGAAACAAAGCCATTACTAAGAGCTTTGAGGTAGACAAAAAGAGTCAAGGCAACAAGAAAGACCAGGGCCCACTTATTTTTTTTCAGACCGACAAAGATCAGCCGACCGAAAGTGCGAGACGCGCGTTTCATGAAAATAGTATAACGGAAACTGTGTTATATTTTCCTTATGGGCAAAGGGGGTGATCGGGCATGTTAGCACTAAACTGGGTGGCGGTCATTGTCTGTGTGGTTGTTTTTATGATTTTGGGGATGATCTGGTATTCGCCGCAGTTTTTTGGGCGGCAGTGGGCCAGTCTGTCTGGCAAGAAGATGAGCGATATGCAAAAGGGAAGTATCGGGATGATGTACGGACTGACTTTTCTTTTAGGACTGGTGATGGCCGGGATGCTGGCGAACGTTATCCGCTACGCGCAGGTGACGAGCCCGCTTGGCGGCGTTAAAACCGGCCTGTGGATGTGGATTGGATTTATCGCTCCCACCATGGGCATTAATGCGATCTACCAAGGAAAGCCAAAACAGCTTTTTTTAATCGATAGTGGATACTTTCTGGTCGCGTTAGTACTGTGGGGAATTATTCTGACCGTTTGGAAATAAATCAGGCGACGAAGTAGCCGCGGGAAAAGGCCAAGAGGAGAAGCGAAGCGACAAAGATGCCTATCAAAATGTAGGCAAGCTTTATCCCCCGTTTTTTTTCCAGGCTTAACGAGATATACATGGGAAACAAGATGAGTGCATAACGCAGCATGCCGGAAAGCGTACCGGAAAGAAACGGCATGAGAAAAGTCCCGATAGCAAAAATGAGATAGGCGGGTCTGACTTTTTTTTGGTAGCTGCGAAGGAGATATATTCCGGCAAACACCGTTATCATCACTTCAAGAAAGGCCGTCCACCATTCATACCGGCTGAGAGGCAGGCTGAAAAAGATCCGAAAGTACCGGAAAGCAACGATCCAAGGGGCGACAATGCCGGTGACAGACCGGCCATTGGCCAGTTGACCTTGGGCGTTGATAAAGTACCCCGGATCGTGCCACTTAATAAACGAAAAAAGCGAGTAACCGATAACGCCAACCGGAATGAAAAAAAGGGGGAAAAGGCGGACCCTGTTTCGTTTCATGCTGGTCAGGCCTTCCCAGAGAAGCGCCGGTAGGATCATCAAGCCGACTAAACGGGTCATCGTCAACAAAGCGCCGCAGACTGCGGCGCCGAGCCAGTTTTTTTTTCGGGCCAAATAAAATGAGGCAAAAGTTAGAGAGAGGAATAGTCCCTCCGAATAGACACTGACTAAGAAAAAGGCCGTTGGAAATAAGAGCAGGTACCAGACGGCTTCCTTGGCCTTTGCCGAGGGATAGTCGAGTTTGAGAAGACGATAAAAGAAAAAGAGGGCGGTAATGAAAAAAAGATGGGCAATAATCAGGCCGGCGAGAAGAGGCGTAACCCCGATTTTGACGAGGGCGCCGATGCCAAGCGGGAATAACGGGAAAAAACGGCCGTTGTCGGCATAACCGTTAACGGCAATACTCAAATAGTGAACGCCGTCAAAGTTGGCAAAGGCGGCCAAAAGTGCTGGCATATTTGAAAAAAAAGACAACGGCGAAGTGTACGAATAACCATTACGGTAGGCAATAAAGAGCAGTCCAAAGATGACCGGAAGGAAAAGCAGTAGGCGCCAGATGATAGTTACGGCGATAATCTTTTTTATTTCCGTCATAGATATGGTATTAGTATTATATGCGAAAAATATTCGCAGCGAAGGAGGTGAAAAACAATGGATAAGAAATTTAAGCGTTGTATGGAGCCACATGTCTTGATGCACAGTCTTTTTGGTCTGGGTCTCGGAGTAATAGCGGCGAACCTGTTTCCGACGCTGGTTGGTCAAAACGGGATGTTGATCGGTATTGGCGCGTTGGTTGTCGGCGTTGCTGGCGATTGGATGGTGAATAAATAAACGGTCCCAGGTAAGGGATTATTTTCGCTAAACCGGCGCCTTTGTTATACTAGACTCATGTCACGGCTTGATAAAGCGCGGGAAGCGTATTTAAAAAGGGATATCGTGTCCTTAAAAAAAATTCACCACCAGGCGATAATTCATTCATCTTTACACCATCATGAAGCTCACAGGCGTTCGTTTAACCTGCCTGAAATCATTCTTGGCGGCCAGGACGGGTTAGTTAATGTACTGGGCGTTATTCTCGGGGTGGCCGCGGCGACCTTTTCCAATCAGATAGTGATCGTGGCCGGTATTGCCGCCGCCTTTGCCGAAAGTATTTCCATGGGGGCGGTTGCCTACACCGCAAAAATTGCCGAAGTTGATTATTATCAGTCGGAGCTGGAACGGGAAAGCTACGAAATAGAACATTTTCCAAACGGCGAGAAAGAAGAGGTAAGAGCGCTCTATGAGAACTACGGTTTTGAAGGAAAGCTTCTCGATACGGTGGTTAACAAGATCACGGCCAATAAAACGGCCTGGCTTAAAGTAATGATGGAACAGGAGCTTAAGCTTGAGCCGGTCGAGAGACAGGAAGCGATTCCTTCGGCGATTATTGTTGGTCTATCCGCTATCGTTGGTTCGTTTATTCCGTTGCTGCCGTTTTTCTTTTTACCGATCAAACCGGCCATCCTGATTTCACTTCTCATTTCCTCGGTCAGTCTTTTTGTCGTTGGTTATTATAAAGCGCAAAAAACCCTCGGCCGGAATTTTCTTAAACAGGGATTGGAGATGATGATTATCGGTATGCTCTCGGCACTCGTTGGTTATTTCATCGGTGCGCTATTCAAAATAAAATAATTTATGATGTCTGTTGGCTACGGCACAGGGTCACTTTTGCTTGCAACTTTGCTCTATGGTTTTGTTGGCATACTGTCAAGAATCCTTGGTTTTCAATTGCCGTTGTATTTTCAAACCTGGACACGCGACGCTGCGGTGGTTATGGTTTTTCTGCTGATTATTTGTGTCAAAAAACAGACGATCAAATTTAAAATAAAGGATTGGCCAATATTTCTTATCCGGGGAACTTGTAATCTTCTTTCTATTGTTGCAATCTATATTTCTTTTAATTTTCTGCAAATCAGTACGGCATACTTTGTTTTTTATGTCGCTTCAACGGTAAGCGGATATTTCATCGGCTGGCGGTTGTTCAAAGAGAAAATCGATCGGATTAAAATAGGGTCTCTGTCATTGTCTTTTGTCGGACTTTATCTGATTTTTAGATTTGCCATACCGCAGGACAAAGAGGTCTATCTTTTGTATGCTTTACTTTCCGGTATTGCGACCGGCGTTTGGAACACGTTTTCGAAAAAAGTCTCTCAAGATTATTCATTAGAGCAGATTAATTTTTTGGACAATCTTATCGCGGCGTGTATCGCTTTCTTGATCTCTCTTTTTCTGCAGGAAAGATGGAGCGTTCCTTCGGTATCGGCCCCGTGGATAGCCAATACCATACTTGGAGCAATCTGGGTTGGCACCGGATATCTTATAGTTTACGGGTTTAAGCGGGTCGACGCGGCGGTCGGTAGCGTGATTATGTTGGCGGAGATTTTGTTCGGGTCGTTGTACAGTGTATTTTTCTTTCAAGAGTTTCCGCAAAGAACCGCGCTCGCGGGAGGGGCACTGATTCTTTTGGCTATTATTCTCCCGATTTTTCCTCAGTTTGGCAAAAAAGAGTTTAAAAAAACTCATGAGAAATAAACTGATTGTTGTTATCGGCAACGTCGGGAGCGGGAAAAGTACGGTCAGTCAGCTGCTGTCTAAGGAACTTCCGGCCGCTCTGGTTCCCGCCGATAAATTTTTTAAGGTCAATCCTTTTTTTTCAAAGGCGGTTGCCGACAGGAAGCGCTGGTCGCTGACGAGCGATCTCTGGTTTTTGGATAGACGAGTAGAGATGATGAGAACGGTCGTGAAACTACTGACAAAAAGACCGGTAGTCGTTGACAGCGGGCTGCCGATGAGTTATGTCTACGCCCATAGCCGTCGGCAAAGCGGCTACTACAATGAGGAAGAGTGGAGATTCTATCAGGAGCTTTATAAAAAGCTTACCGCTGCGATAATAAAACCTGATATTATCGTCCGACTCGTTGCCCCGATGAACATTCTCGTTACTAACATAAAAAAGCGCGGACGCGAATTTGAGGTCAAACACTTTACCGCAAAATATTTGTCTTGTCTTAACGACAGTCTGGTCTGGGTGAGTCGGTCACTGGGTCGTTCATGCCGGGTGATCCCCGTGCCGGTTGCTAAAGACGGAATTGAGTGTAAAATACTTATTCATAAAATATATGAGTCAGTCAATAGCCGAAGCGCGCGTTTATGACCGTTTTTTTCCGCCTCTTGAAGCAGCGTCAGTGAGTTTATGGAGTAACGGGCTAAACGAACTGGCGCGGACGGTTTTACCTGACGCGATGGACTACTTGAGCCGATTCAGGGCGGCGGTTAATAAATGGGAAAGTCATCCGGATCATGGAGCGGTTCATAGTTACAATGTATTTCAGGGGATGATGCATCTTGCCAAACTCGACGGCCGTTTTTATCCGGCCAGATCAGGTTTTTGTCGGGCTGCAGCCGTGTTACACGATCTGTTTCAATTTTTACCGATGGAGGATCCGGTCAGCCGGCAGCACCCGCAACGGATGGCGCAAGCAGTCCGCTACTTTGGCGCGAAATTTAACTTATCCACGCAGACGGTGAGTGAGCTGGCGAGGGCTATCGGCCATCATGATGACTCGCTCTTCAGTAAGAAACCGCCGGCCAACTTACCCTACGAAAGCAGACTGTTGGCCCACGCTGACCGCTTGTACGGCGCCGGACTGTCAGAAAGTGCTGAAGAATTAGTCAGGACGGCGCTTTTACGAAACAGGACGGGGGGTTTTCAGCCGCAGGGATGGCACTTTATCCGCGATTTCACCTTAGAAGAACGGAGAGGCTGGCGGTATGGTGATCGTTGGTACAGCGATAATATATCGGCCGTCCGCGGCGACCTACAGGGTAATTTTCAAACTGCCGCGGCCCAAGCAATTGCCGAAGCACGAAAGGCGGTGTTTCCCGATGTTGCCGCATCGGTCTACGGGGCTGACTATGCTGCTAGTCGGCAGGTGCTTGCCGATTGGGAACGGGCAGTTGAAAGCGGACAGCCGGTGGCGGTCAGGTTGGTTGGTAAAAATCCCGATCGGAATGCCGGCGAGCCGATTCTTCGGGAAGCGCCGGCCGTCTCGCCTTCGGAAATAGTCCGGTATGCCTTTTCCTGTCCTTTGCCTTTGCCCGTCATACCGGGTAAGCCGGCGCCTACGGGTTGGTTTATCCAGATTTCGACCGCTGGCGCGCCCCGTTTACTTGATCCAAGCGTGGCCCGGTTCGGGAGCGCCGATGATTTTTTGCAGGCGATAAATCAGGCGTTATTTTAAAAAAGATGATAGGCCTGCTGAAAAGTTACGAAGTCAACCGGTTTTTTTCCGTCAAGCTGGACGGTTTTTATCGTCCCGGCCGTCATGCCGATTATTTTTAACCGTTTTTTCGTTCCGTTCATCAAAACAGTCGTCCAGAGGCCAGGCCACGGCGACAGACCGCGAAAAAGATCGTAAACTGTTCGCGCCGAATTTATTTGGTAAGCGAGGAGAGACGACTGCGCTCGAGCCGCGATAGCTATTTTATTGTTCTGATAAAAATTGTTGAGTATTGGCGGGAGTTCGTCTTTTTCCAGCGGTTTGTTCGCGATTGATTTTTGCAGCGCCGGCCAAGAAATGAAGCCGTCCTGTTTGGTCAGACGGCCGGTAAAAGTGGCCAGAGTATGATTTTGCGGTTTGGTCTGAATTGACCGGCCCGCCGGCCAGCCAGCCACGGCGGTTATTTTTTCCTTAAATAGCACGTATCCGTGGGCTGTTAATTTTTTTTCGAGTTCGGGTCGTGTTTCGTTGGCAAGAATCGGCAGTGTTTTTTGAGCGATGATCCGGCCGTGATCGAGGTCCTTATCCATCTGCATAAGCGTTACCCCGGTTTGGCTGTCGCCAAGAAACAGCGGATAGGCCATCGGGGCGGCGCCGCGATAATCGGGCAGGCGGGACGGATGAATATTCCAAAAGCCAAGATGCGGACGGCTAAGTACTTCGTCGGGGATCATTTCGCCGTAAGCGTATAAAAGGGCAAGATCAATATCCGGGCCGGGTTCGTCAGTCTTCAAGACAGGCAGATTGGCTTTTTGGGCCAACATTTTTACCGGTGAGGGAGTCAGAATTTGTTTTCGTCCGGCCGGTTTATCGGGTTGAGTGATTACGGCGACGACCTTAATCGGCAACGAGACATCGTCGAGAATTTTTTTCAGAAAGGCGGCGGAGAAATCGGGCGTCCCGTAATAGGCGATCTTCAGTTTCATAGCGAAAACTCCAGGCCTTTTTCAAATAACGGGTAGAAAGAAGAATCGACAGCGATAAAAATGGCCCGACCGTTTTTAGGATTAACAATTTTCATAACGTACATTTTGCCGTCGGTTTGTTTTCCGGACAGCGGGGTATTTTTGAAGTTAAGTTCGGCGGTGGCGACGGACGGGTCATTTAAAATATTCTGGAGGGCCGATTTGGCCTGACAGTCAAAAGTAAGTTTAGTAATCTTACCCTGTAAAAATTCAGCCGAAAAAGTTGTCTCTTTGACCGGATTAAGAACGGTCGGCAAGAGGAAGCGGACTCCGCAGCCGCTGTTTTTGTATGTTTTAAACTCAAGGACTGTCGCCGGGGCCGCCGAGGTAACGGGAGTGGTACTAAGATAACGGTCAATCGCCTTATTGGTTTTTTCAACGCGCTGGCCATAGCGGACACCGACAATAAAAGCCAAAATAACAAGAAGTGAACCTAAAAAAAAGACTGGCCCGGATTTGATCGGCATACCTTACAGTCTAACAAAAAAGTGCTACTTGACAAGCACAAGAGTGATTTAGTATACTTACGCCGATCCTCCTTATGAGGAACGCAGATTGATAACTTTTTCTTGACGCTATCAAACCTTAGGGTAATCCCGATGAAAGTCGTGGAAATGAAGCGGTTTTCATCCTGACTGTGGTCCGGATGAGACGCTTACCCCTGACCTGCTACAGGAAAAAGGTGTCTGATACCTCATGTACGGGAGGATCAATTATTTATCCCAAAAGTCCACTTGAAGTCTTCTAATCGGTACGAACAGGCATTTTTTCGAGGCGTGACTATTACTAATTAATTATTTATGACGGTTAAAAAAACTACCTTACCTCCTGCTTCCACGGAAGAGGCGCTTGACGTCTCGTCGCTTCTTGGCAAACTGGAAACAAAACCGATTCTGCCGGTCGAAGATAAGCAGCCGGCCCCGGCCGCTTCGTCAAATCAACAGTCTGCCGGTGTCGAAGAACGTTTAAAAGAAGACTTAAAAATGAGTTATCAGGCTAAGGGCGTACTGGACATTACTTTCGGCGGCTATGGATTCCTTCGCCAAGACTATATCCTCAATCCCGATCGCGATATTTATGTGTCGACTTCACAAATTCGCCGTTTTTGGCTGCGGCGCGGAGACGAAGTTGAGGGGTTGGCCCGTCCGCCAAAAGACGGCGAGCGCTTTCATAGCCTTCTTCTTATTAAAAAGATCAACGGCGTCGTAATGAACGAAGAGACCAGCCGGCAACGCAAAAACTTTGATCAGCTGACTTCCCTCCATCCCCATAAACAGATTAAACTGGAAACCGATCCCGATATTCTTTCCATGCGTATTTTAGACCTGATTTCACCGGTCGGCTTTGGTCAGCGGGCCCTGATTGTTTCGCAGCCAAAAGCGGGCAAGACAACCTTTTTAAAGGAGATGGCCCAAGCGATCAGCAAAAATCATCCCGAAGCTTATCTAATGGCGATTCTGATTGGCGAACGGCCGGAAGAAGTAACCGAGATAAAACGTTTCATCAGAGGCGAGGTAGCCGCTTCGAATTTTGACGAATCGCCCCGTCAACAAGTAAAGGTCGCCAATCTTGCCCTTGACCGGGCCCGGCGGCTCGTTGAGATGAGCAAAGATGTGATTATTCTTTTAGACTCGATTACTCGTCTGGCTCGGGCTTACAACCTATCGGTTACCAATACCGGACGGAGTCTTTCCGGCGGGGTAGATCCGTCCGCCCTTTTCCCGGCCAAAAAATTCCTAGGCGCCGCCCGCAACTGTGAAGAAGGCGGCAGTCTGACGATCATCGGGACGGCTCTGGTTGGGACGGAATCCCGCATGGACGACCTCATTTATGAAGAGTTTAAGGGGACCGGCAACATGGAAGTCCACCTTGAGCGGAAATTTGCCGAAAAGCGACTCTTCCCGGCGATTGACGTTCAACGTTCCGGCACCCGCCACGAAGAGCTTCTTTTTGATAAAGAACTTATGAAAAAAGTCACTACCTTGCGCCGGATGCTGTCGCTTTTGACGCCGGAAGAACAGTTAACCGCGCTTATTGATAAACTCCTAAAAACCAAAAACAACAAGGAGTTTATGGAGGCTTTAAATGTCGGCAAATAAGTGAACAGTTCTCTTGAAGAAAAATAACTGCTTTTCATGCTGTTTGATGTCTTCTGATAAGGTAATTCATGCTTAATCTTCGGCGCCGATGATCGTTCGTTCTCGCCTTCCTCACCTATGTTTCGGTCGAAAGGATAAAGGAATCACCTGGCGCCTATCTTTAGACTTTCTTATACCTGTTGAAATGTCCGTGTTTTTTCTGAACGGTGTAAAACGATCTTAAGCATTATGATTCCTGACTGACGTTCGCGGTGATACCGTTTTTTTCGTTTGTCCTTGACACGTCGTTTTATCTATCCTATACTGGATACCAGTAGGGAGTATATAGATGAAAGCGAGGGAGATGAAACAGTCCGTGGATTGATTGTGGATAACTTTGCGGGAAATAAAAATATGGAAATGAAACAACGTCTGAACCGGATTATTGGTCAGCTGCGCGGCATTCAAAAAATGGTTGAGGATAAACGAGAATGCAACGAAGTTCTACAACAAGTCGCTGCGGTGAAAAAAGCAATTGACAGTTTATCAAAAGAAATGGTAGTATCTGATCTTTGCCGATATTTACCGGAAAAAGAGACTAAAAAAATAAAGGAAATGGTTGAAAGAGCAATCAATTTATAACTTATGGAGAACCTCATTATTATTGGCGGCGGCCCGGCCGGTTTGGCAGCGGCGTTGTATACGGGTCGCGCTAACCTCGCGCCTCTACTTTTTGCCGGTTCGCCACCGGGCGGCCAGTTAATTCTTACAACCGAGGTCGAAAATTATTTGGGCTACGAGAGCATACTCGGCCCGGAACTTATCCAAAAATTCCGCTCGCACGCGACCAAATTTGGAACAAAGATAATCGACCAGAATATACTTAAAGTTGACTTTTCCCGATCACCTTTCACGGTTGCGACAGTTGACAAAAGTTATCGGACAAAGGCGGTAATTATTGCGACCGGTGCGAAAGCGCTGTGGCTTGGGTTGGAGTCGGAAACGAGGTTGCGGGGGAAAGGAGTTTCGGCCTGCGCGACCTGCGACGGATTCTTTTTTAAGAACAAGGTCGTGGCCGTCGTTGGCGGCGGTGATACCGCCCTTGAAGAAGCGCTGACCTTGACCAAATTTGTGAGCCGAATTTATCTTATCCACCGCCGTGATAAGTTTCGAGCCTCAATAATTATGCAAGAAAGAGTTAAAAAACATCCCAATATTCATATCATTTATAACGCAGAGGTGACTGGGATTATAGGTAGCCAAAAGGTCGAGGGCGTTGCTCTAAAAATAAACCCGTCAGACAAAACATTACTGAATAAAAGTAAAGAAGAGTTGGAAAAGATAGCTCCGGAGATGCTTAAAATGAAGATTCAAGCGGTTGGTGATAGTATAATGGGCCAGATCCCTATTGACGGATTGTTTGTAGCTATCGGCCATAAGCCCGATACAGAAGTATTCAGAGAGCAGATTGAGCTTGATGAAAAAGGGTATATTGTAACCGGGCAAAGGTTGGCCGAGGATTATTTGCGCGGCAAAAGACAAGTGAGTTCGGAAAAGTTAACAAGAATTCAGGGTGCGGGTCATCATTATAACTTCGATACCGACGTTGCCGGAGTGTTTGCCGCCGGCGACTGCGTTGATTATCGTTATCGTCAGGCGGCGACCGCTGTTGGCCAGGGGGTGGCTGCCGCACTCGAAGTCGAGCGATATTTGGAATTAAACAAATGACATGAGCTTAACTAAAAAAAAATTACCGATAAATACCGGAATAAAAATGCTCGAGTCGGCGCAGACTTTGATTACTAAAACCGGCAAAAATCTCGGTCTTTCTGCCGGGGCGATAAAAAGACTCCTTATGCCTGATGCCGTTCATGAACTAAATTTTACGGCCAAAATAAAAGGCAAAACCGAGGTTCTGCAGGGCTTTCGTATCCAACATAATAATAAGCTTGGTCCGTATAAAGGGGGAATCCGTTTTCATCCCGGCGTCTCGCGGGAAGAGGTCCAGGCGTTGGCGACTCTTATGTCGATCAAATGCGCCGTGGCCGGACTCCCGTACGGCGGCGGCAAAGGCGGTGTCGTCATTGATCCGAAAACTCTGTCAGCAAAGGAGCTGGAGGAAGTTTCACGTTCGTATGCAAGAGCCATCGCGCCGGTTATTGGTCCAAAGGTTGATGTGCCGGCGCCGGACGTAAACACTAATCCGACAATTATGTCTTGGATGGTAGACGAGTATGTGAAAGTAAAAACCGAAAAACCGACATTTGATCAAACCGACTCGAGCCGACGAAATCTTAAAAATAAGGATAATAATCTGCTTGCGACTTTTACCGGAAAACCGGTTGGAGAAGGGGGAACGCTTGGGCGAACTGAAGCGACCGGAAGAGGCGGAGTCGCTATCCTTAAGGCTCTTCTTGCCAAAATGCAGACGCGGATGAAAAAAAAGCCGGGCGAGATTACCATTGCCGTACAGGGTTTTGGCAACGTCGGCTATTATTTTGCCAAAATTGCCGAAGAAGAGGGATTCAAAATCGTGGCTGTTTCTGACTCAAAAGGCGGCGTCTTTGTCCCCGCCGGTCTGTCGGTGGCAACGACGCTGCGGTGTAAAAAAGAAAAAGGCAGCGTGGCCGGGTGTTACTGTCGCGGCTCGGTCTGTGATGTCAAAAACGGCCAACCCATCGCCAATGAACAGTTGCTGGAGTTGCCGGTCGACATCTTGGTTCCGGCGGCGTTGGAAAATGTCGTAAATTCGGGCAACGTCAGCCGGATCAAGGCGGGGATCATCGTTGAGATGGCCAACGGTCCTCTGACCGAAGAGGCCTTTGCCTTTTTGGCCAAAAACGGCCGAATTATTATTCCTGATGTTTTGGCAAATAGCGGCGGAGTAACTGTCTCTTATCTGGAGTGGTATCAGAATATGCATCAAGAAAGGTGGAGCGAAAAAAAAGTCAATGAACGAATGGAGTCGTTGTTGATGGGCGCCTTTTCGGCAATTTGGCAAAGAAGCTTGGAAAAAAAACAGTCGATCAAGCAGGCCGCCTTTGAACTGGCGATCGAAAGAATTACCGCAGCGTAATTTGGTACAATATAGCTACGCTCTATGGCGGACATACGCGAGTTCCTTCTTTTTTTACGAAGATACTCTATTGGACGAATCCTTTCCTGGGGGGTACGGTTTGAAAAAGTCAAGGATTTTATCGTCGCCTTTCTGGTCGTAAAAAGGGGCAAGTATTCTTCGTCGTTTTTAAATACTTCGTTCCTCCTTTTAGTCGCCGGGGCGATAATCGGCGGCCCGGCGATTGCTGAAAACAACCCCCTCATCAGTTCATCTCGTGATGCGACTGCCTATCAGGCCGGGGTGGTCGCCTACAATCCGTATGAAAATTCACTGGCGACGGTGATCTCGGCTAAACCGCGGGACAAAATGATTGATGACCAGGTGGTCGAGGGAGATACCTTAAGTTCGATTGCCAAAAAGTTCGATGTGTCCGTTGATACGATCAAATGGGCTAATAATCTAAAGGACGATACGATTAAACCGGGGCAGATACTTAAGGTGCCGCCGATTACCGGTACGGTCCACAAAGTTGTTTCGGGCGATAATATTTATGCCATTGCTAAAAAATATAAATCCGAGGCGCAGAAAATCGTAAACTTTCCATTCAACGATTTTGCCGACCTGGACACCTTTTCGTTGATTCCCGGTCAGTATCTTTATGTTCCCGACGGCGTCATTGAAGAGGAAAGGCCGGTTATCACCCAGCAGTTTTTTGCCCAGATCCAGGCCGGAGTCAGGGGTTCGTCAAACTTTATTTGGCCCACTTCCGGCGTCATTACCCAGGCCCCGATTTGGTACCATATGGCGCTTGATATTGCCAATCCTTCCGCTCCGCCGGTTCTGGCCTCTGATACCGGGACGGTGATTTACGCCGACTGTCTGCGGTACGGGTATGGTTGTCATGTGATAATTGATCACGGCAATGGTTATCGGACACTGTATGCCCATCTTTCCAGCATCCTGATTTCGGCCGGGCAGGCGATCGGCCAGGGACAGCAGATCGGGCTGATGGGATCTACCGGCCGCTCCACCGGGACACATCTTCATTTTGAAGTCAGGTCAGGAGAAACCCTGTTAAATCCGTTAAATTTTCTGAAGTAGTCGGTATCCAACTATCTTTGTTGTTACTGCGCTTCAAGCGATGCTTCTTTCGGAAGAGCTATCTTCGGGATAACTTTATTGGCCGGGGGAGTCGGCAAGGTGAGCGCTTTTGGTGTTTGATTCTCCGCCGCGGGCTGTTCGTTCGGCAACTTTTTTTTAAAGTCGGCGAGGTCTTTTTGCGCCCTGGCATAATCACCCTGGTCTTTTTGCGGGTTCAAAAGCAAAAGGACATTCTGCATTTCGGTGGCCGCCCGTTGAAAGTCGCTTTTTTGAAAAGCCGCCCAGGCGAGATTGTAATGGGCGTTGGCCCAGTCATTTTTGAGAGCGACTGCCTGTTCAAAAAGGCGGATGGCATCGTCAAAACTGCCAAGTGTATAGTAGATTCCGCCAAGGCTTAGGCGATAGACTGGGTTCTGTGGATCAATGAAAATTGCCCGTTGGTAGGCGGCGACGGTCCAGACATCGGCTCCCTGGGCCAGGTTCAGGACGCTGCGGTAGACAAAGGCAAGATTTTCCCAGTTGGTACTTTTTTGCGGATTTAAGGCAACAGCGGCTTTGGCCTCCTGGATAGCCGAGTTAATCGCCTGGGAAATGATCTGGCGGTCCTGATTCAGAAGATCGGTAGTCGTTTTCGGGTTTTTCTGCTCCTCGGCTAGCCGGGTGGCAATATTGTTGGCGATAAGTAGGTTTGTTTGGGCAAAATTAATACGGAACCTTTCACTATATGGGTTTATGATCGCGGCTTGACGTTGGTTATTGTAAAGATCCTGCAGGTTATTTTGGCCGACGGCGTCAATGGCTTTCTTAAAATACCATTCACCAAGATAACTTCTGGCCAGGAAAAAGCCGGCGGCGCCAACGAGGATAAAAATTACCAGGGAAATACCGATATAAAAAGGAGTAACATCTTTAAAGTCGAGTTGGGTCGGGGGAGCGGTTTCATCTTCAGTATGAGAAGTGCCGGTGATCCCAAGAAGGAGAAAAAATAAGGTAATCATGACATACGAAGGAGGTAGGATCAGCATGACAGCCAAAAGGTAAAGAGTGAGAAGAGAAAATGGATTCTTAAACGAAAACCGAGTTTTATATCCAAGCGATATAAAAAGAAGCGCAAAAGAAGCCAAACCGAGAAGACCGGTTTCGGAAAAAATATGCAGTGCTGCAGAACGACTTACGGTAAAAGTATTTATTTGCCAGTAAATTGGCGACTGATTGTAGGTTATGTCCTTCGCCTTGGTAAAAATTGCCGAAAAATTACCAACGCCGTTACCAACCAAAGCGTTGACCGGACTTTTTAAAAGTTCAACCGCGGCGAACCACGATTGTTTAACCGGCGGCAGCAGCAGCGAAGACGAAGAGCCGGTTTTGGTGACCGTGTAGATCATTAAAGCGATAGTAACCAAAAAGAGAGTCAGGCGGGCCAAGCGCAACATTTTTCCGCGGACTGTCTCACCGGCGTGTTTCGTCAAAAAGGAGCTGACCTCAAGCGCGATGACGAAACCCAAAAAAACCAAGAGGTCGAGCGGCTGGCCGAGGGGACTGAAAGCAGGGCGCTTTAAAAACTGCAGATAAAAAGGCAAGGGAAGAGACCGGAAGGCCGGTATTAATGGTAGGATTGATACGACGCTGATAACAACGGCGGACAGGCGGATTACACTTAGAAAATTGGTTTTTTCCCGGGAAATAAAAAAGTACCAGACGGCCAATCCCAGTAACGCGCCTGTGCCCAGGATAGGAGTAAACAGGGCGTCGATCTTATTCGGAGAGGCGGCCAAAATTGATATCCCGGAGGCAACGACAATCAAGGTGACTCCGGCGTCAAACGGTAGTTTTTTCCAGGTTATCTTTCGGCCCAACACCAGTTCGAGAGCCAAGAGGACAAAAAGAAGCAAGCTGGAAAATCCAACCAGATAAAATTTATTGGTCGTGAAGTATTCTTGGGTGCTGGGAAGGAAAAACAGAGGAAAAAGAAAGATGAGGGCGGCGATCAGGTAAGAACGAATCTTGCGTAAAATAGAGGCGGGATGACTCATAGTCAAAAGTTTATGATTTATTCGCGAAAAAGTCAACGGCTTTTCCGGGTAATCAAAAGGAGTTGTCACATAACCGATACAATTTATGGATATGTACCAACTCAATCAGATTCCTTCTGATACCCAAATCAGAAAATATGTGCGAAGAATAGTATTTGGGAGAAATATGTATTGTCCGGAGTGTAAA
>JACQCK010000054.1 GCA_016201695.1 Candidatus Roizmanbacteria bacterium
AATATTCAGGCCGACGCAGATAACTTTCCACGATCTCAATAGTTTTTTCATCAGGAATAAGAAAGCCGGCGTTTAATGTTTCTTTAATGTACCGGCCAAGCGTTGTCTTTTCTTTTGCCAATTCCCGAAAAATGTGACCGGTTGAAAGATAGGGAAACTGTAGTTGTTGAGATAAAAGGTTGCCCTGTGTCGACTTGCCGGCGCCCTGGATACCAATAAGTATGATTTTCACGTTTAGTCTAATTTTTTTGTCTCATTATGAGCGGTGTGTTTTCTGCACACATTACAATATTTTTTTAATTTCAACACGCCGGTCGTTTTTACTTTATTTTTAGACACAATATAGTTTATCCGGTTGCATACTTCACACGTCATACCAACCAGTATTCGTGATCCTTTTTTTGCCATAAGAAAACATCAATTGCCAACTATTATCTCACAAAATGATCATAACTTCTCATCACCAGCTGCGCTTCTACCATTTTAAAGGTTTCAAGAATTACCGACACCACTATCAATATTCCAGTGCCGCCGATTACTAATCCGTTGATACCGGTGATTTTGGAAATGATGGCCGGCAGGATTGCGATGCAACCTAAAAATATGGCGCCGACACTCGTTATCCGATAGAGAATTTTTTCCAGATATTGTTTCGTCGCCATACCGGGGCGAATACCGGGTATAAACCCGCCGTTTTTTTGAATCTCTTCAGCAATTTTCTGCGGATTAAAAACAACTACTGTATAAAAATAGGTAAAGGCAATGACTAAAATAAAGTAAAAAAAGTTGTAAGTAAAGCCGGAGGGACTAAAAGCGTGCGCTAAAAATGAAGCAAATTTGGAAATGGCTACGTTTTTTGAGTAAACCAGGAAATTGCCAAGAAGCTGTGGGAAAAGAACAAACGATACCGCAAAAATAATCGGAATAACTCCGGCCTGGTTTAATTTCAACGGCAAATAATTGTTGGCTGCCTGATACATCCGATTACCGCGTATGCGCTTCGCGTAAAATACTGGAATTTTTCTGACGGCCTCGTTAATAAAGACAATCGCAGCGATAACTAAGATCGCGAGGAAGATAAAAATGATGATATTGAAAACTAGCTCTTGATTGACAACCGATATTGTCCGTCCGAAAACAACCGGAATGCGGCCGACGATCCCGGCAAAAATAAGCAACGAAACGCCGTTTCCCAACCCGAATTCGGAGATAAGTTCGCCAAACCAGACGAGTATAAAAGTACCCGCCACCATGGTCAAAATAAATGAGAAAAACTCAAGGGGCGACAACACGCCGATGATTTTTTGATTACGCAAAAGGACAAAAATACCTACCGCCTGAATAAAGGTCAGCGGCACGGTAAGAAAGCGGGTGTACTGATTGATTTTATGGCGGCCGTATTCGCCCTCCTTAGTCAGGGCCTCAAGTTGGGGAAAGACAACGGTCAAAAGCTGAATAACAATTGAGGCATTAATATAAGGGTTCAAGCCTAGAGCCATGACTGAAAAGTTAATAAGCGTTCCGCCGGAAAAGATATCAAGAAGCGACAAAAACTGATTCTGAGAAAATAAGACTCGCAAACGAGGCAAGTCAATTGCCGGAACCGGCAGAAAGGCAAAAATACGAAACGCCAAAAAAATGAAAAGCGTAAAAATCGTTTTTCTCTTTAACTCGGGGTCGCGAAACAACAGTTTGATTTTTTCGGTTACTTTTTTCATAGCTTTTTTGCCGACTGTGCATCAATCGCTTTTTTTGCCGACTTGGTCGTGGGAACGGTGACAATTAATTTTTTTTCTAACGTCCCGGTGCCTAATACTTTGACTCCTTGATGAAGCGCGCTTTTATCAATAATTCCTTTTTTAAAGAGCGCCTCAACGCTCACTGTCTCACCCGCTTTAAATGCATTTAAATCGGTCAAAGATATCACAACCGAATCGGATTTAATCGACTTATTCTTCCCTTTTCCGCGAAGAAGGGGAAATCTTTTGACCATTCTCCCCTGTCCGCCCTCAAAATGCAAAGGAATGCTCTCGCGTGCCTTTTGGTGTCGAGTGATACCCCGTCCTGATTTAGCCCCTTTTCCGCTGCCCAAACCGCGTCCGAGCCTTTTCTTGGCGCGTTTTACCAATCGTGGCAGTTGTGATAAAAATTTCATATTGTTATTATACGTTGAAATGTTACCGTCTTTTTGTTTTTAACAAGCCTAAAGCTTTCATAACCGCATAAGTATTAACCGTCTGGTTTCTTGAACCAATGATTTTGCCCGAGGCGTTTTGGATGCCGGCCAGGTCAAGAACGACGCGGGCAACACTTCCAACCTTAAGACCGGTTCCTTCTGGCGCCGGTTTAAGTAAAATAAAGGCGGCCTTATATTTTAACCGGATTTCATGAGGTAGGGTATTATTAAATACCGGAACTGTAAGCAGGTGTTTTTTCGCGTAATTTATGGCTTTGTGGATGGCTGGGGGAACTTCAAGACCTCGTCCGACGCCGATTCCTACTTTGCTCTTCCTGTCGCCGACAACGACTAGTGCCGAAAAGGTAACGTAGTTGCCTCCCGGGGTTTTTTTTGAGACGCGCTTGATGAGCAGTACTTTTTCTTCTAGCTTCCCTTCCGGCCCGCGTTCTTCAGAAAAATGTTTTTTTTGGTCTATCATTGTTTTATGATTCTAAACCTTTAATCCTCCTTCTCGGAGTCCTTCGGCTAATGCTTTTACCCGGCCCTTATAAGCATACCGGCCGCGATCAAAGACTGCCTGCTTAACGCCCTTTTCAATCAGTTTTTTTGCCATGATTAGTCCGACGTTTTTTGCTTCCTCTGTCTTTTTCGTCTTTGCGTTTTTCTTGTCATGTTGTAACTTCAGGCTCGAATAAGAAACTAACGTTGTTTTATCCCTGTCGTTTACAGCTTGAATATAGATGTATTTATTTGAGCGAAAAACGTTTAAGCGTGGTTTCTCCGCCATCCCATAAATATTGGCACTAACTCTTAACTTTCTTCTTAATTTTCGATCAATATTTATACTCATATTTAACTTTAAGCAGCTGTTACTCCCGCCGCTTTGGCTTTTTTGCCCGGCTTAATTCTTAATACTTCTCCTTCATACCGGATGCCTTTGCCTTTATAAACGTCCGGCTTGCGTAGTATTTTTACCTGATAGGCGAGCTGTCCGACTAACTGCTTGTCACAACCGCTTACGATCACTTTTGTACTGCCCTCTACCTGAAAAGTTATGTCGGCTACTTTTTTAAAAACTACAGAATGCGAGTAGCCCAATTTAAAAACCAGGTCCTCGCCCTGTAGTTTGACATTAAAACCGGTTCCTACCACTTCTAAACGCTTGGTCCACAAAGTCGTCACGCCGGTTACGGCATTATAAATCAACTGGCGAAACAATCCATGTAGCGACTTGACGCGCTTGATTTCTTTTGCTCTTTCGAGCGTTAGCTTTCCATCGGCAACCTTAACCTTAAGTTCTCTGGGTACAACTACACGCACTTCTCCTTTTGGACCCTTTGCGTGAACCGTGTTTTCGTTGATAGTTACTGTTACACCTGACGGAATCGTTACCGGTTTTTGTCCGATTTTTGACATGTTACCAAACTTTAAATAATAACTCGCCCCCGATTTTTGCTTTTTTTGCTTCTTTATCGGTCATAATGCCCTGCGGAGTTGAGAGCACCGCGCAGCCCATGCCGCCTAGAACCGGCTGCAGATCTTTGTATCCGACATAATAGCGCCGACCTGGTTTGGAAAATATCAGTACGTCAGTTATCGCGCCGGCCGGGCCGGAATATGACAACGTCACCTTTATAACCCGTCCGTCTTTTTTATAATCAGTAATGTATTTTTTTTCTAACAGCTTTTTAGCAACTGCTTCATTCAGATTGGTAAAAGGTGTTTCAATACTGTCTCGACCAGACATATAGCCGTTCTTAATTCGAATAATAAAATCAATTACACCATTTGTCATATTAGGTTGCTTCGATAACTTTTTTAGTAACTTTTCCGTGACCTCTAAAGGTTCGGGTCGGGGAAAATTCACCGAGCCGATGACCAACCATGGCTTCGGAAATATATACTTCAATGAACTTCCGGCCATTATGGATAGCCATCTTATGTCCCACAAACTCCGGGGCGATTTGCGAGCTTCGCGCCCAGGTCTTAACGGGAGCATTATCGTTCGTCTGTTTTTGCTTAATTATTTTTTTCATCAAGTTTTCGTCAATGTATGGACCCTTTTTTAGTGATCGGCTCATAAATATATTACCAAGACATTTTTCTAACTCCAGGAATTTCTCCATTTAACGCTCTTTCCCGAAAACAGATACGGCACATTCCGAATCGCCGAAAGTATCCCCGTGCCCGACCACAGAGCGGGCAACGATTATGATAGCGTACCTGATACTTTTGCTTTTTGTAAAACTTTACTCTGTTTGATGTTTTTGCCACCGTTATTTTTTAAATGAAACTCCTAACGCCTCGAAAAGTTTTTTTCCTTTTTCATGATCGCGGGCTGTGGAAACAATGGTTACCTCCAAACCTCTAATTTTATCAATTTTATCAAACTCGATTTCTGGGAAGATCGTCTGTTCGGGGAAACCAATATTCAAATTACCGCTCTGATCAACGCTTTTATCTCCGATTCCACGAAAATCGCGAAGTCCGGGAATAACGATCTTAACCAGTTTCTCCAAAAAACTATACATCCGTTCGCCGCGCAACGTTACTTTTACTCCGATCGGCAAGCCTTTTCTTATCTTAAACGCGGAAACTGATGTCCGTGCTTTGGTAATCACCGGTTTTTGACCGGTAATGGTCATCATCTGTTCCTGGATTTTTTCGAGCACTCCTTTTGAAGCTACCGCCTCGCCCGCGCCGACATTCAGGACTATTTTGAGAATTCGCGGCGTCTCCATTGGATTTTTTAGTTTAAGCTCGGCAAAAACCTTTGGCCTAATTTCTTTGTTAAAATTGTCTTTAAAGGACATAGCTTTTTAAAAAATACCTTTGCACTTTTTGCAAACTCGTAACTTTTTATTTTCCTTACGGACAAACCCCAACCGGGCCGGCTTGTTACACTTAGGACACTTAACCATTACTTTGGCAATATCGAGAGGCCGCGGTATATCGACAACTCCGCCTTGCGGCATTTTCTCATTCTTTTTAACGTGCTTTTTATAAATATTGATTGACGGGATAAGAACGGTATTTCTTTTTGCATACACTCGTTCAACCGTCCCTTCGCGGCCTTTATCTTTACCCACCATGACTATCACTTTGTCTCCTTTTTTAATTTTCATTAGTATACTTCCTCGGCTAAACTGGCAATTTTATTGAAACCGGCGTCTTTTACTTCTTTTGCGATTGGACCAAAAATGCGGGTGCCTTTTGGATCCTTGGTTTCCTTGCTCATCAAAATGACACATGCGTTATCGTCGAAACGAATATAACTTCCGTCTTTTCTTCTTTTTTCTTTTCGTGTACGGACAATAATCGCCTGCAATATTTCGCCGTCTTTGACCTGCGCGTACGGGATGACTTCTTTGGCAACGACGGTAATCACTTCGCCCAGGTAGGCTTTGAGCCGGTTGCCCTTTTTGCCAATGCCGATCATTTCGGCTTTTTTAACGCCGGTGTTATCCGCCACATTTAATAACGATCTTAGCTGTAACATAATTATTTTTTGTCTGTGCTAACTTTTTCGACAACGATAAAATGTTTATCTTTGGCAATCGGGCGCGTTTCGCGAATTGTCACCATATCGCCAACCCGTACGTCTAATTTTTCATTGTGTGCTTTATATTTCTTATGTCTGACAATGACTTTGCGATAAAGCGGGTGGCGGAATTTTCTGACCACCTTTACGACCACTGTTTTTTGCATTTTTGTCGAGACAACTGTTCCGGTAAATGTTTTTTTCATTGTTTAGTTTTAGTTAATACTTCTTGCTGTTTTTTTTCATTAATAACGGTTAAGATAACCGCGAGATTTTTTCTTTTTTTCAAAAGCATATTGGTATCTTTCTGCGGTTTTACCTTTGCCTCAACGGTTAGTCTGGCAATTTCTTCTTTTGCCGATGTCGCCTCCTTGAGAAGTTCGACGACTGATTTATTGATCATGTCTTTGGTCTTCTTACTCATAGATGTTTTGCATAATTTTCGTCTTAACCGATAGTTTAGAAGCCGCATTACTAAGAACCTTTCTGCTTTCGGTTTCATTTAAACCGTCGACTTCAAAAAGTATCCTGCCCGGCGTAACCGATGCGACAAAATAGGCAACGTCCCCTTTACCGGCCCCCATGGTCACTTCGGGGGGTTTTTTGGTAAACGGCTTGTCGGGAAAAATTCTAATCCAAAATTTGCCGCTTTTTCGGGTGGCACGGGCAAAAACGACGCGTACCGCCTCTATCTCACGATCCTTAATCCAACCGCTCGTCATGCTCTTCAAGCCATACGAACCAAAATTAACCCGATCACCTTTGACGGCGAGCCGGCGCCAGATGCCGCGAAACTGCTTGCGGTATTTTTGTCTCTTTGGGGCTAACATGTTTATTTGTGAATCCAAACTTTTACTCCGATGTAACCGGACTTTGTTAACGACGGGTATTTTGCGTATTCGACGTCTTCTCGAATCGTCGAAGTAGGAATAGTTCCCAAAAAGTATTTTTCTCTTCGCGAGATCTCGGCTCCGGCAATTCTTCCTCCCAACTGGATTTTAATCCCGCGGGCGCCGGCGTCTCTGGCCCGATTCATAGCGTTATGAACAACCGATCGGTGTGGAAAGTTTCTCATTAATTTCTCGGCTACTGTCTGAGCAACATAATATGAATTTAAGTAGGGCTTTTTTACCGGTTCGATCTTCAAATCAATTTTTGTTTCTTTTATTTTTTTGGGAAGGGCCAGATATGAAATGGCGTATTTTTTGACATCCTCAAGTCCTTTTCCGCCCCGGCCAATAATCATACCCGGTTTTACCGCAAAAATAATCAGAATAATTTTATTGATCGCGCGTTCGATATCAACCTGCGTTACCGAAGCAAAACTAAGTTTTCTCATTAACGTATCGCGAATTTTTATGTCCGAAATCAACGCTTCGCGGTATAACCGTTTTTGCGAAAAGAACCAGCGGGAATTCCAGTTATAAAGAATTCCCAGCCGTAAACCTTTTGGATGAACTTTTTGTCCCATATTATTTTTTTGGCGAAACTTTTTTTGCCGGTAGTTCTGCCTTGACTGTTTTTTCCTTCTCTTTTATCTCCAGCTTCACCGTAGGCGCAGTAGATTGCAATATCACTTTTACGTGTGAGTATTCGTGACGGATCGGTTTGGCTGTTCCGCGTCCGCCCGGTCGATACCGCTTCATTCGTTGGCCTTCCTCAACGGTCAAAAGCTTGAATTGTAACAGGCTGGCATCAGTTTTTAAAGTGCTTTTACCGTTAGCAATCGCCGACTGCAGTACTTTGTAAAGCACCCGTCCTGCCTTTTGGGGTGAGTAATACAGATAATCGACCGCTTGTGCCGGTTTTAATTTCTTTACCGCCGACAGTAAAAATCTAAGTTTTTTCGGCGAGACTTTAAGATTTTTGAAATAAGTTATTGCTTCCATATTATGGTCGGTGGGTAACAATAAATATTTTGCTCCATTTTTTTGGATTACGTGTCTTTTTGCCACGGGCCGGTTTTCCCCACGGCGTCTTCGGGTGCATTCCTTCTCCGCTTCGACCTTCTCCACCGCCGTGCGGATGACTGCGAGGATTTTGGGCAGTTCCTCGAACCGTTGGCCGGATACCCATTAATATTTTGCGCCCTGCTTTTCCGATAATTTCATCTTTATGGGCAATATTACCGACTCGACCTATAGTCGCGCTACTTTCTCTAAAAAATTTACGGACTTCGCCGGACGGAAGTTTCAGATGAACATATTTATTTTCTTTGCCAACAACGACAGCCGCCGTACCCGCACCCCTTATAATTTGTCCTCCTTGTCCCGGATAAAGCTCAATATTGTGTACTTCCAGGCCGAGAGGAATATTCTTCAGCTTGATGCTGTTGCCAATCTTCACTTCGGCATTCTCCGTTGCCATAATTTTGTCTCCGATTTTCAAACCATCGGGGTGAAGAATATAGCGCATTTCGCCGTCTTTATATTTAACCAAAGCAATATGCGCGTTTCTGTTTGGATCATACTCAATTGCGAGCACCGAAGCTTCAATATCTTTTTTGTCCCGTCGGAAATCGACCAGGCGATAATATCTTTTTTGCCTTTTTCCCTGATGTCGCACCGAAATTTTTCCCGAGGAATCCCGCCCCGAATGTTTTTTCAGGATAGTGATCAACTTTTTTTGAGGATCAGACGATGTCGAGTATGGATTATTTTTCATCGGTTAAGCTTGAGGGATTAAATCGAGTTTTCCCTCGGTAATTTTTACATAGGCTATTTTTGTATTGGGTTGGGTTTTAGGTTGCCGGCGTTTGCCAACACGTCTTACTTTTCCCTTTCGGACTAAAATTTTTACCGCACCCGTTTTTACTTTATACAAATGCTCGAGTACCGCTTTTATCTTATGTTTTGTCGCGTCCGGATGAACCATAAACATATATACGCCGGTTGCCGCCAGGTTGGTCGCTTTTTCAGTCACTACCGGTCGCAAAATGACTTCGTTAATTTTCATTAGGTTTGACAAAATGCTTTGTAAAATCGGCAAGCGCTTCTTCAAGAAAGACTATTTGATCGGCGTGTAGGACTGCATATGGGTTGATCGATGCGGCGTCACATAACTCAATGCCCGGAATATTTCGGAAAGCCAAAACAAAGTTACTTTTTTCAATCTGCGGAAGAAGAACCAATACTTTTTTTTCCTTCCAGTTCATGATCTTTAAAAAATCAGCGGCGTCCTGCGTTTTTGGCAACATTTTTAGGGCGCTGTTTTTCAGCCCGACTACTGTTTTTTGTTTGTATTTCAAACTCAAAGCACAGAACAACGCCAGTTTTCTTTGCTTTTTGTTAAGTTTTAAAGAAAAGTCATGCGGCTTCGGGCCACCGACGATTCCACCGCCAACGAATATGGGCGCTTTGATATCGCCGTGCCTGGCCTTGCCGGTCCCTTTTTGTCGGTAAATTTTTCGGGTGGAACCGGTGACTTCACCTCTTGTTTTAGTTGATGCCGTCCCCTGACGTTGGTTGGTTAGGTATACCCGGACGTACTGTGCCAGAAGAGCCGGATTCTCTTTTTGGCCGAAAATATCCTTAGTCAACTCTTTTTCGTCGACTGTTTTTCCTTTTAGATCATACATCGTCAGGACGAACCCTTTCCTTATCAGTTTTTTCGGCGGCGAAGATTTTGCTTTTACGGCAGGCGACATAAGATTAATTAGCCGAACGAATTTCTAAAAACCCCTGTTTCCATCCCGGCACGAGTCCTTTAACCGTAATTCCATCTGCAGCAACAGCAACGACTTCAAGATTCTTGACCGTAACTCTGACAAAGCCCATGTGTCCGGCCATCCGCTTACCTTTGTAGACTCGTCCAGGAGTTGTCGTTTGACCGATGGAACCCGGGGCTCGTTCCCGGTCGGACTGACCGTGCGTTCGCGGACCGCCGGCAAAAGCATGGCGGCGAACGACGCCTTGAAATCCTTTTCCTTTACTGAAACCAGAAATCGTCAGTTTTTCGCCTTTCTTAAATACATCTTCCGGTTTAATTTCGTCGCCGACAAATAACTTTTGCTCCCCGGTAACAATACCCTTTTTACCGTTTTCCTCAACATACCGCAACATTTTTCCATATCCTTCTAAACGAATCTCTTTTAAAAAACGAAGCGGGGTTTTTATCCCCGCTTTCTGTATTTCGCCTTCGACTGATTTTTTAATATTTTTGCTAAGGCCCCAACCAAGCTTGACCGCAAAGTAACCTTTTGCCGGATTCTTGACATCAATGAGATAACAAGGCGCCGTTTTAATGAAGGTGACGGGAATACGCTCACCTTTTTCGGTGAAAGTCTGCGACTGTTGTGATTTTTTGCCGAGTATAAAGCCTGTCATAATCATGCAATAAAAAAAGCCCCAGATTGGGGCCTCTACCCTAAATCCAATCTGCCAAAACTAATTCTTATTTTCCACTAGCAAAATGGAAAAAAATCATGTGCCCCAATTATATAACACACTTTCGTCGTGGTCAACAACAAATGCGATGCTGCAAAACTAACTCACCGGAGATAAAAAAAGAAGATAAATAAATTACATCTTAACTTCGACCTCAACACCTGCCGGAAGCTCTAAATGCATCAAAGAATCGATCGTCTGATTCGTCGGATTGACTATGTCAATAAGCCGTTTATGGATTTTTAAGCCAAAGTGCTCCCGGGCATTCTTTTCAACAAAAGAAGCTTTGTTGACGACGTAAGTCTCTTTACGCGTCGGCAGTGGAATCGGACCAATGATCGAAGCGCCTGTCCTGATTGCTGTATCAACAATCTTTTGACAGGTTTCATCGATCAAACGGTGATCGTAGGATTTGAGACGAATTCTGATGCGACCCTTTGGCATAATTTAAACGTGCTGCTTGTCAGTCTTACTTGATAATCTTGATGACCACTCCGGCTCCAACCGTATGACCTCCCTCACGAACGGCAAACTTCAACCCGTCCTCCATGGCGACCGGGTAAATCAACTTGCCTTTGATTTTAATACTGTCGCCCGGCATGACCATTTCCACTCCGGCCGGCAACTCTACTTCGCCGGTTACATCGGTTGTTCTGATGTAAAATTGTGGTCGATACCCTTTAAAGAAAGGCGTATGGCGACCGCCTTCTTCTTTAGTAAGAACGTAGATCTCGGCTTCAAATTCGGTGTGGGGCGTGATTGTCCCTGGTTTGGCTAATACCTGTCCTCTCTCTACGTCTTCTTTTTCGATACCTCTTAAAAGCAGCCCGACGTTGTCGCCTGCGCGTGCTTCATCGAGTGTCTTTCTAAACATCTCAACTCCGGTAACGACCGTTTTTTTCGTTGCCTTCAGCCCGACGATTTCGACTTCATCATTGATTTTTAAGACGCCTCTTTCGACACGACCAGTGACTACGGTGCCCCGGCCCTGAATGGTAAACACGTCTTCGATTGGCATGAGGAACGGTTTATCAACCGGCCGCACCGGTTCGGGAACATATTCGTCGATAGCCGTCATCAGGTCTTCGATGGCTTTTACAGCCGTTGGGTCATCCTGAAGAGCTTTCAAAGAAGAGCCCTTGATAACTGGCACTTTGTCGCCCGGATAACCATATTTGGTGAGAAGATCGCGAACTTCCATTTCCACTAAGTCAAGGATTTCCTTATCCTGAACCATGTCAACTTTGTTTAAATAGACAACAATGGCCGGAACGTTTACTTGACGGGCCAGAAGAATGTGTTCGCGAGTTTGCGGCATTGGTCCATCGGGTGCGGAGACGACCAGAATCGCTCCGTCCATCTGGGCCGCACCGGTAATCATGTTCTTAATATAATCAGCGTGACCCGGAGCGTCAATGTGGGCATAGTGTCGTTTTGCTGTTTCGTATTCTGAGTGATGAAGATTGATCGTGACTCCGCGCGCTCTTTCTTCGGGAGCTTTATCAATGTCTTCGTATTTCAAAAACTGTGCCAGTCCTTTTTTGGATAAAACATAATGGATTGCAGAAGTAGTCGTTGTCTTACCATGGTCGACATGACCAATGGTACCAATATTCAAATGGGGTTTATTTCTCTTAAATACGCCTTGTGCCATAAATATAAATATTAAAAATTAATAAACTGCTTCAGGAAATTATATATCGATATCCTAAAAAAATCAACAGTAAGCAATAAAGCCCTCTTTTTTATGATAAGACCTACTACACAAAAAGTCAAGGCCTTTTTCTTGGGTAATCAAAAGGAGTTGTCACATAACCGATACAATTTATGGATATGTACCAACTCAATCAGATTCCTTCTGATACCCAAATCAGAAAATATGTGCGAAGAATAGTATTTGGGAGAAATATGTATTGTCCGGAGTGTAAA
>JACQCK010000055.1 GCA_016201695.1 Candidatus Roizmanbacteria bacterium
ACCTCTGCGCCCACCAACGCCGCTTGCTTTTGTTTATTCTTAAGCTGACTGTCTCCTTCCGTCACCGCAATAATCTGTGGACGAACTGTCTGGACTACCTGGAAGTATTCTTCATCGGTTGACAAAAAAGGTAAAAGGACAACGACATCCACCATATGAAATGCGGCGAGAATTTCGGCCCGCTGCGTTTGAGTATGAAAAGAGACTTTGTTTTTTTTCCGCTTTATGAATTCGTCTGACTCAAGACAAATAATTAATACCTCGCCCTGTTTTTTGGCCTTTTTCAAAAACTGCAGATGACCATAATGCACCAAGTCAAAGCAGCCGCCAACGAGTACTTTTTTCTTATTAAGATCTTTAAAGAAAGTCCCTACCTCCTCAAGAGGAACGATATTTCGCATTTTCACATTATACAATAGATCTATGACACAGCAGACAGAGACCATTGAAGAGTCGTCCCGGGTGTTGATCGTGGCAAAAAAGCACGCCCAATTTGTAACTTTTCTTAAAAATCAGCTGAAGAAATACCAAACAGAGGTCTTTTTTTCACCGACTGTTCCCAAAAATCTAAACCATTTTTCCTACTGTCTGTTTATTAACGACAAACGTTTACTTCAAGACCTCTCTGCATTGCCCCAAAAAAAAATCGCTTTTATTTTTTTAAACACCGATCCTTTTCCGGCCGATTATCTTAAGAAACTGCATGACTATAATGCCACCCGCCGTATCCCCTTTCGTATTATTCATATTACCGGCGACCTTTTTAACGCGGCAACTTTTGAAAATATTCTTTGGTTTATCCTTTCAACTTCGAAAGAAACGTACCTACCTTTGGTACTTCCAATGCAACAAAAAAAACCTAACCAGACGCCGCCTTATTCTTTGCGTTTGCTCCATTTTAGTCGGCAAAAGATTTTTGGCCTTGTCTTCCTTCTATTATTTCTTACCCAGTTTGTTTTCATTATTCCTCTTTTATTTTCGTCCTTTTTTGCCTATCGTGGTGCGATTGCACTAAGAGACGGTCGCCTCGAACGGGCTCTTTCCGATCGAGACCGGGCTCTCCCCTTCCTTTTGTTAACCCGAAAAACATACTCGCTCTCGCGGCCAACCCTCCTTTTTTTTTCGGCGGCAACGGTCGTTGATAATGTCCTGGACACTGAAGATAAAGCCCTGTATCTTATCCAGCTGTCCGCCAACTTGAAAAATAACCTCAAACTTTTTACCGCCACCATCCTCAATAAAGAAAAAACACCCGAAGAGATAGCGGCGACCGGTCAGGAGTTACAAACAATCAGAGAAACACTTCTTCAGTTGAGTGAAACAATGACCGTGTTACAGACAAAAATGCCTACCTTCATTCCTTCTCTGGTTGGCGTCAAACAAAAGCTCCGCCGTAATACCGACCTGCTTTCTCAAGCGGCTAAATTTATTGAGTTTCTGCCGAACCTGCTTGGCAAGGAAGGCGAACAGAAGTACCTTCTTCTCTTTGCCAATAATATGGAACTTCGTCCCGGCGGCGGTTTTATTGGTTCGTTTGGTATCGTTACCATCAAAGACTATACCCTAAACGATCTTCATATCTATGACGTCTACGACGCCGACGGTCAACTGATTCCCCACGTCGAGCCGCCGGCGGCGATAAGAAAATATCTTAATCAGCCGCATTTTTTTTTAAGGGACTCGGCTTTTTCGCCTGATTTTCCGGTTAATTTCGAGAAAGCGAAGTTTTTTCTTGAAAAAGAGATTAAGCTAAATGGCTTTAATGGAGGTGCGCTCATCACGACAAGCGCCATTCAGAATATTATTGCCGCTTACGGAAACCTGTACCTGCCTGATTTTCAGGAAACGGTCAACGAAAGAAATTTTTATTTGAAAGCTCAAATTCATGCCGAAACTAATTTTTTTCCGGGATCGACACAGAAGAAAGGATTTTTATCTTCCTTGACTCAACAACTGCTCGTTGAAATTGATGCGGTCAATCCTTTATTTCTTTTAAAGAGCATCCGAAAATCGCTCGACGAAAAACAGATCGTAGTCACGGCCGACCTGCCTTCTGTCCAAAAATTACTGGATACTTATTATTGGTCGGGCAGAATGATCGAACCCAAGTGCGGCGACGTTATCCCCGGCTGTATTTCTGATTATATTTTTCCGGTTGATGCCAATCTTGGCGTCAACAAAGCCAATTTTTTTATCGCCCGGACGATGAAGCTGACGACAAAAATTGATTTACGGGGAAAAATTACCCATGTTTTTTCGCTGACAATTCGCAATGGTTCGCCGGCCGAAGTTTTTCCCGGCGGTACCTATCGTAATTATTTTCAACTTTTTCTCCCGCCAACGGCAGCTATTCTGACGGTCACCAAAAATAATGTACTCGTTGATGGATTTGATCAAAATACCGGCGTTTATAGATCAATCGGAGCCTTGATTGAAGTACCGCCGCGCGACGAAAGGACTATTACCGTCACCTATGAACTTCCGCTGGAAATGCCGCGGGGAAAAAATGTATATCAGCTGGTTTTTCAAAAACAAATCGGCTCGACCAATACCGACGTTTCATTTAACTACCAACTGGCTCACAACCTCGCTCTCGTGAATCAAAACTTTTCTCCCCTTGTCAATGGACAAGAAATCAATTATAATACCAACTTGACTGCTGATAAATTATTTTTTCTGGAAATAAACAAAGACTAACATGCCTAAAGCAAAATCGGCTTCTTCCAAACCGACTCTCGCCGTTGAAAAACGCGATCTCACCGGAAAGAAAGTAAAAAAACTGCGTGATAGCGGAAAAATTCCCGCCAATATCTTCGGCCCGGACTTTACCTCAACCTCAATAGCTGTCTTCCACAAGGACTTTACTTATATTTACAAAACGGCCAAAGAGACCGGCGTCGTCTATCTCAAGCTCGGTTCAGTCGAGTTACCGGTTCTTATTAAAAATGTTCAGCGTCATCCAGTCAACGATGATATTCTTCACATTGATTTCCGAAAGATCGACCTTAGCAAAAAAGTTGAGACCAAGGTACCAATAGCGATTGTCGGCGTCTCAATCGCCGTCAGTCAAAAAAGCGGCGTACTGCTTCATGGCTTGAGCACTCTTCGCGTTGAAGCCTTACCGACTGATATTCCCCAAAAAATCACGGTTGATATCGGCCCGCTCAAAGAGCTTCGGGCGGAGATTAAAGTCGGCGATTTACCAAAGTCAGCCAAATTTGTCATTAAAGACGATCCTGAACGCGTTATCGTTTCGGTCGTCGAGCATAAAGAAGAAAGCATTACTCCGGAAACAACCGCAGCCACTCCACAGATCACCACAGCCGCGCCGGTCGAAGAAGGAGTCGCTCCGGCTGGCACTGAAGTCAAGACCGAACCTGCGCCGGCAACGAAAGAAAAAGCTTCCCCACCTGCCAATAAGAAATAAAACAGCGAGAAATGCCTTCCACTTTGCTTCCTGGTGTGATAGAATTATATCTATGACGATTGTTAAAACTGAATTTGCTCTTGCTCTAAATCAAGTCGCGACCGAGCGTGGTATTTCGGTTGACGACGTCTTAAGTTCTATCGAACAGGCGGTGATTGCTGCCTACAAAAAAGAGTATCCGGAAAAATTCGAGGCCGAAATCAGTGCAAAAATTAGCGGCACGACCGGTGAAGCCCACATATTTGAAACCGACCATGACATTACTCCTCCGGGATTTGGCCGCATCGCCGCCCAAACAGCCAAACAAGTAATCTTACAGAAAATTCGGGAAGCGGAAAAAAAGACCGTCGTTTCTCATTACAAATCGCAAATCGGCACGGTTGTTCGTGGCCGAGTTATCAGATATGACGGACATAACGCCTTCTTAGACATCGGCAAAACTGAAGCGCTTCTGCCTAAAGAAGACCAGATTAAAAACGAACACTACCAGCTCAACGATACCTTTGTCGTCTATCTTAAAGAAATAACCGAAGACAAATTTGCCAATACCCGCATTATTGTTTCACGAATCGACCCCCGTCTAATCGAAGAACTTTTTAAGCGGGAAGTGCCGGAGATTGCCAACGGCACGGTTGAAATAAAAAAAGTTGTCCGCCAGCCGGGAGAACGGGCAAAAATAGCCGTCTTTAGCAGTCAGGGAGGCGTGGATCCGGTTGGGGCGTGCGTTGGCCAAAAAGGGCTTCGTGTTCAGACCGTAACCGACGAACTCGGCGGCCAAGAAAAAATTGATATCATCCAGTGGAACAAAGACGAAAAGATTTTCCTCGCTTCGGCGCTTTCACCGGCCAAAATTCAAAGCATCGAGATTGACGCTGACAGACGAATCGCCAAGGTAACCGTTGAGGAAAAGCAGGCCCCGCTCGCCATTGGCAAAGGCGGAGTGAATGTTAATCTTGCTTCGCGCCTGGTTGATTTTACGATCGATATCGTCCAGATCAAAGACAAAATCACTCCGGCCGTAGCTTCACAACCTGGAGTCGAACTGGCTCAACCAGAACCTGCCCCAAAAGCATAAAGATTATAAGTTTTTCGTTTTCTTAACGTCTAGATATGTCGCCTCGACCTCCTATTGTTGCGATCTTGGGCCACGTTGATCACGGAAAGACGACTCTTCTTGATTATATCCGTAAAAGCCGCCTGGCCAGTCACGAACACGGCGGTATCACCCAACGTATCGGCGCCTATGAGATTGTTACCGAATTCAAAGACTATGTCACTCATAAAATCACCTTTATCGATACGCCTGGTCACGAGGCTTTCGCTAAACTGCGCGCCCGCGGAGCGACGATCGCCGACATCGCCCTTCTTATTATTGACGCCAAAGACTCGGTCATGCCGCAAACCATCGAGTCAATTTCTCATATAAAAGAGGCCAACATTCCCTTTATTGTCGTTCTTAATAAAATCGACCTTCCTGACGCTAATCCGGAAAAAGTAAAAAATGATTTGCTGAAATACGAAGTCGTGGTTGAAGACAAGGGCGGCACCGTTCCAACGGTCGCCATCTCTTCTGCTAAAGGAACGGGAGTTGCCAATCTTCTTGAGAGCATTTTACTTTTGGCTGAAGACCTTAAGCTGCAGTATGACCCGGCCAATCCGGCACAGGCCTACATCATCGAACATAAAAAGGATAAGCGTGGAGTAGTGGTTTCGGCAATCATCAAAGATGGCCGGATAACTGTCGGAACAACCGTATTTGCCGCTAAAGAAAAAACTCGCGTTCGCGCGCTCATCAACGATCTTGGTAAACAGGTACGCGCGATACTCCCTTCCTCTCCTTTTGAGCTTCTTGGGTTTACCGAACTTCCCGAGGTGGGCACGCTGATTACCACCGCTGAACCGGCGAAATCAACCATACCGTCGGCGACCGCGGCTCCAGTTGAAAGAACAATTGATCCCGCTCTTCTCTACGCCACTCCCCAAAAGGAAGAAAAAAAACTGTCGCTGATCATAAAAACCGATACCCACGGCTCACTTGAAGCCATCCTTGCCGCTCTTGGCAATAAGAACAACATGACCATTGTCCTGGCGGCGGTTGGAGCGATCAATAAATCAGATGTCTTTTTGGCAAAAACAACCGCCTCCATTATTATCGGTTTTGCCTCTGATACTTCTTCTGAAGTAACCGGTCTGGCTAAACAGGAAAAAGTAATTATCAAAACCTATAATATTATTTATGAACTCTTTGATGAACTGGAAGAGGTGGCTGATCTGTTAAAGGAGAAAGAACTTACGGAAAAAAATATTAAGGCTGAGGCCAAAGTCCTGGCCAACTTTGTGATTGAGGGAGAAAAAGTATGCGGGGTAAAAGTCACCAAAGGCAAGATAAACATGGATGATTCGGCCGAAGTCTACCGTAACGATAACCTTATCGGCAAAACAAAGCTCGTTTCTCTCAAGATTAGGGCCAAAACTGTGTCTGAAGTACGCAAAGAGCAGGAAGCAGGCATGGTCTTTAGTCCCCAACTTGACATTCGTATGGGCGATGTGATAAAATTTATCTTATAGTATTATGAATACTACGCCTGTACCGGCAAGAATTAGGGAGATATTGGCAAAAAGCCAGCAAGGCGCCATTGCGCTGCCTGTCAATCCAAGCATTGACGCCGTTGCCGCGGCCACCGCCCTTTACCTTACGCTGCAGAAGGCCGGCAAGAGTATTGTCCTCGTTTCCGAAAATCCGGTTACCCTCGACCTTGTCGGAGCGGAAAAAATTCAGTCCGATTTAGTCGCTTCAGGAGATAATCTCGTTATTTCTTTTCCTTATAGTGACGGTGCAATCGACAAAGTTGATTACAACATTGTCGGTGATCGCTTTAACCTCATTATTACCCCCCGCCCCGGTAGCGCCAGACTTAACCCGAAAGACGTAACTTTTTCATACGCCGGCGGCCTACTCGATTTTATGTTGACGGTTGACGCGCCGACTTTAAATAGCCTTGGGGTGGTTTATACCGACAATCAACCACAGTTTCAAGGCCGCGACCTCATCAATATCGATCGCCACCTCACCAACGGTATGTACGGCACGGTCAATTTTGTCAACAAAACCAGCTCGTCCATAAGCGAATTAGTATTTAACCTTCTGACTGAACTCGAAGCAGAGTTTGATCGCGATATTGCTACCAATCTGTATGCCGGCATTGCCGCCGCCACCAACAATTTTACTTCTTATTCCGTGAACGCGGCCACTTTTGAAACCGTGGCGGCTCTTCTTAGAAAAGGGGCGATCAGAAAAACCATCAAAAAACCCGGCGCCCCGGGGCTGCCCTCCCCTTCTTTCCGCCAGCCGCTGTCCAACCTTCCCCAGTCGCCTTCTCACGAATTCCAACAGTCGACGAAACCGATCGAAGAAGTGGAAAAACAGACTAATCCTGAAGGACCGCCCGCTCCCCAAGATTGGCTGAAGCCGAAAATCTTCAAAGGCGGCGGCATGATATAATTGGTGGATGAGTCTTCCTTTTCTTTTTCTTATTATCGGTCTTTTTACGGCGGCTCTTCTTATCATTCGCCTGTGGCTAAACAAGATTGAATCGAATGCCAAGACTTCAGATGAGCTTATTGCCTGGATGAAAGACTTGGGCGCCCGTGTTGAGTCGTCTACTTTACAGGTCGATCACAAACTCACCCGCAATATGGAGTTATTTAATAACAGATTGGATAGCGCCGCCCAAATCATGGGTCAGGTCCAGAAAAGCATCGGGGAATTTTCCGAAATCGGCCGCTCGATGAAAGATCTGCAGGATCTTCTTCAGTCGCCGAAGCTTCGCGGCAATATCGGCGAACAGATCCTTAAGGAACTCTTGGGTCAGTACCTTCCGGCCGATTCGTATCATCTCCAACACATATTCAAAAGCGGTGAGAAGGTCGACGCGGTGATTAAAACTACCCAAGGGTATATCCCGATCGACTCCAAGTTCCCAATCGACAACTTCCGTCGGCTGCTGAAAGCCCAGACAAAAGAAGAAAAAGAACGGTTTAAAAAAGAATTCAGAAACGACGTAAAAAAACATATACTTGATATCGCCCGCAAATATATTCTCGTTGACGAAGGTACTTACGACTACGCCCTTATGTACATTCCTTCGGAGGCGATTTACTACGAAATCATCTGCGACACCGATCTCTTTGAGTGTGCGGCCGACAAACGGGTACTTCCGGTATCTCCGGTCAGTTTTTATGCCTACATGAAAGCCATTCTTATGTCTTTTGAAGGACAACGGATCCAAAGCCAGGCCAAGGAAATCCTGTCGCTTTTAAAAGCGATCCAAAAAGATTACGAGAAATCACACGAAGCATTGACTACTCTCGGCCGTCATATCACCAACTCCCACAACCAGCTTCAAGATGTCGGCAAACTTTTTGCTTCACTCGGGCAAAAAATTCACTCCAGCAACCGCCTTTCCCCGATCGCCAAACAGGAAAAACTGATAGAATAGAACGGCTATGAAAATTTCCGTTAAATATCGGCTTAAAAAAGACGAGACACTAACCGAAAAAGCACTCCTGACCATTCTTCTTCGTAACCGGAAAATCAAGGATATAAAAACCTTTCTTGAACCTAAGGACCCGCTCTTACTTCGTCTTACCGACTTTGGCTGCGGTCAAGAATTAAAAAAAACGCTCAAGCTCATGAGAGCTATCTGGCAGGCGAAAAAATCGGTGGTTGTCTATACCGACTATGATGCCGACGGCATAACCGGCGGCGCCATTCTCTGGGAAACCCTGCACCTTCTCGGATTTGCCGTCATGCCGTATGTGCCCCATCGCCAAAATGAAGGCTATGGTTTTTCAAACCGGGGCATCGATCAGGTCAACAAACTTTACCATCCCGCGCTCATCATCAGCGTCGACCATGGGATTACCGCCGCCGAAAAAGTGAAGTATGCCAAGTCGCTTGGCATTTCCGTAATTATTACCGACCATCATTTAAAGCCCGCTAAGCTGCCAACGGACGCCGCCGCCATTTTCCATATCTCCGAACTCTCCGGCGCCGGTGTCGCTTATGTTCTGGCGAAGGAGCTTTATGAATATTTTAAGAACTTTAGTAAAGAGAAGCCGTCTAGTCTTCTTCATCTGCGCAATCACTTTTCCGGCGATTATCTCGCCCTGGCTTCAATCGGTGCAATCGCCGACCTCGTGCCTTTGCTTGGCCCGACCCGGAGCATCGTCGTCTTCGGGCTGGCCGCCTGTATAAAAACGAAACGATTGGGGCTGCTCGAAATTTTTAGACAGGCCGGTATTCTCGGCCGGAAAATCACGCCTTACGAAGTTGGCTTTATCATTGCCCCGCGTATCAACGCCATCGGCCGTCTGACCCACGCTATCGACGCCCTTCGCCTGTTATGTACGACCAGTAGCGCCAAAGCGCAGGCTCTGGCCGGCCTGATCGGGGAAAAAAACCGGCAGCGGCAGGATCTCGTGAAAACGGCCGTCGCCGAGGCGAAGATACAGGTTACAAAAAAAATCAGCACTCGGGCGGGGTTGCCGAAGCTCATTATTCTTGTCTCGGATAAATGGCACGAAGGCATCATTGGTCTGATTGCCGCAAAAATCGGCGAAGAATACTACCGTCCGACGATCGTCATGACCAAGGCTGACGGTTTTTTAAAGGCCTCGGCCCGGTCTATTCCTACTTTTCATCTCACCCGTTTTTTGCAAAGTTTGAGAAAATACCTGGTGGACGTCGGCGGACACGCCGGGGCGGCCGGCTTTACGATCAGAAACGATAAGGTAAAGTCTTTTATTAGCGCCGCCCAAAAAAAAGCGGAAAAACAGATCGCCAAAAAAGAACTGGAAAAGACTACCGAGGTTGACATCGATATTCCTTTGCGGCACATCACTTTTAAACTGGTGCGGGCGCAGGAAAAATTGCAGCCATACGGCGTTGGCAATCCCGCGCCGGTTTTTATCAGCGAGGCGCAGATTCTGGCGACCAAAATTCTTGGCAAGAATAGGGAGCACCTCAAATTCATCGTCAAAGATCCAAAAGCATACTCGTTTCCGGTCGAGATGATGGCCTTTGGCAAAGCGGAGCAATTTGCCGGGCTCTCCCGTGATCAGATTGTTAAAATAATCTATACTGTCGGCATCGACCGCTGGAATGGAGAGGAAAAAATCACCGGGAGGGTCATCTCATGTATTATCCCCGTTATTCACCTGCCGTCTGTAGATACTGGCCGCTGATTTTAGAACTTCATACATAAGAATATGCGGTTTTACACAAACCTTGCCGGATAAACTTCTTCGTTTTTTTGGTCCGGATGCTACCGCATAATTCATCATACCGGCGACTTGTTGTTCTTGTCCGTCAGGAACGATCGCTAACAACCTACCAACCTCATCTTTTTCATTACTGCCATTAATTAGGGCTTCGTATATGTGTTGGAGCCTTGGTTCAATAAACTGTCCTAAGCGTTGTGGGTTGCAAAAAAAAGCCAAGCCTATGCCGCCGATGGCAATGCTCGCGAGCTTTATTACGTTATTTATGTTTCTTTGCTCAATTTTCATATTTGTTCATTAAAAAACCCGCCTCTTTTTTGTGCGGGTGATTTTAATTTCTTTTTTATCAATCACCTCACGCCTCAATCCGCCTAATGCCGGCGGCAAGGACATGAAGCTTTAGACTTGACTGATAGAGCCTTTTATACATATTGATTGTTCATTTATACCACACGAAGTTAGGCTTGTCAAGGTTGATAAAAGGTTGTAAGATAGGAAGATAAAAGAGCCAAATTTTATATGAAAAATGTATTTGTCATCGATACAATAGAAAAAGTCGGCCAAGAGGTTGAACTCTACGGTTGGGTTGATACTATCCGCGACCACAAAAAGATTATTTTTATTGATCTTCGCGACCGAAGCGGGATAGTGCAGGTAGTCGGCGGCCCCGACTTTAAAAGGCTTTCAACCGAAGACGTCGTTGCCATCAAAGGACTGGTCAAAAAGCGGCCGGAAAAACTTATGAACCCCAGACTTCAAACCGGAACTATTGAAATTGAGTGTCGGGAACTGAAAATCCTTACCAAAGCCCAACCGCTGCCTATTCCGATAACCGGCGACGGCTATGAGATCGACGAAGACATCCGGCTTAGATATCGGTACCTTGACCTAAGGCGGCCAAGACTGACCCGTAATCTGATTCTTCGCTCGAAGGCGACTTTTTTTATCCGTAACTTTCTCACTAAACGTCACTTTATCGAGATAGAAACTCCGGTTCTGACCAAAACGACTCCGGAAGGCGCCCGCGATTTCCTCGTCCCGTCCCGACTGCAAAAAGGCAAATTTTACGCGCTTCCCCAGTCGCCGCAACAGTATAAACAGCTTTTAATGGTCGCCGGAATCGAGCGATATTTTCAGATCGCCCGCTGTTTTCGCGACGAAGACCCGCGCGCCGACCGGGCGTACGGAGAGTTCACCCAGCTTGACCTTGAGATGTCGTTTATCACCCAGGAAGACCTGCTGCAGCTGACCGAAGAGTTATTCACGGCACTGGTCAAAGAGCTTTTTCCGGAAAAACACATTGCCAAAACTCCCTGGCCCCGTCTGGCCCACGCCCAAGCCATGCAAGAATACGGGACAGATAAACCCGATCTTCGCGCCGACAAAAACGATAAAGACGAACTCGCTTTTGCCTGGACTTTGGACTTTCCTTTATTTAATAAACAGACCGAAGCGGATTTTTTCCACGGATCGGGTCAGGCAAAATTTGCGCCTTCGCATCATATGTTCACCTCACCTCACCCGGACGATATCCCGCTTCTTGACACCGATCCTCTGAAAGTGCGCGCCCTCCAACACGATTTGATCCTTAACGGTTACGAAGTCGGCGGGGGCAGTATCCGGATCCATGACGCAAAAATTCAGGAAAAAGTTTTTGAACTTATCGGCTTTTCCGCAAAGCAGAAAAGCCAGTTTGCCCATATGTTGACCGCCTTTACTTACGGTGTGCCCCCGCACGGCGGGATCGCGCCCGGCCTTGACCGTTTTATGATGGCGATTTTAGGCGAACCGTCGGTTAGAGAGGTCGTTGCTTTTCCGGCGACATCCGGCGGCAAGATCGCCGTAATGGACGCTCCTTCCTCCCCAGAAGAAACACAGCTTAAGGAACTCGGAATTGAGGTTAAAAAATAAATCGGCGCAACCACTATGCCCAAGCCCAGGACTTTCACCCTCTTTATTCTTTTTACCGTTCTTTTTTTATTTTATCCGGGCGACACACGCTATTATCGGCTCTTTTCCGAAAACCGCGCTCTTTTTGAGTCCAAACCGGTCAGCGCCCAAACCATTACCAATCCCGTTCCTTATCTTCGTTATCAGTCGTATCCGCCGGTCACCGCCGAAGGAATATATGTCGTTGATCTGCCGTCATTTACCCCGGTCTTTGCCAAGGACGAAAACAAGACGTTTTTACCGGCCTCGACGACTAAAATCATTACCGCTCTTGTTGCCACTGATATCTATAAGCCTGATGATGTAATCACGGTCAGACGAGTCGTCGAAGAAGGCCAAACCATGGGACTTGTGATTAACGAAAAGATCACCGCCGAAAATCTGCTCTACGGACTTCTTATTCATTCGGGCAACGATGCCGCCTACGCACTCGCCGATGGTTTCGGATACGATAAATTTGTTCTTCTCATGAACGACAAGGCCAAAACCCTTGGCATGACCGCCTCGCATTTTTCCAATCCCGCCGGACTTGATGATTCGCTTCAACTGACGACCCCTTTTGATCTGACACTTGCTTCCCGAGCCCTACTTAACGATCATTTTTTGCGCCGGATTGTCGCCATCAAAGAAATTACGATCGCCGACGTTGATTTTAAGTATTTTCACCGGCTCTCCAACGTCAATAAACTTTTAGGTGAGATTCAGGGAATTGGCGGCCTGAAAACCGGTTACACCGAAAACGCCGGCGAGAATTTAGTGAGTTTTTATAAATATCAGGAACACCAGTACATCATTGTCCTCTTAAAAAGCCTCGATCGATTTGACGATACCAAAAAGATCGTCAGTTGGATTGATACCAATGTCGACTACCTCACTCCTTAGTCTCCCAGATACAATGAAGAAAGGGCCTGAACATACGCAATAAAATCATTGTCTCCCAAAAAGACGTAGACCGGTTGTAAATATTGTTGGTATTCGTCCGGGTCAAAGTAAGCTAAAAACATTTTTTTAATGGTAACTGACCCTTGTGACAAGCTGGTTGAGATAATTGATCCCTTACCGGCTTTAAGATTATTCCATACTTCGTCGCCGGTTTTTAAGGGGTAGACCCCGACTTGGTCCGGTGATTTTTCAAAAAACCGCACCTGGGCCTTCAAAATTTTTGCACCGGAATCGTTAAAGACCAAAATCACGTAATTTTGACTCGTAAAATACTTTGGCGACACCACCGAAAGCGCTTGAGGGAAGGCGTCGATATCGGGACGATAGTAATCAACTTCAACAACATTTGCCTCGTTTGGCTTAGTCGTTACCCCAAGCGTATTTGACAGGGCGTTGTAGGCAAAATAGACAATATTTGTTTTTCCTTTGCTAAGCTCCTCCGGGTATCGGCCAAGCGCCTTGAGAGTCCCGGTGGCGCTTTCTTCAATCGCTGTGCGTTCCGGGATCCGGGCGTTTACGAAGACAGCCGCGTCGGTCGCGTATTTATATTCATAGGAAAAGTTAAAGTTAGTGATATCTATCGTTAATTTTTGCCGGTCGTCGGTGAAGGTCGCCACTTTATCAACTAATTTATGTTTTACATTTTCGGTATCAAAGCCGATGGTCTTAGCCATGAGGTATATTTTTTCGCGGTAGCCAAAACGCGTCGCCTGCTCCGGCAAAAAGAAGACGTTGGCCGATGGCGTCGCCGTCACCGGGACGCCTTCAATGGTATCTAAAGTAAAGTTAAACTGACCGCTCGCCGTCGCGTTTTTTATCACCGGGGCGGCTATTTTTCCGAAGGTTGGTTTGATAAAAAGTGGTGTCGTTTTTGTTTTTTGGGAATAGAGAAATGTTATCCGCACGATATAAAATAAAGCGATGAAAATCAAAAAAAAGATGAAGACAAAGGGCAACAGCTTTCGGCCGTAGTAAGAAACTTCAGTCAAGGTCATGATTTTATCATAGCAAAATTTTATATACTTCCGGCCCGAACTAGTTTACTCCTACGATTTTAGACGTTTGGCTCTCCAGAGATAGTTAATCTTTACGAATTTTCTTCCGGAGTTTTTCGCTAAAATGCTATAATAAGGCTGCACCAGGGGTGACGGAGTGGCCAATCGTAGCAGACTGTAAATCTGCCGGGTTTTCCCTGCGGAGGTTCGAATCCTCCCCCCTGGACTTCGTAGTTTTAGACTATAAAGACAATCTAAAATAATTTATTTATACCGATATTTAAGCCTTCTTATTTCTGTTTACTACGTTTGATATAATTTCAGATGAGTAGCGACTTTATTAAACATACTTTGACTTGAGTGAAAAAAATCTTCATTACTATTATTGGTCTTGCCGTTGGATTATGCAGCGGGTATTTTGGTATGAAATATATTTTACCTTTCAATCGGAATCAACTTGGTAATATTTCTACCTTATTAATTCCTCAAACGCATCAAGTCATTGGCTTTCTTCCCTACTGGCTTACTTCTAAAATTGATAAAAACTATAATAAGTACGTAACGACCCTGACATATTTTGGTTTAAACGTTGGTGTTGATGGTAAAATTGTAAAACTCAGTACACCGACTGAAGAAGAGCCCGGTTGGTATACCCTGAGGTCAGGTAGGGTAGATACCTTCCTAGAAAATGCAAAAAAGGATCATATTAACCTTTCCTTATTAATCTTTAGCAGTAATGAAACCACCATGTCAGCACTTCTTTCTCATCCTGTATCTCACGCCAAAAATTTAGTTGAAGAAATAAAACCGATAATACAAAAATACGGATTTAATGATTTGAATTTAGATATTGAAAGTGTTTCTGTGGCTTCTGCGGAAGCTCAAATAAAATTTACTACCTTTATGAAAGAAGTTAAAAAAAATATGGATAAATACCATTTGGGAACACTCACTATAGATGTCTCTCCAACTGCTTTAATTAAACCCTACTTAATAAACTTAATTGAAATTAGCAAGGTAGTAGATCATGTCATTCTTATGACCTACGATTTCCATTATGCAGGATCACTGGTAACAGGAGCGGTATCGCCAATGGGCGGTGCAGGAACAAATGCCGAATTTGATACGGAAACTGGCGTAAAAGAGGCTCTGCGAGTCATGCCTGCTCAAAAAATTCTGTTGGGAGTCCCACTTTATGGATATGAATGGGAAACCTTACGGAACACTCCTCATTCTGCAGTTTTGCCGGCTTCAGGATTAACAATAAGTAATCGACGAGCGGAAAAATTTATGACATCTTGCGCCACCTGTAGCGCACAAATCGATAAAGAGGCAAAAGAATCATATGTTATTTATCAAGATCAACAAACGGGAACTTATCATCAAATGTTTTATCCGGATGAACAAGTAATGCAAGAAAAAATAAAGTTAACAAATACTTATACATTAGGAGGGGTCGCTCTTTGGGCACTTGGTTATGATGGAAAATCTATTCTTAATCCTCTTGAAAAGTTCAAGAATTCTTTCGAATAATTAACGATTTATTTCAACATTTCCTTGTCTTTTTTTGTCATCAAATTGATACCGATCTGCCTCTTGTAAACGTATCACATTACTTATGTTTTGTAGATCGTTAAATGCTATTTGTACCGAGCCCTTTTTAACGAAAATGTCAATACGCGCTATCTTTTCATCAATTGCTATTTGTAAGTCACCATTATCCATTTGTGTCAACAAGTGAAGACTGCGTATAGCTAGTGGAGTAGAATTGTTTTTTTGATATTCTATTGTCCCTTGTAATTGATTTAGAACAAAATTTGCAGGAAGCATTTGAATAAATGAAATATGAGAGTTAGGAAAAAGAGAGATTGTTAATCCACTTTGATAACTAACAACTGCCATTCCATCCGCGCCAGAAATTAATTCTTCTCCTTGTTGAATCAATACTGCTTTAGTTATTTGAACCGCCTCAGTTGCTGTACGTGACTCCCACTTTATTGTCCCTGTCATTAACCGTAGGGTCTTGTCTAGATAACGGTTGAAAAACTGTTAAGATGGATTGTAATGATAAGAAAAACGATCAGACCTAATCGAGCTAAAATTAGTACTAGTAAATTTCATCTTATAGTTTCCTGTTTTTGCGATGATTTG
>JACQCK010000008.1 GCA_016201695.1 Candidatus Roizmanbacteria bacterium
CCATCGCGCTCGTGTGGACCATGAACGGCTTCTCTCCCTTTTTTGTATTTCTCTTCGGCGTCATCCTTACACGGTTCCTTCCGTCGTGGGGGCGCGAAACACTTACGCCAAGCGTATTGCTCAAGAAGTTTTGCGCTGTCGCACTGATGATTCTCGGAACATACTTCATCAACGCATAACTCAAGGCATATGACGCCGCAAGTAAAAAAATTTAAAAACCACGTCGACAAAGTCATTTACTTGAAAATTTCCGATAAAGAAGCAATCTGGCGGCTCGTTTACCGCAACGACAGTTCTCGAGGTGACGAAACATTGCCGGCCACGAAGAAACGAATTGAGTTATTCCATAAATTTACCGAACCGGTACTTGAGTATTACAACCGACAGGGCAAACTGGCAGTGATTGACGGGATGAGAAGCATTAGAGAAGTTAACGAAGAGATACTTAAAAATCTTGGCAAAGTCGTGATCAGAAATCAGGTAAAGATCTGGGACAACAAAAAGAAAGCGATCATTGCGATCGTTGGCTTGCCAGGGGCGGGTAAAACAGAGGCAAGCGAGTATTTTTCAAAAAAGGGCCTGCCGATTATTTCTTTCGGTAAGGTCATCAATGATTATATTGACGACCATAAACTCATGCACTCAGAAGAAGTGCATAAAAGGGTACGCGAAGGCTTAAGAAAAGAGCACGGAATTGAGGCGTTAGCCGTTATGAATGAGAAGAAGATCCGGGCGGCGCTTGAGAAAAATAAGATAATTATCATCGATGGGATGCGTTCGTGGGAAGAGTATCTCTATCTGAAAAATAAATTGGTGAACGTCGAAGTCTATATTATGGCGATCTATGCCGACAAACGAGTCAGATACGACCGCATCGCGAAACGTAAATACCGCTCCCGCCTTTTTGGTGAACAGCGCGATATTGACGAACTTATTGGTACGAATATGGGGCCAACTATTTCGTTCGCCGATTTTTTTGTCAAAAATAATTTCTCAATCGAAGACCTGCACGATAAATTAGAGGAAGTATATCGGACGGTGCAATTTTCATAAAAAGCCTTGCTCATGATAAAGTACAAGGGCGATAAAGAGATAGCGCTGATGAGAGAAGGAGGCAGGCGTCTGCGCACCGTGGTGGCAGCACTCATTGCCTGGATACACCCCGGTTTGACTACCGATCAAATCGATCAAAAGGCGCGCGAGCTCATTAAAAAACAGGGAGGAGAACCATCGTTTACTCGAGTGCCTGGCTATCGATGGGTGACTTGTTTGCCCATAAACGAAGAAGTTGTCCATACCCCGCCTTCGTCTCGAATCGTTAAGAATGGTGACGTTCTGACGGTTGACATCGGCATGTTTTTTGGCGGATATCACACCGATTACGCCGATACTTTCGTCGCTGGTAAGACGAACAACAGTTTAATCACAAAATTTCTGGCGGTTGGAAGAGTCGCTTTAATAAAAGCAATTGCCTCGGCAAAAACCGGACATTATCTTGGTGAAATCTCCCAAGCAATAGAAAACGAAATAAAAGCCGCCGGCTACTTTATCCTGAAAGAACTGACCGGTCACGGGGTAGGCAGAGAGTTGCATGAAGATCCGTTTGTCCCCGGCTATCTTAATCGACCTGTCAAAACGACGTTAAAGTTGACGCCGGGATTGGCGCTTGCGATCGAAGTAATTTACTCGCAGGGAACCGAGAAGATTTCTTATGACAGCCGCGATGAGTGGACGATACGGTCGGCTGATGGCAGCCTGACGGCCTGTTTTGAACATACGATTGTCATCCTCGCTGATAAAACCGAGGTGCTGACCTGAAAAGTCGTAAACGGCTTTATTTTTTTGTAATTTATGGTAAAATATACAGTTTATGGATAAGAATGTTATGGTAGTCGAAGGTCAGGTTGTTGAGAACCTTCCGAATACTCTTTTTCGGGTCAAGCTAGACAAGTCCGAAAAAATCATTCTTTGCTATTTGTCGGGCAAGATGAGGAAAAATTATATTAAGATCTTGCCGGGTGACAGAGTGCGGATGGAACTGACGCCTTATGACTTAGAGAGAGGTCGGATAGTTTATCGAACTTAAAGTATGAGAATTCAAGCATCAATCAAACCAATGTGTCCAAAATGTAAACTCGTAAAACGGAAAGGCATGTTATATATTACCTGCGCTAATCCAAAGCACAAGCAACGACAAGGATAAATTATTTATGACCAGACTTCATGGAGTAGTGCTGCCGGATGACAAGCGCATTGAGTACGCGCTCACTCTTTTATATGGAATCGGTATGGCTACCGCCGGAAAAGTTCTTGCGAAAGCCCAAGTAGACAAAAATCGGCGAGTCAAAGATCTATCTGAAGATGATATAAAAAAAATAACGGGCCTAATTGAAGCCAACTACAAAATCGAAGGAGATCTGAAAGAAGAAGTTATCGGAAACATTAAACGTCTCAAAGAGATAGCCAGTTATCGCGGGATACGTCACATCAGAAACTTACCCGTTCGTGGACAACGGACTAAATCCAATGCGCGAACGAAACGGGGTAAAAGAAAGACAGTTGGAGCCTTAAGAAAAGAAATGTGGGCAAAACTTGAACAAAACAAAGCTCCGGGGGCAGCCGCAGGGGCAACGACGGCGGTGCCAACACCGGCAAAAGAAGCCCCAGTTGCTAAAAAATAACTATGGCCATTAAAAAGACAAAAAGAACAGTTGAGCGCGGAAGGATTTATATAACGGCGACTTTTAATAATACCCTAGTAGCCGTAACCGATGAAAAGGGTAATCCGGTAGTAATCGGGTCAGCCGGTATGTTCGGATTTGCCGGTACCCGCAAATCAACTCCTTATGCCGCCGGCACCACGACCGAGTCGACGCTCAAAAAAGCGGTTATTAATCATGGTTTACTAAGCGCCGACGTTTTTGTGAAAGGAATCGGTCCGGGACGAGAGGCGGCGCTTCGTGCCGTCAAAGAATCAGCGGTTGAAGTTACTCGTTTAGTCGATATGACGCCTATTCCGCACAACGGCGTTCGACCGCCAAAAGTGAGAAGGGTTTAATCATATGAGATATACTGGTCCACGAAATAGAATTGCGCGTCGGGAAGGTATGGATCTGGGACTAAAGACACCAGGTTCCAAGTCCCATGCCCGACTCTTGAAAAAACTAAACGTGTTTCCGGGGCAGCACGGTCTTAAAGGACGGCGCAAAATTTCCGAGCACGCTTATCAGCTGCGAGAAAAACAGAAATTGCGGTTTCTTTTCGGCGTGACCGAGAAACAGTTAAAAAAATATTATGTAATCGGTACGGCAAAGAAAGGCAATACCGCCTTTTATCTTTGCCAGTTTTTGGAAAAACGGTTGGACAACCTCGTTTTTCGAGCCGGGTTTGCCCCAACACGCGCTTCGGCAAGACAGCTCGTTACCCACGGGCACATTAATGTTAATGATAAAACGGTAACGGTGCCGTCATATGTCGTTAAGGTAGACGATATTATAACATTTGCCAAAGAAAAGTCGACCAAGATACCATACATTGAACAGATGCTGACTAATAAAGACACGATTTTACCAAAATGGCTGGAAAGGAAAGCGACTGTCGGTAAGCTTATTGCCGAACCAACCCAAGAAGAAATCGCCAAGCAGATAAATTTACGTTTAGTTATTGAGTTTTATTCCCGTTAAAAATTATTTTTTTTTCGTATGTTGAGTCCAAATTTTTTCACACAGGTAGTTGAGGATAGTCCGGCCTATGGTAAGTTTGTTATCGAGCCGTTGCCTTTGAGTTTCGGGCAGAGCATGGGAAATGTTCTTCGGCGAGTACTCTTGTCATCGTTGAAAGGTGCAGCCGTAACCTCTGTTAAAATCGACGGCGCGCCACACATGTTTACGACCGTAAAAGGCGTAAAAGAATCTGTGCTTGAGGTTATTCTTAATTTAAAGCAGCTGCGGTTTGAAAAGGGAGGCGCGGCATCTTTTTCGTTGACTTTGTCAAGTTCCGGCGCCGGCAAAATTTATGCGAAAGACATTGAAAGCGAACAAAAAATTGTGAACGAGAATTTATATATAGCCGAGATTACCGACGCCAAGGGAAAGCTCGAATTTGAGGCGGTCGCAGAAACAGGGATTGGTTATTCTCCCGCGGAAGAGAGAGAAAAGACAGCGTCCGGATATATCGCCGTTGATGCGTTTTTTTCCCCGGTGACGAAGGTCAATTTTCAAGTGGAAGAGGCGAGAGCCGGTCGAAAAAGCAATCTCGAACGGCTGATTCTGGAAATCGGGACCGACGGAAGCATTAGCCCGAAAGAGGCTCTGAAACAATCATCTCTCCTGATAGGAGAGTATTTTTCCTATGTCCTGTCAGGAAAAGATGTCCCCCAGATAACAGAAGCTGCCGATGTCGCAAGAAAAGAACAGGATGAGATTGATAAAAAACTATACGAAGTCATCATTGATGAACTTAATCTTCCCTCGCGAGTTATCAATGCCTTGTTGAGAGAAAATATCGAAACAGTGGCTGATCTCATTAAGGCGGGCCGTGAAAAGCTCACCAATATGAAGGGCGTGGGTAAGAAATCAATTGAGCTCATTGAAGAGGAGTTACGGAAAATGGGGATAACCTTAAGTTAATTTCAAAATTATGTGGCATGCTGTTAAAAAACTAAAATTTAAACAGGGACAAGACGCTGGTGAAATGCTTTTAAGAAAACTGGCTGCTAATTTTTTAGAGCACGGCCGCATGATAACGACCTTGAAACGGGCCAAGGCCGTCGGGCAAGTAATAGATCGGTTGTCGGAAAAAGCAAAAGAAGTCAACGAAGCTAACAAAAACTATATTCTTAAACAAATGGGTCCTGGACGCGCCTTATCCATTTTATTCAAAGAGATCGGGCCGGTGATTAAAGAAAAAAAAGGCAGCTATGTCAGAATCACCCGCATGGGTCTTCGAGAGTCTGATAGCGCTGAAATGGCGAGAGTGGAGTGGGTTTACCCGATCGTAAAAGAAGTAGCTAAATCTCCGCCAAAGCCAAAAAAAGTTACCAGTACAGCGACCAAAAAACCATGAAGCAACTCACTAAAACCACCACCCCGATTCGGGAGCGCGATATCAAACGTTCCTGGCACCTTTTTGATCTGTCCGGCAAGGTTCTCGGAAGAGTGACTCCAGGGATCGCCCGAGTGCTTCAGGGAAAGCACAAGACCTCATATGTTGATTATTTGGACGGTGGTGATTATGCGGTCGTGATAAACGCTACCAAGGTAGTTTTGACCGGAAAAAAAGCACAGACTAAGACCTATGACCGGTACTCGGGTTATCCGAGCGGTCAGAAAGTCATAAGTTTTGAGAAACTTATTGCCGTTCGGCCACAAGAGGTCATCCGAATTGCCGTTTCCGGAATGTTGCCTAAAAACAAGATGAGAGATCGGCGCCTAGCCCGTCTTTATATTTACAAAGACAATAAACATCCGTATGTTGATAAATTTCCAGTGACTGAAAGTTAAAACTATGCCGCGCAAAACAAAAGCTCTACAGTACTACGAAGCCATCGGTCGTCGGCGTGAAGCGATCGCCCGGGTCCGCCTTTATATTATGGGAAAAGAAAAGGTAGTAACGGTACAGTCTCAAAAAATAAGGCAGGGAGAAATCACTATTAATAAAAGACCAGCCGAGACAATGTTTTCGGCCGCGTACGAAAAGGAGCGTTACCTGCAGCCCTTAAAACTGACCAATAACCTTGACCGATTTGCCATCTCAATTACCGTTCGTGGCGGTGGTCATACCGGTCAACTTGAGGCGATAATCCACGGCTTAGCGCGGGCCTTAAATGAAGTAGACCGGGACGCCAATCGGCCGGTTCTTAAAAAAAACGGACTGCTGACCCGCGATCCGCGTACGCGCGAGCGCCGGATGGTTGGAACTGGAGGCAAAGCGAGAAGGCAAAAGCAATCGCCGAAGCGTTAACACCCGTGCTATAATAATGTCTTGTATGCCCGACCTGTCAATTGTTATTCTCTCCTTTAATACAGCGTCTTTAACCCGAGAATGTTTGGAAAGCCTTATTGTTCCGTTGACTAAATCTCGCCTTTCAAGCGAAATTATTATTTTTGATAATCATTCGGACGACCAGTCGATAAGGACGATAAAAGAGTTCCAGGCCAAGCAGGTAGCAAAAAAGGCACTTAAGGTAAAATTAATTCAAAGCGCGATCAATCTTGGCTTTACCAAGGGCAATAACCGTGCTGCCGAAGCGGCAACCGGCGCATATTTTCTTTTTCTTAACTCGGACACTGTCATCGAAAAAATTGATTTTAAAAAACTCCTTAATTTTTTAACAGCCCGCTCTGATATTGGCGCGCTGACGGTGCCGGTCGTTCTTGAGGATGGTCAGTATGACCCAGCTTCACATCGCGGGTTTCCCACTCTTTGGAATTCGGTCTGTTATTTTCTTAAACTCGAAGCTGTGTTTGGACAGATTCCGATTCTGAACCGGCTATTTGGCGGATATCATCTTACCTATCTTGATAAAAACTCGATTCATGAAATTGACTCGCCAACCGGAGCTTTTTTTTTGACCCGGTCAACATTATTTAAGAAGCTCGGCGGTTTTGACGAGCGCTATTTTATGTACGGCGAGGATCTAGATCTGGCCTATCGTTTAAAGAAGATCGGTTATAAGACTGTGTTTTATCCGGAAGGGAGGGTGCGACATAAAAAAAGACAGAGTGGACTGGCCAAGGAAGACCAACTAACGCAGTCCCGTACCAAAATTTATTTTTATGAGGCGATGAAAACGTTCTATCAAAATCATTATGCTGATTCTCATCCGGCGCTCTTTAATGCGGTCGTCTATAAGTTAATAGATCTTAAAAAGAAATTATCATGAAACGAATCGGAATTGACGCCAGACTGTTATACCAGACCGGAGTCGGCACTTACCTTCGTAACCTCTTGTATTATTTGAATCTGAGTAAAACATTAGATATGGTGTTTTACATTTACGTCTTAAAGGGTGAAGGCGGGAAATTGTGTCTCGATAAAAGCCGCTTTTTTATAAGAGAAGTCGATTCGCGGTGGCATAGCCTGTCAGAACAGCTGTCTTTTCCGGCCGTCTTAAACCGTGACGCTCTGGACCTCATGCACTTTACTTATTTTAGCTATCCGATTGGTTATCGTAAGAAGTTTATCGCCACGGTTCATGACACGACGCCGTTGTTATTTACAACCGGCCTGTCGTCAACAAGGGGCCCGCTTTACTACGGGATAAAGCACGCCGTTTTTCAATTTGTATTGTCGCAGCAGCTTACTTATGCCGTAAGACTCATTGCTCCGACGGCGACGGTAAAAAAAGAGCTGCTGGCTTTTTTTCCTGCCCTGGCGTTTGGTAAAATCAAGGTTATTTACGAAGGCGTCAACTACGAGCTTAAGACCGTAAGAGAAAAAGCGCTTCTTCAGGTTGGGCTGCCAGAGTCATTTTTTTTGTATGTCGGCAACTTTTATCCCCACAAAAATGTCGAAGCCTTGGTAAAAGCCTTTGCACAAGTAACCGGGCCGGTATCATTACTGCTGGTCGGACCCGAAGATTTTTTTTCAAAACGGTTAACAATTACAATTACTAATCTTGGTCTGGAAAAGAGAGTGCGCTTTTTTCATCAGGTATCACCGGCAGAATTAGTCTATCTCTATCGTCACGCCCGGGCGCTCGTGCACCCTTCGTTGTCCGAAGGTTTTGGCCTACCGCTCATTGAAGCCGGTTATTATCGTCTTCCCATTATTGCTTCCAATATTCCCGTGTTTCAGGAGTTATTAGGTTCAGAGTATCTTCGGTTTGATCCGGGAAGTATCGAGTCGATTGCTTCTTCATTAAAACAATTTCTGGCGCTGCCAAAGCCGCCTGTTTTTTCCCCGTCGCTAAAATTCTCCTTTGAGAAGATGGTTAATGAAACTCTGCAAATCTACAAAAACACGGTAGTATGACTCACTGGTTATAGTTAATTTTAGCCAAAACTTTTTTACGGTCATTCATAGTTGGGTTACCGCGGCCATAGTACGAGACAGGCTTGTTATAATGATAGAGTATGGAGGAAGAGCAAAAAATTGCCATCGTCTATGACTGGATTGATTCCTGGGGCGGGATTGAACGGGTGCTTCTTGTTCTTAAAGAGTTGTTTCCCGGCGCCGACTGGTATTCCTCGTATGTTGACATAAATAAAGCCAAGTGGGCGAAGGATTTATCCGTTCACACTTCTTTTATGCAGCACTTGCCTTCCTGGATAAAAAATAACCGCGCCCTGTCAGTCCCGTTTTTTCCGTATGCTTTCGAGAGCTTTTGTTTTAACCGATATGATACGGTAATCAGTGTCAGTTCGGCCTTTGCCAAGTCAATAATCACCAAGCCGTCGACACGTCATATCGCCTATCTTTTGACGCCGCCACGGTTTCTCTATGGAAAGACCGGTGACTATCTTTCTTCCCCGATGGATTCCTTGTTTTCATCGTATGTCGATCGTCTGCGCCAGTGGGACAAAGTCGCCTCGGCAAGACCTGACAGTCTCTTGTCAATTTCACAGACCGTCAAAGACCGCTGTTTCCGTTACTATGACCGCGACTCAACGGTGGTTTACCCGCCTTTTGATAAAGAGTATTGGGCCAAAGTCTCCAAAGAAAAAAGTCCGCTTGCCGATAACGTTTTGCGTGCCGGTGCCAAGAAATATTACCTGGTAGTTTCGCGGTTGGCTCGGTATAAAAAAATAGAAATAACGATTGATGCTATCAATAACCGTTTGTCAGATACACTCGTGATCGTTGGTGAAGGACCGATGAAAAACTCGTTACAACGGGAAGCGAAGAGTAATGTGATTTTTCTGGGACACGTTAGCGATCACGAGTTGGCTTTTTTGTATTCCCGCGCCGATGCCCTGATTATGCCTCAGGAAGAAGATTTCGGACTCGTCAGCCTGGAAGGACAGTTTTTCGACTGTCCCGTCATCGCCTTTAAAAAAGGCGGGGCAACGGAAACGGTTGAAGACGGAACAACCGGCTTATTTTTTCAAAAACAGACGGCCGAGAGTCTAGCCGAAACACTTGAAAGATATGCTGCAATATCATACAATCTGAAAATCGGTCTGAAAAAGGAAAAGATGAAAGTGTTCGATAAATTTGCTAAAGAAAAGTTTAAAAATTTTTTTAAGCACGCCGTCCTGAAATGAAAGCGGTTATATTTGCCGGTGGGACAGGTACCCGGCTTTGGCCACTGTCACGGAAAAAATCGCCAAAACAATTTGAAAAAATTGTCGGCGACAAATCAACGCTTCAATTAGCCGTTGAGCGTCTTATCCCGGAGTTTTCGCCGGAAAACATCTACATTTCGACAAATAACGCCTACCGTCAGATTATCGTCGAACAGCTGCCCCAGATCCCGGTCCAGAATTTTATCTTCGAACCGGAAAAAAAAGACGTCGGCCCGGCGATTTCGTTAGTAATGGGAATATTCAATAAAATCTCGCCGCATGAACCGGTAGCCATTCTCTGGAGCGATCACCTGGTCAAAGAAATCACACTTTTTAAAAAAATCCTCAAAGAGGCCGGAAATTATATCGGTCAACACCCCAATAAAATTGTATTTATCTCTCACAAGCCCAGATTTCCCAGTATAAATCTCGGCTATATTCACCTTGGCGGTCTGGAAAGTACGGTGAACGGCATCAATCTTTATTCTTTTGCCGGACTTAAATATAAACCGGACGAAGACACCGCCAAGCAGTTTTTTGCTTCCGGCGCCTACGCCTGGAACCTGGGTTATTTTGTCACAACGCCACAGTTCATTCATAACGCCTTTAAAAGATTTGCCCCCAATATTTACAAGAATACCGAAAAAATGATCTCATATTACGACACGCCCGATTTTGAAAAAGTGCTAAAAAGGGACTATGGAAAAGTAGAGAGCATAAATTTTGATAATGCGATTCTCGAAAATCTCGACAAAGATGACGCCCGGGTAATCGTCGAGGATATCGGCTGGAGCGATATCGGGGCCTGGGAAGCGTTGAAGGAAGCGCTTGAGAACCATCCGTACGAAAATGTTATCAGGGGTAAGGTTTTCCTGGAGCATGTCACCGATTCACTCATTTATAACTATGAAGACAGTAAGCTTATTGTGGCAATAGACTGCGATGACAAGATTATCGTTAACACCAAAGACGTTCTTTTGATCGCCAAGAAGTCTTCGGTTGCCAAAATTAAGACTCTGGTCGAGAACTTTCAAGGCACGAAGCACGAGAAATTAACCTAGCCGACTTCTTTGTATGAATAAACTACGGAATTTGAAATATTATTTTGTCGGAGAAGGATATTATCGTTTTTTAAAAAGAGTCATCGATCTTCTTGGTTCTCTTTTCTTACTGGTGCTTTTTTCACCCATATACTTTATCGCCGCTATCCTGATCAAACTTGATACGCCGGGGCCAACCCTGGCTGACGTTCCCGAACGTGTCGGGCAGCGCGGAAAAAAATTCAAAATGTATAAGTTCCGCTCGATGATCATCAATGCGCATTATTTACTACGCACCGATCCTAAGTTTAAGCTATTATTTCAGGAATATAAAAAAGGCAGCTACAAGCTCAAAAACGATCCCCGCGTCACTCCGGTTGGTAAATTTATCCGCCGGCACTCAATTGATGAAATTCCGCAGTTATTAAACGTCGTAAAAGGAGAGATGAGCCTGGTTGGACCTCGCGCATATTATCCAGACGAACTGGAAAATCAGCAAAAAATGTTCCCGCAGACAAAGCTACTGGTTAGCCGGGTACTTTCGGTCAAACCGGGGATAACGGGCTTATGGCAGGTAACCGGTCGGTCAGAAATAAATTTTGACAAACGAATTGCCATTGACGCCAAGTATGTTGATTCGATATCATTAATGCTAGACTTAAAAATAATCCTTAAGACACCGTTCGTCATGCTTAACGGTAACGGTGCGGTATGATCTATGGAAAAAAAACGAAAAGTTATTTCTATCACCG
>JACQCK010000057.1 GCA_016201695.1 Candidatus Roizmanbacteria bacterium
ATCCTCTCGATAATTATTTCTTTCTGGTTGGTCACCGACCTGAAAATTGATATCATTCATATTCCCTACCTGGGTGTCTATAAACTTTCTTATCTTTATATTCTCTTCTCCAGTTTTGTCATTGTTTCCTTTGCCAACGCGGTCAATATTACCGACGGGCTGGACGGTCTGGCCACCGGCGTCCTCATGTTTGCGCTGGTCAGCTTTTGGGCGGTTGCCCGTTCGATTCTCGACGTCCCAACGAGTTTGTTTATCGCTTCCTGGTTTGGCGGCTTGATCGCTTTTCTTTATTTCAATGTTTTTCCGGCCAGAATTTTTTTGGGCGATACCGGAGCGCTTTCTTTCGGAGCAACCTTTGCTGTCGTTGGCCTAGTCCTAGGAAAAGCCTTTGCCCTACCGATCATCGGCGGGGTGTTTGTCATTGAAATTTTCAGCTCACTCGTCCAACTGGCCGGAAAAAAGCTTCTTCACCGCAAAATATTTCCGGTCGCCCCTTTTCATCTGTTACTCCAGTATCGCGGCTGGGAAGAGCCAAAAATAGTCATGCGCCTCTGGATTATGTCTATCCTTTTTGCCGTTTTCGGACTGATGGTCGCCTTTTCTAAATGAAAGAATTAAACGGATTCGTTTGCTTGCTCTTCGCTCGCGGGTAGTCTTTTTATAATTTCCCGTGCTTTGGAATTTTCGGCCTGACCGATATACCCGGCCGCTTCCAGCTGGTCCAGTAACCGCGCAGCGCGGGCGTAACCGATCCGTAAACGTCGCTGCAAAAGTGAGGCCGACGCTTTACCAAATTGAGAAATAATATCAACCGCCTGATTAAATAGCTTATCGGTATTTTCTCCCGTACCAATCGTCGTCGTCCCTCCCCGGGCGCCCGGTATAAAGCGCGACACCTCGGTCACTTCTTCGGTATAGTGTACCTCCGGCACTTGGGACTTCAAAAATTTAACCAGATGGCCGATTTCTTTTTCGGTCAAAAACGGTCCCTGAATACGGCGCGGCTTGGCTTGCTCGGGCGGCAGGTATAACATGTCCCCTTTTCCCAGAAGTTTTTCCGCCCCCGGCATATCAATAATGACCCGCGAATCAACCATCGACGAAACGCTGAAAGCAAGGCGGGTTGGGATATTAGCTTTCATGAGTCCGGTAATCACGTTGACTGAAGGCCGTTGGGTTGCCAGAACAAGATGAATCCCGGTGGCCCGCGCCATTTGGGCGATCCGCGTGATCAGCTCTTCTGCATCGCCCGGCGCCACAATCATGAGGTCAGCCAACTCATCGATGATAAAAATAATATACGGTTTTTTTTCCACGCCCGACAACACGTTATAACCCTCCAGATTTCTTACTCCAACTTTCGCAAAGTCTTTATAACGTGTCTCCATCTCCCCAATCGTCCAGCGTAGCGCCGCGATGATCTTATCCGCCTCAATGATGACCTCGGTTAAAAGGTTGGGAATACCGTTATAGAGCGTAAATTCAACCCGTTTTGGATCGACCAGTATCAAGCGTAAATCTTCCGGTTTAGTACGGAAAAGAAAAGTACTAAGCCAGGCGTTCAAAATCACCGACTTACCCGAACCGGTCGCGCCGGCGATAAGAACGTGAGGCATTTTGCCGATGCTGGCCGCCTGCGGCTGGCCGGAAACGTCAAGCCCCAACGGCACCAGTAATGGATCGGTATTGTTGGCAAAAACAGGCGACGACAGCATTTTCTTTAAGGTGACAATTTCCGGTTTTTTGTTGGGAATCTCGATTCCGACAAGCGATCGGCCCGGAATGGGGGCCTCGATACGAACAGTGCCGGTTGGCGCAGCTAACGCCAGGGCAAGGTCGTTGGCCAACGTGGTAATTTTTGACACCTTTGTTCCCATTGTGATCTCAAGAGCATACTGAGTCACCGCCGGCCCATTGTTAATTTCGCTGACTCGGGCACGAATCCCAAAACTGTCAAGAGTTTTTTCGATTATATCGGCATTTCTTTTGACGTCGCCCCGGTCAGCTTCTTTTTGGGCAAAGTCCGCCAATAAGCTGATCGGCGGATAGACCCAGGTCGTCCTAGAAGAAGCATTTATGGGCTTAATGCTGAACTGTAACTTGCCGGCACCAGGCAGTGCCGTCGTCTTAGTTGGCGCTGATACCGGAGTTGGGATCGGTTTAAACGGGTTGATGCTTTTATTGTCCTCGATAAAAGCATCGTTACTTTTATTTAGACGGGCTTCTTTTTTATCAGGGTTAGTCGCCGACCGAAAAACATAATCCTTTAAAAATGTCCCGGCCAACTTCACCAGATCAAAAACAAATACCAAAAAAACATCAATCGAAGTGTCTAAAAACAAAACCAAACCGATAATAAAAGCGGCGGTCAGAATAATCACCGCGCCGGGACGAAAAAAATCAAAGCTAAGATTTTGAAAAATGGCTTTTCCCCACTCTCCTGACTGCAAGATGCCAAGAAGCGCAATAAATACAAAAATCAAACCACCGGTAATATTGGGCTTGATTAATTTCAGTTTTCGTGTATTAAAAAAATGCGCGGCAAGGAAAAGTAAGACCACCGGTAAAAGAATAGCCACCCAACCGAATTTATTTACCAACTTTTCGTTCAAAAGGATCAACAGGCGTCCGTCACCGATCGGCAGGAACGACTTGAGAAAAGAAATCAAAAGGACAACGCCGGACGCGGCAATAAGAAAACCGAAAATATTCATCACCGTCTGCCGATTGATTTTTACTTTAAGAAAAGGAAGCTTGATCCGCGTTTTTCTTCTGCCCATAAGATGATTGTAAAAGGTATTGAAAGCAAAATCAATCCGAATCGCTTATTCTTTAAGAAGCTGCAGGTTGATTCGCCCCTGATTATCGATCTGGATAACTTTTACTTTTACGACCTGGCCCATCTTGACAATTTGTCCCGGATCCTTCACAAAACGATCGCTCATTTTTGAGACGTGAATCAAGCCGTCTTTTCCGGGAACAAGCTCTACAAAAGCGCCAAACGGCATCAGGCGGACGACTTCGCCGTCAAAAACTTCACCCACTTTAATTTCACGGGTAATGTTCTCAATGTGCTTTACCGCTTCCTCGACTTTCGCCCGATCAAGTCCGGAAATAGTGACTTTACCGTCATCCTCGACATTAATTTCCGTCTGGGTCTTGGCGATGAGACTGCGGATATTTTTTCCGCCCGGCCCGATGATTTCCCCGATTTTATCAGGCGGCGGAGTCAGAACCACGACTTTCGGCGCATACCGTGAAACTTCTTTCTTTGGCTTGGCAACAACCTTCGCCATCGCCTCAAGGATAGTCAGCCGCGCCTTTTTCGCTTGGGCGAAAGTAGCGCGGATCATTTCTTGGGTGAGGCCTTTGTTTTTGACATCAAGTTGGATGGCGGTAATGCCATCGGCCGTACCGGCAATTTTAAAGTCCATCTCTCCGGCAAAGTCCTCAAGTCCAACAATATCGGTCATAATGACATACTCATCGTCAGACTTAGCGACTATCCCCATCGCCACTCCGGCCACGGCGGCTTTTAGGGGAACACCTGCGTCCATAAGCGCCAGGGATGAACCGCAGATTGACCCCATTGACGATGAACCGTTTTCCGCGAGAATTTCCGAAACCACTCTGATTGCGTAAGGAAATTCCTCTTGTGAAGGCAGGACCGGTTCGACTCCCTTTTCGGCGAGCGCTCCGTGTCCGATGGCCCTTCGGCTCGGCCCCATCATTCGGCCGACCTGACCGTAAGAGTAGGGCCCGTCAGAATAGTGGTGAATGTACCGCTTGGCTTCTTTTCCCTCCGGCCCTTCAATAAGTTGTTCCAGCGTTGTTGAACCTAAGGTAACTATTGATAGAACTTGAGTCTGACCGCGTTGAAAAATCGCCGAACCGTGCGTCCTTGGCAGGACTGAAACTTCAACCTGAAGCGGGCGCACTTCATCTAGTCTTCTACCGTCTGGGCGTTTTTTCTTTTCCAGAAGGTCTTTTTTGATATTGGCATAATTATATTTCCTGATTACGGCCAAAATTAGTTTCTTATCGTACTTTTTTTCCAGTTCTTCGTACAGTGAGTTAACAATTTCAACGAGCACGACGTCTTCGCTCCCGGCCGTTACTGCCGCCTGTTTAAAGGCTTTCTCTACCGGTTCCTTATATTTGCTTTTGAGTAGTTTTACAACTTCTTCATACCTTTCTTCGGCGGGGACAATATCCTTGGTTTTACCGATCTTTTTTTTCAAACCCTCAATAAAAGAAACCACCTCTTTATTGTTTTTCTTGGCGACCTCGACTCCCTCCTGAACAATGGCGTCATCAATCGCAGCCGCTTTGGTCTCGATCATGAGCACTTTGTCTTTGGTTGAGGAGACAACCAAGTCAAGAGCCGAATATTTTTCCTCTTCTTCGGTTGGATTTATGAGCAGATCCCCAGGTTTATTTTCCGCGGAAGGAATATAGCCCACCCGGGTTGTCGCAATTGGCCCCTCCCACGGAATGCTTGAGACATGTAGCGCGGCCGAAACAGCAACGGCGGAAACAATGTCGGGTGCGTTGTCGCCGTCATATGAAAGGAGCGTCACAACAACTTGAACTTGTTTTTTATAAGTCTTAGGAAAAAGCGGACGGATCGAACGGTCGATCAGTCGACCGGTCAGTACCGCTTCATCCGACGGCCGACCCTCGCGTTTGACCCACCGTGAACCCTTGATGAGTCCGCCCGCGTATAACTTCTCAACGTACTCGACGCTTAAAGGAAAATAATCAATCGCCGGATTTTCGGGCCCAACGGCCACCGTCACCAAAACCGCAGTGTCCCCGAGCGTCGCGTAGACCGAGGTATCGACGGCTTGGGCCAGTTTTCCGAATTGCAGAGTAAGTTTTTTTCCATCGATTGTAATCGACTCTTCAGTAATATTCATTGGGAGTTATTTTTTGAGTCCGAGCTTCTCGATTAATTTTTTATATCTCTTTTCGTCCAGCTTCTGAAGATAGTTGAGAATTCTTCTTCGTTTGGCAATTACTTTTAAAAGTCCGCGACGCGAGTGGTTGTCTTTCTGATTTTCTTCTAAATGCTCCGTCAGACGATTGATCTTCTGGGTAAGAAGAGCCACTTGAACTTCAGGAGATCCCGTATCGCCTTTTTTTTGCGCGTATTGTTCGATGATTTTTTGCTTATCATCGGGTAAAACAGCCGTTGACATGGTAGCATTATAATCAACCGACCCATAAGTTGCAAGCGTATGTAAGATGATACCCCGACTTTTTTTGCCGTTTTTACCTCCCATTTTCCTCGGCGTTATTTTTATTTTCTTCATCCCGCCGACTACTTTTTTGGCGGTCGCGGCTTTTATTCTTATTTTAAGTTATCTCGTCTTTCTGGCTGCACGAAATTTTTTTAACCACCCGGTCGCCTTGTCGGTGACCGCCTTCGTCGGCGTCTTTTTTAGCCTGCTGGCCATTCATGAACTCTCTGTCATAAATTTTATTCTTCTTATCGGCTTATTCATCGGCATCAATCTTCTGGTAAAATAAGAAGAATGAAACCGTATTACATCACAACCACCACCCCCTACGTCAACGCCGAACCTCATATCGGATTTGCGCTTGAGATTGTTCAGGCCGACGCTATGGCCCGGTTTAAAAAGTTGTTGGGATACGAGGTGGTTTTTAATACCGGCACCGATGAACACGGTAAAAAAATTTTAGAAAAAGCCAACGAAGAAAAAAAAGATCCGCAAGCCTACACTGATGAGTATGCGGCCAAATTTGAGCGGCTTAAAACTTCTTTGAACTTAGCCTATACCAATTTTATCAGGACAACTGACCCGAAGCACAAGGCGGCCTCGCAGGAATTCTGGAAAAGGTGCCAACAAAACGGCGACATCTACAAAAAAAATTATCGCCTTAAGTACTGTGTCGGATGCGAGCTCGAAAAAACCGATTCCGAACTGGCCGATGGCCGCTGTCCGCTGCACCCGAAAAAAGACATCGAGATTATTTCCGAAGAAAACTATTTTTTCCGCTTCTCGCGTTACCAACAGGCGCTACTGGAATTTTACACCGATCACCCCGACTTTGTTGTTCCGCGTTTTCGCCTTGAGGAAATAAAAACATTTGTTAAGGGCGGTCTCAAGGACTTTAGTGTTTCCCGTCTAAAAAGTAAAATGTCGTGGGGAGTTGATGTGCCCGGCGACAAGGAACAGGTGATGTATGTTTGGTTTGATGCTCTGATTAACTACATTTCTACTCTTGGCTGGCCTGAAAACGAAACAAAATTCAAAAAGTTTTGGCCGGGAGTGCAGGTCGCCGGCAAAGATAATCTAAGGCAACAAAGCGCCATGTGGCAGGCGATGCTCATGTCGGCCCGACTGCCGCCGTCCCGCCAGATTTTTATTCACGGCTTCATCACGGTCGAGGGTCAAAAAATGAGTAAAAGCCTTGGTAATGTTATTAGCCCCTTAAGTCTGGTCAAACAATATGGCACTGACGCGGTACGCTACTACCTTTTAAAAGAAATTCCGGCCGATGAAGACGGCGATTTTTCCCAGGCGCGGATGAAAGAACTTTATAACGCCGACCTGGCCAACGAACTCGGTAACCTTCTCGTCAGACTGACTACTCTTGCCGAAAAAGACCGGCTCGATATAAATCCTTTGTTTGAAAATAAAATCGATCAGGAACTTACTTTGGCCATTGACGGATACCGGTTTAACGAAGCGCTTGGACTCATCTGGCAAAAAATAAAGATACTTAATAAAAAGACCAATGCGGCTGCACCGTGGAATAAAAGTCCCAAGGAGAGGCGGAAATACCTTGTTGATTCGCTGACTGAAATTGGTGAAATCGGAACGTCACTCGAGCCTTTTCTACCGGACGCGGCGGCAAAAATCCACCAAGCCATCGCCGGAAAAATAAAAAAAATGTCTCCCCTGTTTCCGCGGCTTACCTAAACATTTGTTACAATTAAATAAATTTACATGGATAATCCCGCCGAAATAAAGCCGCCCCGGTCGCCGGTTAAAAAAAAATACGGACTGTTGCTCGCCGTCGCCGGGCTCGCGTTTTTGGCTCTTTTTGTCTATTTTCTTGTTTTTTATAAACTTCCCTCTCCTTATACTCTTCAGGATTATAAGGCTATCTCTCTTTCGACCCATATTTATGATCGGACAGGAAAACTGCTATATGAGTTTTTCAAAGAACAAAATAGAACAGCCGTCAAACTAAAAGCGCTGCCGCCTTATGTCTATCAGGCATCAGTCGCCATCGAAGACAAGGATTTTTACCGCCATAACGGTATTTCGCTCGTCTCCGGAATTCTGCGGGCGATAAAAGACACGGTACTTCGCCATAATCTGCAAGGCGGTTCAACCATCACCCAGCAGCTGGTGAAGTCGGCGCTTCTTACGTCAGAAAGAACGGTGCAACGCAAAATAAAGGAAATCGTTCTTGCTTTATGGGTCGAACGGATTTTCGCCAAAGACCAAATTCTGGAAATGTATCTCAACCAGGTTCCCTACGGGGGCTCGTCTTACGGCGTTGAAGAAGCGGCACGAACATATTACAATAAACACGCGCGCGAGTTAACGCTCGATGAAGCCGCCCTTCTCGCCGGACTTCCCCAAGCGCCTTCGCTCTATTCGCCTTACGCCAACCCCGACCTTGCGATTAGACGAAGAAATGAAGTTCTCGAAAAAATGCACGAACAAAGATACATCAGTAAAGAACAAAAAAAACAAGCGCAAAACGCCCTTTTGACAATCTCCCCCCCCAAAACCAATATCCACGCTCCCCACTTTGTCTTCTATGTCAAGTCCTATCTCGAGTCTCTCTACGGCATCAAGACCGTTGAGGAAGGCGGACTCAAGGTCGTGACGACCTTAGACCTTGATACTCAAGAA
>JACQCK010000009.1 GCA_016201695.1 Candidatus Roizmanbacteria bacterium
CTAAAAAACCGGCTAGAAACGATGATAAGAAGAGACGGCGTTGCCGACAGGGTCAGGATAAGAAAACTCGCCTATGAAGACATGGCGTCGGTCTATCGGGAAAATGACCTGCTGCTTTTTCCCTCTAAGCAGACATCGACCTGGGAAGAGCAGTACGGTATGGTTCTTCTTGAGGCGATGGCGAGCGGGCTGCCTATTTTCGGCTACGACTCGGGCGCGGTCGGCGCGGTGGTCGGCCGGGCCGGGGCGCTTAGTCGGGCAAGTCGCCCGGACGGGTTGGTGAAGTTGATTAAAGCCGCCGTCAGAGGTAACGGCCTAAAAAAGCTGGCGTCGTTTTCCCGCCGCCGGGCCGAGCAACTCTACGACAGCCGGAAGACCGCCAAGACAATTGGTACAATATATAAGGAAGTGGCAAACTATGAGAGAAAATAAACTCACCGCGGTGGTCTTGAGCAAAAACGAAGCGAAGAACCTCGCCGGCTGCCTTAAGTCAATTGATTTTTGCGGGGAAGTAATCGTCGTTGATGACTTTTCCGAAGATAACACCGTCGAAGTCGCCAAAAAGCACAACGCCACCGTAGTTCAGCGCCGTCTTGCCGCCGACTTTGCCGCCCAACGCAATTACGGTATGGCGAAGGCGAGCGGTGATTGGCTTCTTTTTATTGACGCTGACGAGCGCGTTTCGCCCGACTTAAAAAAAGAGATTTTACGGGTGACAGCCGCTCCTTCTTCGCCAGCCAACGGCTACTTTTTACGGCGGCGCGACTACTGGCTGGGCCGGGAACTGAAATACGGCGAGACGGGGAGCGCCCGTTCGCTCGGCTTTACCAGACTGATTAAAAAGGGCAAGGGAAAATGGGCGGGGCGGGTGCACGAAAAACACGGCGAAGCCGGTTTTATTTATGCGTTTCTTATGAGTTTCCATTCGTTTTTAGTCCGGGCAAAATTATTTCAGCACTATCGTGAAGCTAGCTCACCATGAGTATTCTATTTTACCTTCTCGCCTTCTTGTTTTCGGGCGGCCAGCTCGGGCGTATCTCTTTCTTCGGCCAGCAGGTTAACGTCTATGCTTTTGAGATCATCATTGCCGTTTTGGTTGTTCTGTTTTACCGACGCTATAAATTACAGCCGATATTGATAATCATAAGAAAACTGCGGTCACTGCCGATTTTTTTCGGCCTACTCGTTCTCACTTTTGTTGCCAACTGGGCCGGGTTTACTTTTTTTGAGAACGCGGTTTCTTTTTTCTATATAGTGCGGTTGTTCATGTACTTTGTCTGGTTTACGTACTTTACTTATTATTTACGCCACGAAAAAAACGCCGGAAAAATCGCGGGAAAATCGTTTCTGGTATTTTGTGTTTTAACCGTTATCACTTCCGTTCTTCAGTATTTTTTTTACCCTGACTTACGCAATCTTTACTATCTCGGCTGGGACCCGCATCTCTCCCGGATGTTCGGGCTATTTTTTGATACGTCGGTAGCCGGCGCGATCTATGCCCTGCTGCTGTCGATTCTCTTCGTTGAGGAAAAAAGTTTCGGCCGTTATACCCGTCTTACACTGGTTTGCCCCGCTAAGCGGGGTCAAAGCAGTTTAGAGGGGTATATACTCGAGCAAATTCATTTGCGAGTGGTATACCGGCGCGGGCGCTGGCTTTTGTTGGGCTTCTTTTTTGTTTTTTCGGCGTTGAGTTTTTCCCGCAGTCTGTACCTTAGCCTTTTTTTGGTCGGGTCGATCGAACTGTTGGCCCGTCACAAAATCAGGCAACTCCTTTTTTTACTGCTGATTTTTGCCGCCCTGATCGCCATTATTCCCAAGCCTTTCGGCGAAGGCGTAAACCTAGCCCGCACCGTCACCGTTTCTTCACGCCTGACCGATTACAAAAACGGCCTTTTGCTTTGGCAGGCGCGCCCGCTCTTTGGCTACGGCTATAACCGCATCCGTTACCTGAAGGAAAAAATCGGGGTGCTGGCCCCGGAAAGTGAAGACATGACTCACGCCGGCGCTTCGTTTCATTCGACCTTCCTTATCGTGCTTGTGACGACGGGTGTCGCCGGTCTGGCCGCCTTTTTGCTGCTTCTTCTTGAATTAGCGCGCCTGCACAAAAATGTCGCGACGGTGACTTTGTTGTTGGGTCTTTTGTCCCTATCGGACAACATCATTCTTCATCCGTTTGTCCTGCTTTTGTTTTTGGGCTACGCCGGTACCTACGCCGTTAATCTTTTTGAAAAATAACCGTCAGCGTTTTTGTCTCGCTATTGCCGGCGACATCCTGCGCGGTAAAGACGATTTTATTTTCTCCGTCATGGAGGCGAACGCCCGTCTGGAAAATCCCCTGGGCGTCAACGACGAGCGGCACCCCGTTCAACTTGACAAAAATTTCCCGGTCGGTCTGGCCGGTAACGGTAATTTCCTGTTTGTTGGTCTTGCTGTTGTCGCCCGGCGATTTCAGGTCGAGTCGGGGTTTGTCGCTGGTATAATAAATCTCGTAAGTCTTTGAGGTCTTTTTTTCGTTTTCTTTTTGGGACGCGGCGACAATATAAACTTTATTCACTCCCTTTTTAAGATCGCCTATTTCCTCGGAAAACCGGTCCGAATCAGTGAGCGCGGTTTCTTTTACTTTTTCGTCGTTAATAAAAAAAACCAGCTTGTCAAAATTAAGCAACGAGCCGCCGATGACAAAACGAGCGCTATTGGTAGCGGTTGGGATATCGGTGACGTCGATCTGGCCGATAAAGTCGTTGTTTTTAGTGAGTGGGGCCGGCGCGACTTTTTTCGTGCTGAAATTGGCGATGAAAAGCGCCGTCCGGAAAAGAAAACTGATGCCGACGGTGAAGATAAAAACGACAATCAGACAGAGCAACAGGACATAAAAGACCAGCTGGGCGATAAACTGTTTCTGCTTATGTCTTTCCAGTCGGCTCATGAGCCGATGGCCGGGATCGAACCGGCGACCTCTCGCTTACGAAGCGACTGCTCTACCAGCTGAGCTACATCGGCACTGGATTTATTATAGCAGACCGTTTCGTCTGCCCCGCCCCTCCCCGCAATAACGCCGGTTAAAGATTACCCCGTCTAAAATCAAGACTTTTTCCAAAGCGGTTTTTTCTAGTACCCCGCCATATTCTTCGCATATAAACGCTTCTTTTTTTTTATAACGGCAACGATTTTTTTTGGTAGAATGGGTTAAATGTATACGCCGAATAAATCAATTATTGATAATGACAAGATTAAGCTTTTTACCGAGTTAAAAAACATCCTCAATGACCAGCCGAACCATTTTGACGTTGCCACCGGATATTTTAATGTTGGAGGCTTCGAGCTTGTCGCCCAAGAGATTAAGGGAGTAAAAAAGTTTAGGCTTCTACTCGGTCATTCCCCCTCAGTTGATGATAAGGTAAAACCAGATTTATTCGAGCCAACGGCATTTTATAAAACCAATTTACGTGAAGACTTAGAAAACGAAGAATTTACCTCTAAAAAATCAAAGGCAGTCAAAGACCTTATCTCCTTCCTTGAGAAGCAGATCGTTGAAGTTAAACTTCTGGAAAAACCCTTTTTACATGGCAAGGCATATATTTTTGACGATCTGGCTATTATTGGTTCTAGCAACTTTACTTATTCGGGACTTGCCGGCAATACAGAGTTAAACGCCGTCCTTATTGACCCCCACCCCGTTTATGTAAAGAAAGACTGGTTTGATAAGTTTTGGGAGCAAGCCCGCGACTTTAAGACAGAACTTATTGAAATACTTAAAAACTCAAAGCTAGGCACAAGGGAATACTCACCCTATGAAGTTTATATTAAAGCTCTATACGAGCTTCAAAAGAAAGAGTTAGAGCCTAAAGATACTCCTAAAAATGATAACTTGCCAGAAAGTGTCGTAAATCTTGCTACCTTTCAAGAAGATGCAGTGAATAGGATTTATTCATCTCTTACCAACTATAACGGCGTATTAGTCGCTGATTCAGTTGGTCTTGGTAAAACATGGATTGCCAAGAAAGTTATTGAAGACTTTGGCTTTTATAGAAGGCGTAAGTTTGTAGTTGTATGTCCAGCCCAACTTCACCGAATGTGGCAGGCAGAGCTTAAAGATTTGGGTGTTTCAGAAAATATTATCCATCAGGAATATTTAGGTGGCGAAGGCTTAGACTTTGAAGATTTAGAAAAACGCCATCAAATAAAGCTTTCTGATATTTCGCTCATTGTAATTGATGAGTCCCACAACTTTAGAAACCCCATATCTAACCGCTATGAAAACCTCTTTTCCTTTATAGAAAAAATCCGCTCATACGGCAAAACTCCAAAAGTAATTTTAATGACTGCAACTCCTATGAATAATACTATTTGGGACTTTTACTTTCAGCTTATGCTTATTGGCCAAAATAATAAGCGTATGTTTATCAAACAAGGCATTTTTGATTTACAAAAAGAATTTAACAAAGTTCAGAAAGGAAACACTAATCACATCAACGATGTTTTACAGTCAATTTCCATTCGTCGTACCAGACAATATATTAGAGAAAACTACAAAGACGCAAAATTTAAGACAGAAACTGGCGAATATAAAAAGATTGTTCTTTGCGGCTTAAAACAGGAGAATTACTTATAGTTTTTTGCTAAAATATTAAGATATGTCACAATATTATAATCCCAACAGAAAACGGAATTTGTATGATCCGGAGTCGGCGGAGGCGTTTCGTTTGAGCCGGAGCAAGGTTGAGTTGTTTATGAACTGTCCCCGCTGTTTTTACCTCGACCGGAAGCTCGGGGTGGCGCAACCGCCGGGCTACCCTTTTTCCCTGAACTCGGCCGTCGATAAACTGCTTAAGAAGGAGTTTGATGTCCACCGGGCAAAAGGTCGTAAACATCCGCTGATGGAACATTTCGGGATTGACGCCGTGCCTTTGGCCAACGTAAAAATTGACGAGTGGCGGGATTCGCTGCGGGGCGGGATCAGATTTATGATTGCCGGAAGCAAGATCGTTGTCACCGGCGGAGTTGATGACATTTGGGTAAATCCGCAGGGCGAGTACATTATTGTAGACTACAAAGCCACTGCCAAAGACGACGAAGTAACGATTGATGCAGACTGGCAGATCGGGTACAAGCGGCAGATGGAAATTTACCAGTGGCTTTTTAGGAAAAACGGTTATAAGGTCTCCGACACCGGTTACTTTGTTTATTGCAACGGCAATACCGACAAGCAGGCATTTGACGCCAGGCTTGAGTTCACGATTAAACTCATACCTTATAAAGGAAGTTCCGACTGGGTGGAAGAAACGATATTAAAAGCAATCGACTGTCTCAAAAGCAAGACGCTTCCGCCGCCCGTCGCCGACTGTGACTTTTGCAAGTACCGAATGGCGGCGCGGCATTACGAAACTTAAAGTATCCTTCATCTTTGGAAAACGATGACCAGAGCGGATGAGCGGAATCGAACCGCCGCCTACTCCTTGGGAAGGAATCATTCTGCCATTAAACTACACCCGCTGGAATAATTATATAATATACCACTCGCAAATGAATTTGCTCGAGTATATACCCCTCTAAACTGCTTTGACCCCGCTTAGCGGGGCAAACCAGTGTAAGACGGGTATACCTTTCAGTTTCGCGGGATGACAAGCTCGTTGCCGGGGTGGATGGAGTTGGGGTCGGAGAGATTATTCGTCTTTGCGATTCTCGGCCACAGATCGCCGTCGCCGTAGACCTTGACGGCGATATCATAAAGAAGATCGCCTTCCTGCACCAGGTATTTATCACCCTTAAAAGTGACCCGGCCGGTGGCGGCGCCGGTTGCGATCTGACCGGTTTCTTTCAGTTTTGGGGCGATGGAAGGAATAATCAGGATGCTGCCGACTTCGATCACGTTTGGATCGGGGAGCGAGTTGGCCTTGGCGATCTGGTCGGCGTAGTCAATCGACCCGTATGTATTTTGGGAAATGATGGCGAGCGTGTCACCGCTTTTGACGAGGTACTTAAGGATGTTGGCCGCGGCCGGTTTTTTTGGCGTTGTTTTGGCAACGTTCATACGCGCCGGCAGGTAAAAATAGCGGACGGTGAAGTAAATTGCTACAGTAAGGCTAAAAACGATGGCCCCGAAGCCGAGCAAAAAACGCGGAAACTTTTTTTTGAGTTCAGCCAAAAGGAGTTGTTTGTATTGTATGGCGGTCAGGTTTTTTTTCATGTTTTTCCGGCGGGACCGACGGGGCTCGAACCCGCAACCTCTTCCGTGACAGGGAAGCGCTCTAACCAAATTGAGCTACGATCCCAATTGCCAATAATTATGCAATACTTTTTTTATATAATTTCTACCCCACTGGGTTTTGAAATACTTCTCCCTACCCGTTGCGTCCTGTTGATTTAAATACGCTTCATAATAAATTAATTTCAACGGTCGCCGATTTTTAGTACTGGTCACTTTGCCGTTAAGATGTTCAACGCGCAACGATCCCGGACAAAATGCTTTTGCAATCGTCTATAATTATGATATCACAAAAAAGGCCATATGCAAGCTATCGAAGGCGGGTTTTCCAATAAAGAAGTTGCTTTTTTGCTCCGTTCTGTAGCGGCCGTTTACACGATTCTTAATGAGAATCGCTTTAAAATCGTCGCCTATGAAAATGCCGCCTCGACCATCGAGTACTCGACGCGTGAACTCAAGGATTTGTGGCAAGAGGGCAAACTCGATGAGGTGCCGACTCTTGGTCCTTCAATCCGCGCTTCGCTTGAGGAGTACTTCAAGACCGGCCACGCGCGCCATTTTGAATCAATTCTCAAAAAAGTACCGTCGTCAATGTTTGTTTTAATGCGTATTCCCTCAATCGGTCCAAAAAAGGCATATAAGCTGGTAAGGACGTTAAAGCTACTTGACCCAAAGACAGTTGTTTCCGACCTGAAGCAAGCGGCGCGGGATGGCAGGATTGCTAAAATTCCCACTTTCGGCGAAAAGTCAGAGAGCGATATTCTGGCCGCAATCAGCCGCTATGAAAATCGAAAAGATAAAGGCGAGCGGATGCCGCTGTCCTATGCTTTTTCCCAGGCGTTGGCCATCCAAAAATACCTCGGGAAGAACCCGAAAATAAAACGGATTGATATGCTGGGGTCGCTTCGGCGGCTGGTGCCGACTATCGGCGACCTGGATTTTGCCGTTGTTGGTGAAGAGCAGGATACCAAGGAAATACTGGGTTACTTTACCGCCTACCCGAAAAAGATTGCCGTTTCGAACTCGGGCGAAAAAAAAGCGTCGATTATCGTTCCTCCCCATATCCGCGTTGATCTTCGTGTGCAAAGCGCCAAGACCTATGGTTCCATGCTGCAGTACTTTACCGGCAGCAAAGCGCACAATATTAAACTTCGGGAGTACGCAATGAAAAAGAACCTCTCCCTTTCCGAGTATGGCATCAAAAACACGAGGACCGGTAAGACTAAAGCCTTCGCCGAGGAAAAATCGTTTTACGCTTTTCTCAAGATGTCGTGGCCGCCGCCGGAGCTTCGCGAAGGAACGAACGAGATAGAGCTTGCGCTCCAAAATAAATTACCGCAGCTTATTGATCTGGCTGATCTGAAAGGGGACCTGCATCTTCATTCTTCCGACGATTTGCAGCCGTCCCACGACGCCGGCGCCAATACTTATTTGGAAATTGCCGTCTATGCAAAAAAGAAAGGGTACGAGTACGTCGGTTTCGCCGATCATAATCCCAAGGTAAGTTTGGGTAAGCGTGAAATTGTTACGATTCTGAAAAAAAGAAAAAGCAATATTGACTGCATTTTTTCCGGGACAAAGGCCGACTATTCGCCGTATTTTATCGGACTGGAGGCCGACGTTCTTCCGGACGGGTCGCTGTCGGTTCCTTCAGAGTCGGTGGAATCGCTTGACTATTTGATTGTGGCGGTTCACAGTGTTTTTAATATGGACAGTCAGGCCATGACGGAACGGGTTCTCAAAGCGCTTTCTTTTCCAAAAGTAAAAATTCTCGCCCACCCGACCGGGCGGTTACTCGGCAAGCGGGAAGGGTATGAACTGGAGTGGGAACGGGTGTTTGCCTGCTGCCGCGAAAAAAATATTGCCATCGAAATCAACGCCTGGCCGGAACGTTTGGACTTGCCGGATTCGCTCGCCCGGACGGCCCAAAAACAAGGAGTAAAACTGTGCATCAATACCGACGCC
>JACQCK010000010.1 GCA_016201695.1 Candidatus Roizmanbacteria bacterium
AATATTTTCCGTTTTTAATGACAATGGTATAAACGGGGACGCCGTGACTTTTAAGAGTATTGATGGCGTCGACTAGCCATATTTCCCCGCCCAGACCGGGCTTGAGTTCTTTGAGCGCCTGAAAAATATCGGGCGGGACAATATAACCGCCATGGGTGGCGATATTGGAGGGGGCCTTATCCGGCTCGGGTTTTTCCACGATCTCTTTAATTTTATAGATGTCGCCTTCGACCGGCTCCAGGTCGGCGATTCCATATCGTCTAAGATCTTCTTTACGCTCTATTTTTACTCCGGAAATAACGACTCCGCCAAATTTTTCATAGACGGAGATCATCTGAGCCAGACGAGGAGGTTTAGAGTAAATAAATTCGTCTCCCCAGAGAATAGCAAACGGTTCATCCTCTATCACCGATTCAGCGGCCAATACCGGCGTGCCGTTGCCATAAGGACCCTTTTGTCTTATATAAATAAAATTGGCCATGTCGGAAATTTTTTTGACTGTTTCGAGCAGCGCGTGTTTGTTACCCTGGAGAAGATTTTTAGTAAGATCTTCGTCAGGGCTGTCAAAATGGTCTTCAATCGCGCGTTTGTTGGCGCCGGTAACAATAATGATATTTTTGATACCTGACTGCACCGCCTCTTCGACGACGTATTGAATGACCGGCTTATCGACTACCGGAAGCATTTCTTTTGGCATCGCCTTTGTCTGTGGCAGGAAACGGGTACCGAAGCCGGCGGCGGGAATGATAACTTTGGTAATTTTTTTAGCCATGAAAATTATTGGAAGGTTATTTTAATGGGGTGCGTTAAGACGGTTACATCCTCGACTGTTGCTTTGACTATAGCGACGCCGGGAGTGGTTGAAGTGAGATTAAACTGTGCCTTTCCGGTGTTGTCGGTCACCGCGCTTGGCGGAGTAAGAAGTCCAAGTGAAGTTGAGAGTCTGACGTTTTTGTTGGCGAGCGGGGTTCCCTTTTTACTCGTTATGAAAGAATAGATGGTACAGTTGGCCAGGCCGTCGGCTTTAAGAATTAGTGGGCAGCCAAGGAGAATGGAGTTATCGGCCGAGACATTATACTCTTCGCTCGCCCGGGTAAATCGGGCAATCGGTCCTTTAAAAACAAGTAGGGTGGTAAAAAGGGTGAAAGTAAGGATAAAGATCGCCACGAGGCTCAACATCTTTTTATCCATATGAACTGTAGGATAACAATTATTATCGGGATTGTCAAATTACAAGAGCAAGCGGTTTTTCAGAGTTAAAATGACTTGACTATGAATTGTCTCCGGCGACAAAAGTTTGGTGTTTTTGTAACATTCGATGGTCGCCCAGTGTGGATACTGCTTGGCCAGCCGGCGATAGAGTTTTTCCGTGGCAGCCAAATAATTGGCGCTGGTTTCATGAATATCTTTTCCTTTTCCCTTTAGATAGGCGCGCGGCTCTTTTACCGGTGAGTTTCGCTCCGACCCGCCAAGGTACATGCAGGTAAATGACCAGATCCTCTTTAGGAATTTTGTGAATTTTATACTCAAGTTCAGTATCCCAGTTAATAAACTCCTTTTGGGCGGCTTCGTTCGGAAACTTTGATCCCTGGTGGGCAAAATTAGAGGTCGCGTATCGGTTGGCGATGATGTAGCCGCCTTTGGTCAAAAAATCAACCATCTGATCTTTGACCGAGGCCCGATCAAGCGCATAAGCCAGTGAGGCAAGGTAAGGGGAGACTGCGTCTAACGCTCCGAATTCGCCGCGCAAAAACCGGGCAACGGTTTTCCCGTGAAAAGTATGATAATATTGTGGAAAGTCGAAATAGCGAACCGGTATATGGTGACTTTTCAGATAGGTAACGAGAAGACCAGCTTGAGTCGTCTTGCCGGAACCATCGCCTCCGTCAATCACAATCAGTTTCCCTTTTTTTCTTTTCATCGTATCAAGGTGAACCATAAAGTGGTTAATTTTAAAAGGCAGAGACTCGGGAGTGTAGTACTCAAGATATAAAAATTCCGAGGTATTGCCTTTTATAATTGGAGAGATACGCGTTTCGTACCCCTCGTGTATTAAAGAGAGTACCGGTTTGTGACGGCTTAGGGCATAATCGATTTCGGCGCCAACGCCTAACGAAGGCCGAGAAACTTCAGCGATTACGCAGTCGGCCCGTTCAATTTTTTTAAACTCGCGGCGGTAAATATCGGCGCTGGTAAGCCGGCTATCCTGTTGAAGTTTTTTCTTGTCAACAATCTGTTCGCCCGACAAAACTGTCGCCTGTTTGTTCAGTTCAGATACGATTTCGGTATAAACGCGGTGAAGTTCGCCGTTATAGGACGTAGCCGCGGTAAAATATACTTTCAAGGTTGACATGCGGTTATAATGAACTGCTAATTTGTTTTTCGACATTTTCCCGTAATCGGCGTTCCAGATCGCGGACCCCGAAACGGACATCGTACGCCTGCTGAATTATATCACGCAGTTGCTCCGGCGAAAGTGGAACCGTTCCTTTTGCGGTCGGCATTTGTTCAGAGATAATTTTTGCTTCCAATTTACGGGCAATTCTCTCGGTCGCGGCAAAAGTAAGAGGCTGATAAGCGATAATCCCATCGAAACGGTTCAAAAACTCCGGGGAAAAGTACTTATTTCCAATGAGGTAATCGAGCAGTTTTTTTTCGCTTGAAAACGAGTCGGCATCTCGAAAAATTTTATCGCCTCCCGCATTTGAAGTCGCGACAATAATTAAATTCTTGCAGTCGACTCTCTTTCCGAAACCGTCGGAGAAATACCCCTCATCGAGAATGGTAAGAAAAATGTTAAGCAGATTTTTGTTGGCCTTTTCAATTTCGTCGAGAAGTAATACACCGTACGGATTGTCGCGGATGGCCTTGGTGAGAAGGCCGGGATAGCCGCTGTCGCTTGCGCCGATAAGTCTGACTATATCCTGCTCGGTCTGGAAAAGCGACATGTCAAAACGGATGAGGCTGGTTTCGTTGCCAAAAAGGGAGGAGGCAATCGCTTTGGCTGTCTCTGTTTTCCCTACTCCGGTTGGACCAAGAAAAAGAAACGTGGCCAACGGCCGCTTTCTTTTTCCCATGAGGACTAAAGACCGCTGTAAGGTCGGGACGATTTTGGCGAGGGCGTTGTCCTGTCCGATAATTCTTTCATTGAGGTGGGTGGCCAGCGTAGCGAGCTGTTTTTTCAGATCGCCCGACAAGGCCGTTGGCGTATGGCTTTTTTCCGTAACTACCTGTGAAACAATGTCGGGTGAGACGCGAACCGAATGCAGTTGTGAAGCGAGAATGCAGGCCCGATCCAACAAATCAACCGCTTTTTCCGGAAACGGTATCGACGTCAGATAATAGTCACTTTTCTCAACGATCTCGGCAATTATTTCGTACGGAATAAGCAGACGGTATTTTTTTTCATAATTAAAAGCGTTGTGCATAAGTATCTCTTCAGCCTCTTTCTTGGAAATTTCAAAAACATCAACTTTGGTAAACAGACGGGCGATTTTTTCGTTTTCAAAAATATACCGTTGGTAGGCAAAAGGCGAGGTAATGCCGATAAATTGAACGCCGGCGCCTCGGGCAAATTTTTCGATGGAAACGGTAAGATCGACCCGACTACTACCGGCCGATATATACTGGTCGAAGTCGTCAAAGAAAAAAATGATATTACCGGCTTTAAGCGCTTCATTGAGCAGGCCTTCAAAAAATTGTTCGCGCGTTTTTAAGTCGTTGAATTCCGCCAGAATTTTTTCCATATTTAACTTCAGAATTCGTTTATACATGAGGACAGATATTGTTTTCCCTTCATAGATTTTTTTGGCCAGGGCGTCAACGATGGTATGTTTGCCAACTCCCTCCTCGCCGACGATAACGACGTTCGCCTCCTGTTGTTTTGTCAGCGTGCGTTCTATTTCGTTGATTTCCTTCTGCCGGTCAACGACGTTTTGGATTTTTGTTTGATAGGAGGGGGTAGTGAGTTCGTCGGCATACTTATCGAGGATGGGGGTATAGCCGACCGCCCAGTCACGGGCTAAAGGCGGGACGGAGAATAAATTTGGCCTGGCCCACCACTGGCTTGTTAAATAATATTTTTCGTAAAAAACCATCCCCCATTTTTCAACAAGCAGGCGGTTATTTTCGTCGGTCAGATGGCCGGAAACAAACCGATTTATAATTCGCTTTTTGTTTTCTTCTTCCTGGCGAGCCGTATGAGCGGTAAAATAAAGAATCGGCAGGAACAGAAAATAAAAACACAGAAACACGGGAAAGAGCAGAATCAAAACGATCAGAAGCAGGAAATAAAAAATAATCAGCGAACTGCGCATGATGAAACCCAGACCCGAAGAAATTACATTAAAGCTAAAACGGTTAAACCACTCGCTAAAACTGAAGCCTTTGTCGGCTTTGGTGGTGACGATGTTTTTCCAGGGATAAAAAAGAGTCCGAAATAGCGATGATACCGAAAAAAAATAGAAAAGAAACAAAAAACTATTAGCGTAGGCGGTCAAAAAATTGCCGAGTGCTTCCCGCAAAAATGCAACCGGATTTTTATCCATGATTTGATTATACAGACAATTATTGAAATCAACGCAAAAATACTCTTGACATTTAAAAAGAATGAGCAATAATGAGTAATTGATTGAAAATATATGAAAAAAAACGGCCTTTATGAGAGTGATTTAAAATCCTATCACACCGACACAATTCAAAGTAAAACTATCCTCGTTGTTAACACCGGTTCTCTCAAAAAAAAATTTACTCTGCAGCGTCTGAAAAAATTAGGCGTCAAAACAGTCGTTCTAAACAAGGAAAAAAATTGGGCCCAACCTTATGCCGATCACTGGATTTTGGCAGACACTTACGACCATAAGGAAGCGATCGAGGCGGTCGAACTATTTATAAAAAATAATCCGTCAGTACATCTTGACGGCGCGCTCACTTTTTGGGAAGACAACGTATTGCTCACTTCAAAGATCATCGACAAATTTAACTGGATCGGAATACCATACCATCTCGCAAAAAAAGCCCGGAATAAATTCCTGTTTCGTGAGTTTTGTAAAAATAACGGAATCACTTCGCCGCAGCACATGCTTATCCGCAATGAAAAAGACATAAAATACGTGCTTAAGAATTACGAATTTCCGCTGGTCGTAAAGCCGGTCTACGGGTCAAGCAGCGCCTATGTAATCAAAGTGGAAGACGAAGAAGAGTTTGTCGATACGTATAGTTATATCAAAAAGAATCTTTCTACCAATATAGAATCCGCTCTTTCGGACGGAAGTGAAATTTTTGTCGAAGAGTATATTGACGGTGATGAGGTAGACATTGACATAATTTTGCAGCACGGAAAGATAAAGTTCTGTTCGCTTTCGGATAATGACCAGACGAACGAACCCTTTTTTGTGGAAACGGGACAGAGTATTCCGTCGAGTTTGCCGTCAAAAAATCAGGCGGAGCTCATTGAAATGGCCGAAGAGACTCTTGAAAAAATGGGTGTGCAGAACGGGGTTATTCACTTTGAAGCCAAATCAACCAAAGCCGGCCCGGTGCCGATCGAAGTTAATTTACGGATGGGAGGCGACGAAGTCTATTCGTTTGTGAAAGGAGCCTGGGGAGTTGACCTGATCGAAAACTCGGTGAAGGTGGCGGCCGGGCTGTTTATCAAAATAAAAAAAACCGAAGTTCCGTTGCAGTATCTTACCGGCCGGTATTTTTTATCGGATCACTCCGGCGTATTGGTCCAGCTTGATATTCCCGACGACGTAAAACGTTTAAGACATGTCGAGGAACTCCATTTTTATAAACGGATAGGCGACGCGGTACTGGTGCCGCCCGAGGGATATGAGTACCTTGGTTGGGTAACCGTCAAAGGAGACAATCTGATTGATGCGGAAGATAATCTTGAGGAAATTGTCAGGCAGGTAAAGTATGAAATTGTGAAGTTCGACTCCGACTCGTCAATGGGAAAAACTTCCCGGAAAAACAGATTTTCATCGGCGGTATTAAACAAAAACCTGGTGGTGCGGGCGGCAAAGATCGAGAGCATTCAGCGCTTTTCGAAATCGAACAAAAGCAAACTACATATCGGTATTGTCTGTAATCTGGCCGACGACGAAATACAGTATAAAAACGGCAAAAGGCACGTTCGCTCGTCAGGAAAATATATCGAAGAAGTGCTTTTAAATGCGGGATATAAAGTCACCGTTTTTGACATTGACAACCTGGCAAAAGCCTACCAGGATTTGAGAACCGCCGATGTCGACCTGATATTCAACGCGTGTGAACGGCTTAATGGCTCACTGCTTATGAAGGCGCATATTCCGGCTCTTCTTGATATGCTTCAGGTGCCTTATACCGGCTCAAGCAGTTACAGTCTATCGCTTTGCATGGATAAGATTCAGGTAAAAAAACTGCTCTCCTATCACGATATTCCAACGCCGAGGTGGGACTATGCTTATGAAATGGACGACGAAATTAACCCGACACTCCGCTATCCGTTGATCGTTAAGCCGAGTAACGCCGACAATTCGATTGGGGTAACAAATGAATCGGTGGTTACCAATAAACGTGAGCTGCAAAGACAACTAGAGAGAGTCATCACCAAGATGAGAAGGCCGGCACTGGTTGAAGAGTATATCGAAGGAGACGAATATGACGTGTCGATCCTGGGCAACGAGGATGAAAACGATCTGCAGGTTAGGCCACTGGCGCGTTCGATCTTTAAAAATTTGCCGGCCGGTCAGTGGAATATCTATACCTATCAAGCGAAATGGTTTGACGACACGATCGGCGATAAAATAGTAGTGCAACGCCCGGCGAAGAATATAAACAAGCAGCTCGAGCGCGTGATTACTGAAATTGCTCTTGATACCTATAATATTCTCGACTGTCGCGATTACGGCCGGGTGGAAATAAAAGTTGATAAAGATAATAATCCATATGTTCTCGAATTGAATCCCAATCCGACCTTACTTAACGAAAAGGACATCTCTCATAAAGCGAAGTTAATGAATATTGCTTTTGAAGAACTAATTGAAGAGATAATTTCGATGACAATCAAGCGCTACAAAAAACGCTTTCTGCCCTACACTTATTCCAGACGTTATAATTCACATAATCGTTCGTTTGCATGAAAAAAAATCCGCCCCATTCGCTGACCGTTGACGCGAAAATAACCGAGTCGGGAATTGAGGTATTTATTAACGCCGACCGATTCCAGATCGTTTATCCCAAGGCACTGTGGAAGGCGACCAGCCGTTCAACAAAAGAGCTTCTCAAAGACAATATTGCCTACAGCGCCACGATCTTTGTCCCCCAGATGCTCAATATTCAGGAAATTAGTTACCGGACGGCGCGGCCGTTATCGGAAACTTTTTTTTACAAAAACGGAATTTATGATATGCCGGTCTGTGCCCAGGTGGACGGAAGATCATCAGTTGACTATGTTAAACGGTTTTTTAATACCCGTTTTTTATTCCGGGACGAAAAAATTAAATTGCCGCCGGGAGTAAGTTTAGCCCGAAGCGGAAAGAAGAAAAAGAAAGCGCTTATACCCTTTTCGTTCGGTAAAGAAAGTCTGTTAAGCTATGCTCTTGCCAAAGAGATAGGCCTTGAGCCGATACTCGTTAATTTTATTGAGCCGTCACACGAATATGAATTTCCCCACAAAAAAAAGCTGATTGCGGCTTTTGAAAAAGAGATGGGTCTTCGCGTTCCGGTGGTTCGTTACGGGCCGGGCATTCTGCGCTACGGGCGGTACTGGGATTTGAATACCGAACTCGGTTGGGGGCTTCATGTGACCGAATATTTATTGTTAGCTTTACCGTTTGCCAAGCATTATGAAGTCGACTACATAATTCTCGGTAACGAACAGTCGTGTAACGACACATATCTCGACAAAGAAGGGGTGCTCACGTTTCGGGCCGGCTATGATCAGCACCGCGAGTGGACGTCGCAACAAAGTCTTTTGATCTCGCTGGCCGCAGGTCGAAGCGTTGAAGTAATCAGCTTAGTCGAACCGTTATACGAACTGGCGGAGACTAGGGTTCTTCACCACCGTTATCCCCGGGAAGGAAAATATCAGATGTCCTGTTTTGCCATCAAGCCGGAGGCAAAAAATAACCGTTGGTGCCAAAACTGCGAAAAGTGCGCTTATATTTTCGGTATGTGTGCCGCCTATAGCCGTGACCTTTCCCCGATCGGATTTACGGAAAATCTCTTTGACGAAAACCACTCGCATTTATACGAAACATTTTTTACCAGAAAAAAAGGTTCGCCCAATTACGGCTCACAAGGAGAGTTGGCGCTCGCTTTTTATTTAGCCAATAAAAACGGCTGGACCGGACATAGCATTAAGTGCTTTCAAAAAGAACTACTGACGAAGATCAAGCCGGAGTTAGCCAGCCTGAAAAAAGAGTATCTCGGAATCCATAAGACGACTAATATACCGGCTATTTTCAAAAAAAAAGTGCTGGCTATTTTTAAGGAAGAATTAGGAGAGCAACAAGAGTGAAAATAAGAATTGAAAGCGATCAGAAAAACTGTAAGAAATTGTGGAACCGGTTTGGCCACCCGTCTTCGATTTTCAGCGAATGGGATTTTCGGATGAGTTTTTTTACGCCGGCGGTACACCGGCTTCACTTTATGCATTTTCAAGTAGCAAACGAGGAAATAGCGGCGCCGCTTTGGTACGATAAGGAAAAAAAATATTATGAGTGGTTCGGGGGTGAGTTCTGCGAGGACAATGTTTTTTTGGCAAAAAAAAAGCCGGATATTAAAACTATAATTGCGTCTTTGCCCCGGCCGCTTTTGGCTAAAGCAATAGTCGATAGCTCGCCGTTTTACAAAAAAGATGAGATAAAATATATTCGGTCAGTGTCTTTTGTTAAGAATTTAGAGCAATTACTCAGGTTGTTTTCCAAAAAACACCGTTACAATCTAAAACGCGGTTACGGACAGATTAAGCGTCTGTCGCCGAAGATAAGATGGATAACCGACGTTAAAGACGGACGAAAATATTTGTCAAGGTTGGTCAAATTGTCTAAACGACGCTTTCCTGAAGGAAACGAAGATGAGTCAATTTTTTTCAGAAAACATATGGAGGGCTGTTTTTTGGCCCTTATCAAAAATCAAAAATCATATAGGCTAAAATTGTTGATCGTGGAAATAAAAAATAAAACGGCGGCGGTGGATATCATCGCGATTTACAAAAACCGGTACTATCCCCTGATTGGTAGCAATGACCTTGTTCATTTTCCTGCGGTCGGAAACTTCACGACTTATCTAGAGTTTGAAGACGCTTTAAAAAACGGCTGTGATCTGATTGATGCTTTACAGGGTGATTGTAATTGGAAACACCGTTACTTTGACAAGCAGCCGCTTTATAAATTCGAACGAAAATGAAAATACCTCCGGAAATCCGCAAACAGCTTTTTCATATCAATTCGCAAAGACGCCGGATTTTGCTTCTGGCCAAAAAAAATCGGACACCGTTTTACTTATTTGACAAAAAACAGTTTGTCAAAAATGTGCAAATGGTAAAACAGACGTTTGAAAAACACCTTCCCGGTGTTTCCCTTTTTTACGCGATGAAGTCAAATCCGCATGATTTTCTTTTAAAAAATTTGGTTTCGCTGGGCGTTGGAATTGATGTTTCCGGCGCCGGAGAACTGCGGGCAGCCATCGCCGCCGGTGCGAAGAAAATTATTTTTACCGGGCCGGGAAAAACAAAGGAAGAATTACAGTTGGCGATAAAACAAAAAGAAAAAGTAACATTGATTTTGGACAGCTTTACCGAATTAAGACGATTACGGGAGGTGATGGCGAATTCGAGTCTGACTCCGGTTATCGGCGTTAGGGTGGTGACGTCCCGATACGGAGACTGGAATAAATTCGGCATCAAGCTGACTGATTTAAAACGGTTTATTCGGGTCGTCGCCAAAGTTCCATCACTCCGTTTTTCCGGAATACAGTTTCACATGAGTTTCAATATGTCGGCCGAGCCCTATCTTGAGTCGATTAAAGAAGTCGCCGAGTACCTTAAGGCAGGTCTTTCTTTGCCGGAAAGGAATAGGATAAAGTTTATTGATATCGGCGGCGGCTTTATGACAGACGACGCGGTGCTCAATTTTAGACCGGCTGATTTTCCGACGGTTCCCGCTGCCTATTACTCGGTCCATTTCCGGGCACTGGACGACTTTGTCCGGCCGATTGGCCTGATGATAAAAAACTCTCTGGCGTTTCTACCAAACTGCGTTTTTTATGCCGAACCGGGAAGATTGATATCGACGCCCGCGATGCACATCGTTCTTCGGGTGCTTGACGTTAAAGATAACTGCGTTATTACCGACGGGGCGACGAATATGGTCGGTTGGGAGAAGTTCGAAGAAGACTACGCTCCGGTCGTCAATCTGACCCATCCGTCACCGCGGGAAAAAAAACAGTTGACTTACGGTTCGTTGTGTACACCCCATGATATCTGGGGGTTTTTTTGCTTTGCAAAAAAAGTTGCCGTCGGCGATATCCTGGTAATTCCCAATCAGGGCGCGTACGTCTATACATTTGCTCAAAACTTTATTAAAGAGATTCCTCCGGTATATGAGTTGTAGGAGGAGGAAAAATATTAAATTATGATAGACTTTTCCTAGAGACGCATATGAAAAATCAAGTAAATATCAGAGATCAAATAACACAACCAAGCTGGCAAAATCCTGTTAGTCAACCACTGCAGATTCCAGAAAAACCAAAAGTGAATTACTGGATGATTTCGACCGTTATATTATTGATTATTTTAGCGGTGGGGGGAATATATACTACCAATTTAGATACGAAGCTTTCTTCTGACAGCCAAAATACAGATAAAATCACAAAAATAATGTCTCTAAGTCCAATTTCAAGTAAAGAACCAACATCGACAACGGTAGTAACGACAAATCCAAGCAACAACGTTGTATGGAAAACTCAAATGATCCCGATACAGGAGCAATCTGAGCTTTTAGGTAATAAGACTATTAATCTTGAGATAAAAGTTCCTTCCGACTGGACAATTCAGACATCTTCGGTAGCAGTTGATCCAGCAACCAGTACGATCAAGAACTGTTCCATCTCAACAATAACAAGCAAGAATCAATCTTTGAAAATTACTTTGGCGCCTATTTGTACGGGATGGTCTGCGCAATATTCAGTTTGGCCAAGTACTGGTGTAATTGTCTTACAACAGAAACGTGGCGGCAACAATGGTTTACATAATTTTTATCGAGTTAGAGTTACAAATTCAATTAATAGCTATAATTATGTTGATGCCGATACAGAACCGAATCGGCCCCTAGATAACAAAACGGATCAAATAATGGATGCATTAACGATTGGATATTCTCCACCCAATGAAGGCAAGGACGATTTCTTTTTTATTGCAGCCCATTTGACGGCAAATTTTTCTAATCAAAAAGGTATAACGGATAATTCTCTCCCAATAGTTGATCAGATAGCAACATCTCTTGTGCTGAGATAGAGATGGTTAAAGTCACCAGAAGGAAGACAGGTCGCGCGAAAAATAGTCAAGAATTAAAGCTCTTTGCTCAAAAAGTCGGCCCGGACTACTCTTTGAATAATTAGCGGTTTTTTTGGTGGACTTGAGAGGGCTCGAACCCCTAACCTTTCGGATGTAAACCGAATGCTCTAGCCAATTGAGCTACAAGTCCTTAATAATATTTGTTCCCCTCGGTCTACGCAAGTATGACTCCGGTTGGACATAAAAATCCGTACTTCCTCGAGCTCGGAAACAAATTCTAATGTGCGCGCGGATAGAATCGAACTATCGCTCTGTTCTTTATCAGAGAACTGTTTTACCATTAAACTACGCGCGCTTTGGCAACTGGCCGGCAAACGATTTTCGTTTTCAATTATAACATTGACGCGATGGCTTGACAACTTTGTGATTGACCGCTCCCAGTAACTTTGTTAGGATAAGTATTAGTCCGTTATAATATATCGTTATTATGCTCTATTTTTCGGAGCTGCTGCGAAAAAAAATTTATACCGAGGACCGAATCTTTGTCGGCCGGCTAAAAGACATCATTTTTTTGGCCACCGAACAGCCGAACATTACGAAAATAGTTGTTGCCATCAAGCAAAAACACTCGGTCATCGTCTCCTTATCATTTTTAAAAAAAATCAACTCCGACGTTATTCTGTCGAAAAACTATGAGACCTGCGACTTAGAATTAAATGAACTATACGTTGCTAAAAATCTTCTTGACAAACAGATAATTGACATTAAAGGCAATAAAATTGTCCGTGTCAACGATGTGGCGATTCAGGATAAGCCGTCTTTTTATATTGCCGGGGTAGACATCGGCGTCCTGGGAATAATGCGCTGGCTGCACGTGGAAGACATGATTGTAAAGTTCTGTAATAATATCGGTATCAAAATTACTTCCCGCTTTTTGTCCTGGGGAGATATCCAGCCGATTGAACTGGCCCGCGGCCGGGTAAAACTGAAAAAAGAAGACGCACGCTTGGAAAAGATGCGGCCGGCTGATTTGGCCGACTATCTGGAAAGAACAAATATTTTTAACGTAAAGCGGATTCTGCGCCTTCTTAAAGAGGAGTTTGCCGCTGACGTCATTGCTAAAATGAACGTCAACTATCAAACGGCGCTGTTTAAGCACTTTTCGCCGGAAAAAGCGGTCAAGGTGATTAGTTTTATTGACCCAGACGAAGCCGTCGATATTCTGCTGGCATTATCAGCCAGGCGACGCGAACAAATAATCGAGCTTCTGCCGGAGAAAAATAAAAGCGAAATTACTTATCTTCTTCATCTTTCAAAGACGCCAATCGGCGAGCTTATTACTTCCGAATTTTTTACCGCTTCCTCGACGGATACGGTTGATGTAATTATCAGAAAAATAAGGGCGGAAACGGCTGATTTTTCATCTTTGGAGTATGTTTATGTCGTTAACGAGCAAAAGCAGTTGGTCGGCGTCTTCAGTCTACGGGAGCTTCTGATGCAGGATTCTGCCACCACGCTCTATAAATTCATGATCCAGAACGTGGTCGTAATCCATCTGACCACGCCGCGGGAAATCGCCATGAAAAAAATGCTTAAATACGGACTGCAAGCGATTCCGGTCATTGACGATAATAAAAGCGTCTTAGGAATAGTTGTTTTTACCGATCTGGCGAAAACGGCTCTTAAACATTCATGATTAAAGATTTTATTAACCGCTACAAGCTTCAATTTCTGCTTATCGTTTCCGTCGTTGGCCCGGGGTTGATATCGGCCTTTGCCGACAATGACGCCGGTGGAGTGGCGACCTATTCAGTCGCCGCTTCTAAATTCGGCTACAGTATATTCACGACCCTCATCCCGATAACTTTAGTCCTGGTTATCGCCCAAGAGCTGGGGGCGCGGCTCGCGATCGTAACCGGCAAGGGGCTTGGGGATCTCATCCGTGAACGTTACGGTATCTTAGTGTCACTGGTTGTTTTCGGACTTCTGTTTTTTGTGAATTTCGGCGTCATTTTACAGGATCTTAGCGGTTTGAAATCGGCCTTCCATCTTTTTGGTCTTCCCGAGGTCATTTTTCTTCCGTTAGCAATCATCTTTTTGTTTTTTATTATCACTAAATCCTCCTACTCGAGAATCGAGCGGTTTTTTCTGTTTCTCATAATTTTTTATCTTACTTACTTGTTTTCAGCTTTTCTGGCCAAACCTGATTGGTCGTTGGCCTTTCGTTCACTATTCACTCCCGGCCGACCGCTAAGCTTTGATTACTTGTTTACTTCGGTAGCCGTCTTGGGCACAACGGTTACCCTGTGGGGACAGTTTTTCATAAACAGCTACATTAAAGACAAAAAAATTATGATTGAAAATTTGAAGTATGAACAGATTGAAATTTATCTCGGTTCGTTTTTGACCAATATTTTTTCGCTGTTTATCATGGTGGCCGTCGCTGCCACCATATTTCAAAACAAAATCCGCATTGAGGGAGCTGCCGAAGCGGCCTTGGCCCTTCGTCCTTTTGCCGGCCAGCTCGCCTCGTTATTTTTCGGACTGGGTCTTTTGATCGCGGGCCTGCTGGGGTGCGCGATTGTTCCTCTGGCGACTGCCTACGCGTATTCGGAAATATTCGGATTTGAGGGAAGCCTCGACACCGATTTTAAACGGAGCAAACTGTTCTATAATTTTTTTCTAATCCAGATAATCATCGGCCTATTCATTGTTTTGCTGCCGGAAATCTCGCTTTTCAAAATCACTCTGTACGCCGATTTCTTGAACGGGCTGATGCTACCGGTGATTTTTTACTTTCTGTACCAATTTGCTAACGACGAACAGCTGATGGGAAATTACAAAAACAGCAAGTGGCAGAATGTTTCGCTGATTGCCGCGGCGGTTATTATCAGCTTGGCCGCTCTGGCCGGCGGAATAGGTAATCTCCTTCATTTATAAATTGTTTTTGTTGTATACTATTTTTTTGACTATGAAAAAGTTGATCGTCATTGCCGATTGGGCGAAGGATTCGCTGACCTGTCAGGAAGTACGTTCGGCGGTTGAAGGATTTTTAAAAGATCATAATGGCGGGGTGATTACGTTTATCCATTCGACTCCGTCAACTATTCATACCTCGTTTCTTATTGCCCAGGTCGTTGAAGCAGAAGAGCGATTTGGAAAACCGCTCGAAACAGTAATTTTTCAAAATACCGATCCCCGACTTCACTCCGACGATCCATTGAAAAATGCGGACGGCGCCAAACCGCTTATTATCCGCTTAAAATCGGGGATTTACATCACTGGCCCCGATGCCGGCTACAACTTCTCTCTTGTGAAAAAAAGAATTGAAGAGGTGTTTGAGTACAAGGGCCTGAATATGGAAGGTCAGTTTCATTCCCGGGATCTGTATGCACGAATTTCAGCACACCTTATGGACGGAATAGAAGACGAGCTTGAAATTGAGGAAATTGCTTCGAGCATCATCCCCACGCTGTCAGGCCATTATATCGGTCACATTGATAATTACGGAAATATAAAGACGCTCATAAAACACGAAGAGTTAAAAGGCAAGTATGAATATGATGACCTGATAACAGTCACTATAAACGGAGTGACTAAAAAAGCGAAATACGTATCTAATTTGTTTGGATCAAAGCCTGGGGATCTAGTAATTTATCCGGGGTCATCCGGCGAGTTTAACAATCATTACCTTGAAATTTCAATCTGGCGGCATTTTACCGAAAAGAACCCAACGACCGGCCTTCATGAATTCAACTTTCCCAGACCGGGCATGGAGATTGTCTTAAAATAAAGAAGATTTTCTTTGTCGCGATTAGTATTTAGTCTCAGTAAACGGGCTAGGTAATGGTACGGATTTTATTAGACGTTCTATACCAAACGTCGTTGTCCCTCTTCGCTAAAGCTCGGAGGAACTTTTTTTTCTTTAAAAAGAAAAAATAAGAAAGGAGGTGATCCATCCGCTTCTTCCAAAACGGATACCTTGTTACGACTTAACCCCCATCGCCGAAAAAATCTTCTCCCGATAAAATCGGGATTCAAATTCTTCCGACTTTGTTGGCTTGACGGGCGGTGTGTGCAAGAGGCAAGAACGTATTCACCGCGGCATAGCTGATCCGCGATTACTACCAATTCCGCGTTCATGAGGTCGGGTTGCAGACCTCAATCCCCACTGAGAACAAATTTAAGGGATTTGCATAACCTTGCGGTCTCGCAAAGCCCGTTGTTTTGTCCATTGTAACATGTGTGTAGCCCAGGGTATAAGGTTGTCCCACTTAAGGGCACTCCTCACGGAACGAGCTGACGACAGCCATGCAGCACCTGTGCTATCATCCTTGCGGATTGCTCCGTATTTCTACAGAACTGTACGATAGCATGTCAAACCCTGGTGAGGTTCTTCGGTTCGTTTCGAATTGAACCACATGTTCCACTGGTTGTGTGCCTCCCCGCCAATTCCTTTGAGTTTCAACCTTGCGGCCGTACTCCCCAGGCGGCCTGCTTAACGGGTTACCTTCGCCAAGCACCCCCGATTGAATCGGGGACGCCCAGCTAGCAGGCATTCGTTTAGGGCTAGGACTACGCAGGTCTCTAATCTGCTTCGCTCCCCTAGCTTTCGTGTCTCAGTGTCAGTTTTCTTTCAGAGACTCGCCTTCGCCACTAGTGTTCCCTAGGGTATCAACGCATTTCACTACTCCTCCCTAAGTTCCAGTCTCCCTAAAGAAAACTCAATTTTTATAGTATCCTAGCCTTTTCTATAGTTAAGCTACAGAATTTAAGCAAAGACTAATAAAAACACCTACACTACT
>JACQCK010000001.1 GCA_016201695.1 Candidatus Roizmanbacteria bacterium
ATGCCGTCAAATCATCGCAAAAACAGGAAACTATAAGATGAAATTTACTAGTACTAATTTTAGCTCGATTAGGTCTGATCGTTTTTCTTATCATTACAATCCATCTTAACAGTTTTTCAACCGTTATCTAGACAAGACCCTAAATTAATTAATAATTACTTTTTACGATACTGCATTATACTAAACAGGGAAATGATGTTCCAATAGAGAGACAGCCCGACCGGCAGAATATAGGCAAAGTAGCCGATCATCAGCGGAAACATGATCTTCATCTGCGTATTCATGGCCTTTTGAAAGTCCTGACTATCTTCTTTTTTATCATCTTTGGCTGCTTCTTTTTTTACCATCGTCGAACCGGACGAAGGGGCCGTCGCGGCAATCTGCAAATACTGTAACACTCCGGTCACAAGCGGAATGAGGTAGTAGTACCAAACGTGCACTTTCGACGGACTTAAGGCAAGATTAATCCCAAAAAACATTGGGTCAATGTTCTTGATATGAAGATTGGGGCTGTAGAGAAGCTTATTAATCTCTGCAACTACTTTGGCGCCATAGCCATTGATCAGAAACCGTTGTAGAGTCTGATACAGGGCGAGAAAGACGGGAATTTGGATAAACATGAAAAGACACCCGGAAGCCGGATTGACGCCTGCCTCCTTATAGAGTCTCATCTGTTCGGCCTGCAGTTTCTTGGGATCGCCTTTGTGTTTTTTCGACAAACCATCAAGATGCGGCTTTAAGTCCTGCATTTTTTTGGTCATCTCCATGTTTTGCTTAAAAAACGGATTGAGAACCAGACGGATAAAAAGAGTCAAAGCAATAATCGCAAAGCCAAAGGCGCCGGGCAGATGAATGAAAAGAAACAGATTATAAAATACCACGAGAAGATTGAGAAGCGGCTGAAAAAAAATGGTGTGAAATAATGAGCCCAGCATAGATTAAATCGACAGTCTCCTTCTTTTTTTTAGGCGTCGGCGCTTGAGGACTTGACGGCCGTCCCTGGACGACATTCGCTTACGGAATCCGTGTTTCTTTTGTCTCTTGCGTTTTTTAGGTTGATAGGTGCGTTTCATCAAAAAATTAATTATTTAATATCGTTTCCTTGTCACCGTGAAATACTTGCCAGACCGCCTCGGTAACAAAAGGCATAAACGGATGAAGCAGCCGCAGATTCTCAAAATAGATACGTTCCATTGCTTTCCGTGCTTCTATATTACCAGTTCTTAGGCTATCTTTCAACCGTTCGATATAAATGTCGGCAAATCGGTGCCAGAGAAACTCATAAACCTCTCCTAAAGCTGCCGAAAACCGATACCCGCGCATTTGTTTCCGGTAGTTTCTCTCCGCGGTTTTAAACTCCGTTTTTAACTCGCCTATTATTTTCGCGGCTGCCTGTTCATTTGCAGTTGAACTTCGTCCAATCAAGCCGTTGGCCAACGGAGGCGCCTGACCCAACAACCACAAGAAACGGCCGATATTCCAAATTTTGTTGGTGAAGTTACGCATACCAATGATTTTCTCATCCGACAAGTGGAAATCGGCGCCTTCCTTTACTCCAAAAATAAGTGCGGCGCGAAAGGCGTCGGCGCCGTATTTGTCAATCATTTCCAGCGGATCAATAACGTTACCCTTGCTCTTGCTCATTTTTTGCCCTTTTTTATCACGCACCAGGCCGTGCAGGACGAGACAAACCACTGTTTGGTTGACTGACAGAAGTAAGCCGGGATACGAATCCCCCAAACGATCTGCCGCGAAATATTCCAGTCGATAAAATTATCAAGAATCTGGATGAGACGGCGTTTAAAACGTTTGGGATAGACTTTTATTTTTTCCTGTTCAACCAGTTTCTTTGCCTGATCGGCCAGCGGCCTGATTTTAATGAACCACTGTGTCAAGGGCAGCGGCTCAATCACGCTTGCACAGCGGTAACAGACTCCGATCCGATGGGAATACGATTCGTCAGTTTTAACCAATAAGCCGTCTTCTTTTAAGTCCTCGACCATCAGTTTTCTTGCCTCGGCCACCTTCTTTCCCTGATATTTTTCAGCGCGAAGCCGATACTTGGCGGCGGCGTTTTTTTCCTCAAGAAACCAGCTGAAATCCATTTTCCCTTGCTTGGTAATAATCGGGGTAACCGGCAGACCGTATCGCTTTCCCAACTCAAAGTCGTGCGGATCATGAGCCGGCGTCACCTTCATGATACCGGTCCCGAACTTTGGGTCCACTTCCTCGTCGGCAATCACAGTCATGGTTATCGGCCCGAGCAGTCCGGCAATCTTAATTTTTTTTCCTAAAAATTCGCGGTATCGCTTGTCTTTTGGGTTTACGGCCAATGCAGTATCGCGGAATTTGGTTTCGGGGCGGACGGTTGCGATAGTAAACGGTCCGTACTTAATGAAATACAGCGGATCCTGTCGCTCAATATAGTTAACTTCAAAATCAGAAAAAGAAGTCCCGCAACGGGTACAGTAGTTGACGAGTTTTTCCGCCCGGTAGACCAGTCCTTTTTCAAACAACCGTTGAAATGTTTGGTAGACGATCTGAACAATTTCCTTGTCCATTGTATATTTTTCGCGCGACCAGTCGAGTCCAAACCCGAGTCTTTTCAACTGTGTCTTCATCTGTCCCCGCGAATTTTCCACAAACTCCCATATCATCTTAAAAAGCGTTTCCCGATCAAAATCAAAACGGCTTTTGCCATCTTTACGAAGCTGTTTTTCAAAGACGAACTGCGTTTCGATACCGGCGTGATCGGTACCGTAGAGCCATAGTACCTGATCACCGATCATGAGATGATAGCGGATCATGACGTCTTCAAAGACAAACAAAGCATGCCCCAAATGCAGCGAACCATTGGCGTTTGGCGGGGGCAGAACGATAGAAAAAGGTTTTTTTGCCGCGTCAACCTTTGATGCAAAGATTTTGCTGGCTTCCCAAAAAGAGGAGATTTTAGTCTCAACAAGAGACGGCTTGAACTTCGGTTCCATTTATGTGTTATAGCAAAAATAGGGCCAAAATTCAAGCTAAGGCCGGTACCGTGTATAATAGTCAAATGAGTTGGCTGCCATCGGCGCTTAGCTGGTATTTTTATTTACTCGGAATCGGTTGTCTTTTCTATCCGTTGACAAAACGGATCTTCCGATTGTTGCCCTTCGACCATGCCTACGCCTTCTCGAAAATAATCGGTATTCTGGCGATTACTTATATCGCCTTTTTTAGTAGTACCTATCATCTGGCGGTATTCTCTCGACCGAATCTTCTCTTTTTCCTTGCCGGCGGTGGCATACTTAATTTTTTTCTTGTCCGAAAAAGCTTGTCTCGGCAAAAACTCACCGCCTATTCGTCTCTTTTCCAATTAATTATTATCGAGGAGGTGCTTTTTTTGGCGGCTTTTCTCGCTTGGACATATGTCCGGGGACAGGAACCGGCGATTCATGGCCTGGAGAAGTTCATGGACTATGGATTTATCAATTCAATCCTTCGCTCACGGTACTTTCCGCCAATTGATATGTGGCTCTCCTCGACTACCGCCGCTGGCCTGCCTATCAATTATTATTACTTCGGACACTTAACCGGAGCTCTTCTTATCAAGCTTACCGCTGTCCTGCCGGCGGCCGGTTATAATCTTCTTCTCGC
>JACQCK010000013.1 GCA_016201695.1 Candidatus Roizmanbacteria bacterium
ATCGTCTTATTTACTTTTATTATCCTTACGTATCTCGTCACCCGCCTTGTCAATCTGTCCCGATTCCCTGTTTTCGGCGATGAGGGGATCTATATTCACTGGGCCAAAACCGCCTGGCACGACGCCAGCTGGCGATTTGTCTCCCTGACGGACGGCAAACAGCCCCTGCAAACCTGGGGGACTATCCCGCTACTCAAGCTCTTTCCCAATAATGCCTTGCTTGCCGGAAGATTGTTTTCGGTGGGAACCGGGCTGGCTGCTCTTTTGGGAATGTTTGTTTTGGTGTACTATCTTTTTGGCAAAAAACCGGCGCTCAAAGCGGCGTTTCTTTTTGTGGTAACGCCTTATTTTCTTTTTTATGATCGTATGGCGCTTGTTGATTCCGGCGTAAACGCCGCCTTTATCTGGATTTTATTTTTCTCGCTTTTGTTGGTAAAAACATTGCGACTGGACGTTGCGCTCGTATTTGGACTAACGGCCGGATTTTCACTTCTTGCTAAATCGTCAGTAAGAGTCTTTGTCATGCTGTCCTTGTTCGCACCCATTACTATTTTTCATCACCCTTGGAAACCGTACCTCAAAAAAACGCTAAGTTATTTTTTCCTTTTTGGCGTGACTCTTGTTATTGCTCTCGCGCTTTACAACATACAACGGTTGTCGCCCTTTTTACATTTTGTCGAGGAAAAAAATAAAACGTTTATTATGACGTTTGCGGAATTTGCAAAAACGCCGTTTGCGTATGCGAAGGGTAATTTTTCCATTATCCCGTATTACATTTTGGTCGAAGGCGGCGTTCTCTTGATCTTTTTCGGAATCGCCGGTTTATACAAGCTTTTAAAACGTGATTGGCGGTTGGGAATGTACTTCCTTATCTGGCTGACAGCCCCTTATCTGGCCATTACTTTTTTCAGTAAAGTTTTGTATCCACGGTACCTGATTTTTTTTGCCAGCCTTCTTCTTGTTCTTTCTTTTTATTTTCAGACCGGTATTAAAAACAAAACCCTGTCGCTTATTGTTTATATAAGCATGATTGTTACGGTTCTTTACTTTGATTATGCGGTAATCTTTGATTTTAAAAATACACCGCTGCCGGCAATCGACCGCGGACAGTACATTGAAGGAACTACGGCGGGCTGGGGAGTTAAAGATATTATTGATTTCGCCCGGAAAAAATCGGCGGAAAAGTCGGTTATTCTCGTGGCCGAGGGAGACTTCGGAGTCGTCGGTGATCAGCTTGAGGTATTTGTTAGACAAAGCGATAAAATACTCATAAGAGGCGTCTGGCCGCTTGAGAAAAAAGATTTAATCGCCAACCAGAAAGAACTACGATCGCATTATGTCTACCTTGTTTTTTCTCATCGTCAGGAGTTCCCGTCAGACTGGCCGATGAAACTTGTTGCCTCTTTTCCTAAACCCGGACAGCAAAAGGCAATCAATCTCTATGAACTAATGCCGTAATAAAAAAACTGCTTTTTATGAAAAAAATAAGCTTTAGTTTAATTGTCATTATTCTTCTTATTTTCGTACGTAATCTCAATCCGCTCGATCGGCAGATGTTTCCGTTTCATGATGAAACTCAATCGGCCCGCATTAGCGAATTTGTGTATAATTTGGTAACTTTCAATATCCCGCCGCGGATCGCGCCTCATTTTTCATTCAAATTAGGCTATCCTGTTTTTAATTTTTACGCACCTTTTTCCTACTGGCTTACATCCTTTATCACTTTAACCGGAATGACCGTTGTCTCTTCACTTAAGCTATCATTCTTACTTTCTATTGTCGGGTCGTTTATCTTCGCCTATATTTTTTTTAAGCTGTATTTCGAAGAAGGCGCCGCTCAGTTAGGCAGCCTGCTCTACTCATCTTCTCTGTTTCTGGCGGTGGAAATATTTGTCAGAGGTAACTTGGGCGAGGCGTGGTTTGCGGCCTTATTTCCGCTGGCTTTGTATGTGCTTAAGAAAAACTCTGAAGCAAAAAATAATATCATTTTCTTGCTTTGTACTTTGGTTTTAACCGGTATCCTCACGACCCACAACCTGCTCTCGCTGATTTTTGTTCCGATTGCTCTTTTCTATCTGTTTCTTCTTCCGGGAAAAAAAAGAAATATGGCCTCACTTGTTCTCGCTGCCGCGCTTGGCGCGTATTTTTTTCTGCCGTTTATTGCCGAGATGCATTTTACGTATGCTAAAGAAATTGCTTCATACACCGACTATCACGATCACTTCCTGTGCCCCCTTCAACTGTGGCAGTCGAGTTGGGGATACGGCGGATCAGCTAAAGGGTGCACCGAAGACGGTATGTCTTTTATGATCGGCAAAATCCAGCTAATTTTTTTGTTATTGGGTTTCGGCGCCGCCGCAGTAAGTTTTCTGCAACAGAAAGAAAAAATATATTACTCTCTGGTGGGCTTTTTTGGCACAATAACTCTTGTCTCTCTGTTTCTCACCACACATTTTTCGGCAAGCATTTGGGACAAACTGAAACCGGCCACTGCCGTCATCCAGTTTCCGTGGAGGTTTATTCCTATCGCCACGTTAGGCATTGCTTTTTTTGGCGCCTATACTTGGCATAACTTTTGTCTTCCTTATAAAAAAGGACTCCTACTTGTCATTATTACTTTTTTGACTTTTAAAAACGCGCCCTATTTTTACCATCCGCCGGTTTCCGAGACAGAGTTTCTTAAAACCTATAACACTAACGACTATATCGAGACTAAAGTCGCCTATCGGATTGCCGAATATCTGCCGAAAACAGCCAACTATCAGGCCTGGCGACAGTTTGATACGGTCAAAAAAATACCGTTTAATTATCGGCTACCCGTCGAATCTTCTCCCGGTTCATATCGCGTCATTCAAAACGAAGCGTTCAAAAAAACAGTACGGTTCAACTCGCCTGCTGCTGCTTTTATTAATATTCATTATCTGCCTTATTGGCATATTCTTCTTGACGGTCGAGAAATATTTCCCCAACGGTTAGATATGCTTGGCCGACCGATGCTTACGATCACCAGTCCGGCTACTCTTTCGCTATACTATCAACAGACCCCAATCGAACAGTTGGGCAACTGGATCAGCTTGAGCACGCTTATTTTCTTGTTAGGCTTGGTTACGTACCGACCATTATGGAACAAACCCCGGACCTAAAACATCTCAAAAAGCAGACTGTTTTTAGTACTTTGAGCCTCTTTTTTCAAAGCGGTTACTCCGCTTTTTTGGGTCTTGCGGCAAATTTTATTCTTACGATTCTTCTTACCCCGAAAATTTTCGGAATTTATTTCACCCTTTTATCAATCAACTCGCTTATGAACTATTTCTCTGATATCGGACTTGCCGCCTCACTCATTCAGAAAAAAGAAATCACCGCAGACGACATAAAAACTACCTTTACTATTCAACAATTATTAGTTATCGCCACCGTTCTCATTGCTTTTTCTCTTACCTCATTTATTATTTCTTTTTACCGGCTGCCGCCGGAGGGTGTCTATCTCTACTGGGCAATTCTCCTGTCATTTTTCCTCTCATCGTTAAAAACCATTCCTTCAATTCTTTTAGAAAGAAAAATACAGTTCCATAAAATAGTGCTTGTACAGGTCATTGAAAATACCATCTTTTATGCTACCGTCTCCATCCTTGCGATTATGCACTTTAATCTCCAGAGCTTTACCTACGCGACTTTGCTTCGCGCTGCGGTCGGTGTCGTCATAATTTATGTTATTTCTTTCTGGATGCCCCAACTTGGCGTCTCCAGAAAAAGTATTAAAGAACTTTTATCTTTTGGCTTACCGTTTCAAGCCAGTTCATTCCTGGCTTTATTCAAAGACGATCTTATCATTCTTTACCTGGGCCGAGTAATAGGTTTTGAGGGTCTCGGTTACGTTGGTTGGGCCAAAAAATGGGCCGAGGCGCCAATCAGAATTATTATGGACAATATTAGCCGGGTGCTTTTTCCCGTTTTTTCCCGCATTCAGCATAATAAAGAAAAAATTAGTCAGCTTATGGAAAAAGTTTTACAGTATCAAACCGCAATCCTTGCTCCGGCCGTCTTCGGTTCGGCGCTTACCATGCGAGTTTTAATCACTCTCATTCCCCGCTATGGCAAGTGGGCGCCCGCTCTTCCCTTGTTTTATTTGTTCTGTATTTCGGCACTGCTCTCAACATACTCCACCCCTTTTATTAACCTGTTTAACGCCCTGGGAAAAGTGAAAATCTCTTTAAGCTTCATGGCTGCCTGGACGATTGCTACCTGGCTCCTGACGACTTTTCTTACGTCACTTTACGGGATCTATGGATTTCCTCTGACTCAAGTTATTTTAGCGTCGACTTTTGTCCTCGTGATATGGCAGGCGAAAAAACTTATTTCTTTTTCTTTCTGGCGGTCGGTATATAAATCTTTGGTTTCGGCTCTCGGCATGGCCGCAGTCATTTTCTATTCGCTAAGTATTTTTGCGAGGACTTCCGCCGGAATTTTGTTGGCGGTTGGGGCGGGAATATTGACTTACTACCTCATCTTGCGTTTTATTTTTCAAATTGATTTAATCAGAGAAGTTCGTTCCCTATTTATCTATGAATGAAATTACTGTTATCCTGGTGATAAAAGGTAGTCCGCCGTACTTAGCCGAAAGTCTAAAGTCGGTGAAAACACTGGCGACCGATTTTATTATCGGTGATATCGGGATGGCGGAAAAAGCGAAAAAGATGGTTTTGCGATTAGCAAATACACGAATAATTACGTTCCCTTACGAAGTACTATACGTCGAATTGGTTCGGGAACAATTGAAACAGCAGGCGACCACCGAGTGGGTACTGTTTCTTGACCCTGATGAAAGTCTGCCTCCCTCTCTGCCGCAAGAGTTGATCGATAGAATGAGAACAACTGATGCCGTAATAATCCCGCGCAAAAATATTGTTTTTGGACAGTGGATACAGCATTCGCGTTGGTGGCCTGATTATCAGGTGCGCCTTTTCCGAAAAAATGCATTGACCTGGCCGACTCAACTTCATCAGCAACCAACGGTAGCCGGAACGAAACTTTCGCTTCCCCCGGAAGAAAAATACGCCATTATTCATCATAATTATGAGGATCTCGACCATTTCCTTGAAAAAGAACGGCGGTACGCAAAGGCGGAAGCTCAAGAACGGCTGACCTCTCCAATTCCGTTCACTCTTCGTCACTCTCTTGATAACGCGCGTTCGGAGTTTATCGGCCGTTATTTCGCCAACGAGGGGTACAAAGACGGTATGCACGGCCTGGCTCTTGCTTTACTGCAGATGTTTTATCCGCTCTTGGTCTATCTGTATTACTGGGAAGGAAAAAAATATCAGCCGCTTGAATCACAACAAAAGATCAACGGTCAGCTGTGGAATTTTTTTAAACAGGGCTCTTCCGCAATCGGTCACTGGCTCTCGAAAATGAATCTTATCTCTTCGACCGAAAAGATACGGTCAAAATTTCTGGAATTTTTTTCTAAATAAAAAACTGCCGAGAAAAATTACTACTCCGGCCGCGGATAGAACATACCCAAAGAACCTCTGTTTTGTCGGCTTGAAAACAACTTCTATATAATGCTTTCCTTTTGGGACAAAATAAGTGATAACGCCGCGATAATGCGGGTCCTGAAACTCTATCGTCGTCTCGCCGCCATCGATTAAAGCATGCCACCCGGGAAAATAAAAAGTGTAGTCGACGAGACGTAGTTTGGTGTCTGTATCGACAAAATAGATCCGCCTGGTATTTTTTATTGATTTTGTCACCAGCGTTCCCTTGCCCTCGATAATTTCTCCTTTATGTGCTTTGATCGGATAATCTTGAGTCGGCCCGGTCCAAAGGGTATTAAGCACGTTACCGTGCAGATTCTCGGCGGAAAATAAATAGTCCCGGTCGGGGTGAAGAACATAATTTTTTCCGTACAGCTGCGGAAAACGAACGACACAAATCAAAATAATCGCTAGGAAAACGGCCCACTTCTTACCGGTTTTGTCAAGAAAAAACGCCAGAATAAATGGCGGAATGAAAATAAAGGCCGAAAAAAGACGCCACTGGTGTTGCGTCCCGCCAAGAAGCGAACTAATCTGATAAAGAGGTATACCAATCGGCGACATGAGGACAATAAGAATGCCGGCGACGGCGATAAAAATTATCGCCAACCAATCTCGTTCGTTTTTTTTCTTTCGGCTACGGTTCCAGCCTAATCCTACTATCCCCAAAAACAGTATCACTGTTTCAATCAGCCCTGATTTAATAAAGTGCCCCCGAGTAAAAGTATCGCTTCGCCAAAAATAATACCAACGTGGATCCAAAAAGTTTTGCAGACCCATGGACTGGCCTAAGGCAAAGTGATTTTTTTCCAATCCGTAATAAAAGTATTTTATTTCGGCCACTAACGGAAAAACATAATACCCGGCGAGGAGCAAACCCAAGAAAACAGCCGCTCCCGATAAAAATAGGAGCCGCCTTGATTGGTGTCGCCAGAACAGAAATAAAAGATAAGGCAAAAACAAAAATGAACTGACCAAAAACATCATCGGATGGGTCAAAATCAACAGGCCGCTACCGACCGTCGCCAGGGCGAAGCCTTTAAACCGTTGTTTATTAAAGATTGAGTAAAAGCCGATAAAAATTACCGGCAAGAACACGCTGGCAAAAAATTCCGGCAGCGCTCCGCGGATATAGATATTGATAATCCGATACGGGGCCAGCGTAAATAAGACGCTTCCGGCGAGCGAGGCGTCGGGATTAAAATACAGGCGCAAAAAATAGTAGAAAAGGACGGCCGATAAAACCGCGCCGATAAAGTAGACTACATTATAAGACAAAATAGTATTTTGAAAGAGAAGATTCATAGCTCCACCCAGATATGACGTCGTCTGTTGGGCCATCAACCCGAGCGGCATGCCGTAATTGGCAAACCCGTCTGTCCAAGTGACCGGTATTTCCCAGTTTCGGATGCTATTTGCGAAATGGGCAATGTTTGTCAGGTGAGTCGGTCCGTCAAACGTTGCCGGTTGCCCGCGGTTGACAAAAAGATCAACAACAAGAAGCGATGATATAATAAGAAGTAACGTTATGTTAAAAAGATCAAGAGTCTTCAATTTCATATCGCCTTTTTTATTTCATATTATAACAGGAGTCGCTCTGGTTATTTTTTTTATCATTCTTGAACCGCGGACTGCCGGCTCGCTTTTTCCTATTAAAACGCAAATTCTTTTTGGGCAATTTATAAAAAAAACCCTTCTCGCCAGGCGCATTGACCCGCAAGAATTTTGGCAAACCAGAGAATTTGCCTGCCCGGGATACTTCACCGTCCATAAACAATCAGCGGTTTTTTCCACATATACCTGCCCGCGCCTGCAAAGTATCGACCGCCTCATTTCTTCTAGTACTTTATCGGTCACTGCCCCTCACGGCGCGCATATCATTTTACAGACCAATCAGACTTTGATATATGAAGCGTCAGATAAATTAGTCATTAGTTTCATCCTCTCCAACTCGCAGATGCAGAAAGCGGTCGGCTTCTTTGACTATGCCCAAAATGATAAAGAACTGACGAAGGATAAGAACTGGTTTGATTTTACCGTTGTTGATAAATGGAAATCACCGAGTTATTGAAAATTGGCGAAAAGTGCTGGTCAAGATATCCTTGGCACGTCATTAAAAGATCGGTCGTATTCTTGTTTTGCCGGTAAATATAGGTTACTTCGCTTAAAACCGTACAGTCTTTTTTCGTGATCCGCTCCTGCCTTTTTTTAAAATCAACGCCGATAATACTTAGAACATGGGAATCGGCGTAATATAACTGATGAGCAGAGTAGGCGGCAACGTAGCCGCTGTCGACCGCCTCGTACAAAGGCGTAGTACGCAATCTCTCCTTAGTTACTTGTTCCCAGGGAGACGCAAAGACTACTCCCGACGGACGCTTTTTCAGAAACCGTAACGCCTCAAGCTCCGACTGGGGAATATAGGAGTATGGCCGTAGGACATTAAACCCCTGGATAATATCGAAGTTCTCTGGAATCGTTAACCCGACGATAACGGCGACTAAAACTAGAAAGACCATTTTTTTTCCGGTCAAGAGCCTGGCCAATAATTTCGCTGTAAAATAATTGGCGATAAAGGTAGCGTAATAAAAGAATTGAATCGTATTCCACCAGATACCTTTCTGAATAAAAATGACCGGTAGAGTTGCCGCAAAAACGACCGTCAAAAATAAAGTCAGGTCAAATATTGAGGATTTTTTCCGGATGATCAGCAAAAACGCATAAAGAAGTCCGGCTGTCCGCGTCCCAAAATTAAATAAAAAAAACAAGACGGTTGAAAAAAGTTCGATAGCCAAAAGTCTCGGCCCCCAACCGATGGTATAAAGATAATAACGTGCGTTGACGAGTTTTGGCAAATAAATGAGTGACCGTTCCTCAATCATCGCGTGCACTATGGCAAATGGTGAAGCGACAAGAGCCGATCCGGTTTTGACAGAAGACAGCGGATTATAAAAAAGTAAAACCGAAGTCACAATACACCCCGTCCAAAATAAGGCGCTCC
>JACQCK010000011.1 GCA_016201695.1 Candidatus Roizmanbacteria bacterium
AATTATACAGAAAAATTCTATGGCTTATTATAACAACGTAATATGAAAAAAACCATTTTACGCCTGATTCGTTTTTATCAGCGGACCGCCTTTTTTCATCTTTTGATTTTCCGCCAACTTGCGATATCTGATAAAATCTGTCGCTTTGTCCCAACCTGTTCAGAGTATATGTACCAGGCGGTCGACAAATACGGCAGTTTAAAGGGATTATGGCTTGGATTAAAACGCATTATCCGCTGTCATCCGTTTAGTAAGGGAGGTCTCGACCTAGTTAGATAAGACGTTATTTTTTAGAATTTTATACTTTAGGCAACGGGGGAATTTTTGACTTTTGATCCTGACAAAGATAGTAAAGCGGCTTATACAGTTTTAGAGCATTTGGTCCATTTTTGGCTGCAAAGGTAGCTGAAGACATAAATCCACCTAAAGCATTTATCACCGGATCCATCTTATAACCCTTTTTTATTGCTTGCGCCATTTGCGTTCTAAATATAACCATCTCAAGATAATCACTTGGGGTCGGGTCCACTTTTCCGGCGTAAAGTTTATTTACATCTGCGATATAACTATTCCATCTGTCTTTTTCGGATTGTTCAACAGGCTGTTTATATCCTTTTTCAATTGCTCTCCAAACTATTTCTCGAGGATAAACACATAATGCTCCTGTCATCCATGCAGTCCAATAAGCCGCGGGTGCTTTTCCTTCGGTAAAATCACGCGCTTGACGTTCTACTGATTCCTGAACTATCCCAATAAATTCTTGACGATATGGAACAATACCTTTTTTTCCTAATAAATCTTGCAAAGCGTTGCGAGAGACTCCTTGCGCAAGGGCCGCGTCTACCCATGCTTGAATTAGTTTTTCATCATCGCTTGAAACCCCGCTCTAGCTTTAACCTGTCGTATAACTTCGCTGATACTTATTTCTTGCATATCACAGATTATAATAAATAAGTGAAGAAAATTATTGCCTTACTATTTTTCCTCTCGGTTTTTTTCTTAAGCTTCCGTCCTGCGCGCGATCCTGATTTCGGCTGGCATTACCGGTGCGGAAAGGAAATTTTTACGAAACATACCTTCTGTTTAAAAAACAAATTTTCCTATCATTTGACTAATTATTCGTCGGCTTCGCCAAGTTTTCTTTACGACGGTCTGTTGGCTTTTACCTATGACCGTTTTGGTTTTCTTGGTGTGAGTGCCGTTGGCGCATTTATCATCGCCCTCTGCGGCTTGGCTTTTATCCGCATCACCCGGGGAGCGCTACTTCTGCGGCTGCTTACTTTTTACCTTATCTATTTCGGGTCTGATGTCGTATTTGGACTTGGTCTTCGCTCTCAACTGCTGACTTATTTTTTTTTCCTCATCAACATTCTCATCCTTCAGTCTTCCCGTCGAAAACCGCGTCTGGTCTGGTTTTTTCCGCCGTTATTTTTAGCGTGGGTTAATACCCATATCGGATTTTTTATCGGGCCGATTGTATTTCTGGTATTTATCTTGGAACAACTGTTCAACAAAAAACCCGTACGGCTTTATATGTTCGTTTTTGTAATCGGCATTCTGGCCACTTTTTTGAATCCTTTTGGACTTCGGGTATATAAAGAAATCGCCAATCATTTGTTTTCTCCCTTGGGCTCGATGATTGCCGAATGGGTTCCTCCGCCATTTATATTGCAAGCCGTGATGGGAGGAATTTGGCTAGGTTCACTATTTCTTTTTGTAAAGACCAAACGGCTGTCTATTTTTTACGGTGTGCTCTCCTTTTTCTTTTTAATTCTTGCCTTTAACGCCCGACGCAACATTCCTTTTTTCTTGACGACGATCGCCTTTTACCTGCTTGTGCTTCTTGAAAACCGGCAATTTCTTTTTCAGTTGGTCGAAGATATTACTCTTCCGCTTCTTATGACCATACTGATTATGGCGGTTGTAATCAGGGTGCCGCCAACCGTTGTCTATAGCCGTTCTTGGCAAGCTTACTGCTCCACTCTCGGCAACAATTTTCCGTGCCGCGCCCTGGCGCGTAACCCGCAACTGGCCGGGAACGTTTTTGCCACTTACGAATGGGGCGGGTTTCTGATCTGGCAAAAACCGGACATCAAGGTATTTGTCGACGGCCGGATGCCGGCCTGGAAAGAAACGAACGGTCAAAGTCCGTACGCGACCTATCTTGCTATCATTCAAACCCAACCGGGCTGGAACGAAATTTTACTGCAGTCAAAAACAGATTATTTGTTAATTCTGCCCGGAACGTTTCTTGATATATTACTGAAACAAGAAGGAAAGAAGTACGCCTGGAAAAAGATCGACGAAGACGAAACGAGCGTTATCTATCAACATCGATATTAGATAGTCATCCGGCTACTTTTTTTCGATCGCGTCATGTATCAGCGCGGCGGTCTCGCGAAGCTCTTTAGCCGAAAATTTTTTGATGTCCGGCACAAACTCTTTTTCCCGATAGCGGGGAAGAATATGAATATGCGCGTGATTAACGGCTAGGCCATGAGTGATAAAACTGACAAACGTTGGCTTCAATGGCAGATCGCCTTTTACAATCCGGCAGAAAATACAGTCGGCCATAGGATAATTTGCAATATTATAACATTTGAAATATACTGGGGAAGATTATGGGCAATGGATCGTTAATTCATACTGCCAAGAAGGTTGTCGGGAAAGCAATTCTCGCTGCCGATGAAAGTACCGAGACAATCAGGAAAAGACTGGCCACAATCGGTGTCGACTCAACTCCCGAAATTAACCGACAGTACCGGCAACTTCTCTTTACCGCAACCGGAATTGAAAAATACATAAGCGGCGTTATCCTTTATGACGAAACCATCCGCCAAACAAGCGATGACGGTATCCCCTTCCCGAAGTTGCTTTCCGGAAAAGGAATCGTCCCGGGAATAAAAGTTGACAAAGGCGCCGTTAAAATTCCCGGAAAAAATAGTGACACCTTCACTCAGGGACTGGACGGTTTGGGAAAACGCCTTACCGAATATAAGGAGTTGGGAGCCTGTTTTGCCAAATGGAGAGCGGTCTATACCATTGCCGATGACGGTCCAAGCCTGATCGCAATCGAACGGAATGCCCATGATCTTGCCCTTTATGCGCTCATCTGTCAGGACGTCGGAATCGTCCCGATCATTGAACCGGAAGTGCTGATGGACGGCGACCACTCTTTTGAAAAAAACAAACAATTGACGATAAAAATTTTAACAGCCGTTTTTGTGCAGGCCCGTAAATACAGCGTCGACCTATCCGGAGTAATTCTTAAACCAAATATGATCACCGCCGGCAAAAATAATTCCCGCCAAAAAAACATCGGGACGGTGGCAGAAACAACGCTTCAAGTACTAAATAAAGTCGTTCCGGCTGAAGTTGCCGGCGTCGCCTTTCTTTCCGGCGGACAGTCACCGCCGCTGGCAACTGATCACTTGAATATGATAAATAAAATCAGAAACCGGCTAAAAAAAAGCTACCCGGGGAAAATTACTGCTTCATACGGACGCGCGTTGCAGGGGGAGACGCTTGAAGCCTGGGCCGGAAAAAAAGAGAATGTCACAAAAGCGCAACGGGTGTTTATAAGCCGGGCCGAAAAAGTATATAAAGCCGGTCTCGGCCAGTTGTAATTTTTTAAAAGCACACTTTTTAACATGCCCGATAAACCAGTCACGTTGACCGAGTTCATTATTGAAGAAGAACGCCACTTTAAACAGGCCACCGGCAGCTTCACTCTCCTTCTTACCCAGATAGAAAACGCGGCCAAAATTATCGCCAGCCATGTTAAAAAAAGCGGGTTGGTTGATATTCTGGGATCGGCCGGAAAAACCAATACTTCCGGCGAACAGGTGCAAAAACTTGACGTCTTTGCCAACGAACTTCTGGTGAGTACCCTGCTTGAAAGCGGACAGGTCTACGCCATTATGTCGGAAGAGCTTGATGAACCTGTTTTTTCCAAAAAAAATCGCGGCCATTACGTTGTTTGTTTTGATCCTCTTGACGGCTCATCAAACATCGACAGCAATGTCAGTATCGGCACCATCTTTTCTATTTATCACAAAAATCCTGATCTTTTTCAGCCCGGCATAAAACAAGTCGCGGCCGGATATATCCTCTATGGATCAAGCGTCATGTTCGTCTATAGCTGTGGGCGTGGCGTCAATGGTTTTACTCTCGATCCGTCGATCGGAAGCTTCTTACTTTCACACCCTAAAATAAAAATTCCGGAAAAAGGTGATACTTATTCGATAAATGAAGCTTACTTTCATTTATTTGACCAAAAACTGCAACAATATATCACCGATCTAAAAGAAAAAAAAGAGTATAAACTCCGCTATATCGGTTCGATGGTCGCCGATATTCACCGCACTCTTCTTACCGGAGGAATTTTTTTAAATCCGGCCAACAAAAAAAGTCCTGAGGGTAAACTGAGGTTATTATTTGAAGTAAATCCGCTCTCCTTTATCGTTAATCAGGCCGGTGGATCAGCAACTACGGGGTACCTTGATCCTTTAATAATAAAACCGACCCAACTTATACACCGGACTCCTATTGCTATCGGCAGTCGACAGGAAGTGAAAAATTATATACTATCATTACAAAGATCATTATGAAACGACTCAAGGTTGGGATAAACGGTTTCGGGCGAATCGGGCGGGCGTTTGCCCGTATCGCCACGCAACGGGATTCATTTGATATTATCGCCGTCAATACCCGCAAAACCCCGCCATCCATGCTCGCCTATCTTCTCAAGTACGATTCGATTTACCGGCGGTTTGAAAAAACCGTTAGCGCGGAAAGTGACGGACTGGTAGTTAACGGGAAAAAAATCGTGACCACGCAAGTCGCCGACCCGGCGCAAATCCCCTGGGAAAGATATGCCGTAGACGTCGTCGTCGATGCAACCGGCGCTTTTGAGAAACAAGAAGAGCTCAAAAAACACCTGCGGGGATCAGTGAAAAAAGTTATTCTGACCGCTCCGGCCAAAGACGATGAAACGCCGCACCTCGTGCTTGGCGTCAACGACTCCCAATTTGATTTTAAAAGCTGCGACATCATCTCCAACTGCTCCTGCACCACCAACTGCGCTTCCCCTTTGTTCAAAATACTGGACGACAGTTTTAAAATCGTCTCCGGGTTCTTAACGACCGTTCATGCTTATACGGCAACACAAGAGCTTCTTGATGATCCGGGGAAGAACGAAGAACGCTCGCGCGCCGCCGCTTTGAATATTGTCCCGTCAACTACCGGAGCGGCCAAGGCAGTCGTTAAAACATTACCTCACTTAAAAGGAAAAATCGACGGTATGGCCGTACGTGTGCCGGTTCCAACCGGCTCTTTTTCCGACGTCTCGGTTACGGTTGAAAAAGCAACGACCATCGACGAGGTAAACGCCGTCTTCAAGACGGCGTCTGAATCAACAATGAGAGGAATTCTCGGCTACGAAACGGTTAAACTCGTCTCTTCCGACTATATCGGTTCCTCATATTCGGCGATATTCGACGCCAATTACACCAAGGTGATAAATCAGAATTTGGTCAAGGTATTTGCCTGGTATGATAATGAGTGGGGTTACTCGACGCGTCTCGTCGATCTTGTGGAACGACTGGGTCAGTATTTTTAGCTATGACCGAACCGCACATAACTTATATCGATGAGACGGATATCAAAAATAAACGCGTGCTTCTCCGGGTTGATTTTAATGTCTCGCTTAATCCTGATTTTTCGATTGCCGACGATGCCCGTATCCGACAATCCCTCCCGACTCTTCTTTATTTACTCACCCGACATAATAAGTTGATCCTCCTGTCCCATCTGGGAAGGCCAAAACAAAGAGACAAACAGTACTCTCTCAAAAAAGTTGCCGATAAATTACAGGAGTATCTGCCTAAAAACAAGGTAACGCTTGTCGATGATTTTTTGGAGAAAAATAACGCCGGAATTTTTGCCGGCCAAAGCGACAGCGAGGTGATCATGCTTGAAAATACCCGTTTCTATCCCGGGGAAAAGAAAAACGATCCCGGGTTTGCCAAACAGCTTTCCCGACTTGCCGATGTGTATGTAAACGACGCTTTCGCCGTTGCCCATCGTGAAGAAGCATCGGTTGTCGGGGTGACAAAATACCTCCCGTCCTACGGCGGACTGTTGTTGAAACGCGAAGTCGAAATGATCTCAAAAGCGATCCGTAATCCGAAAAAACCGCTGGTCGCAATTATCGGCGGGGCGAAAATTTCAACAAAAATCGGACTTTTGGATAAACTCTCAAAAATGGCCGAATACGTTCTTGTCGGCGGCGGACTGGCCAATACTTTTCTCAAAGCAAAAGGATATGACATCGGCTCTAGTTACTGTGAAGACGGTCAGGTCGAAACAGCCAAATATCTTATTCAAAAAACAAATATTGTCCTCCCGCAGGATGTGGTCGTTGGCAACAAAGACAGAGGCACAAACGGCGAGGAAGTAACTAAGTTGACTGCCGTCCCGCCGGGAAAAGAAATTTTGGATATCGGCCCGGAAACACAAGCTCTTTTCGGCTCATATATCGCCAAAGCGAAGACGATTATTTGGAATGGGCCGGTTGGTTATATTGAGAACCCGGCTTTTCGCCGCGGCACCGATTTCATTTTTTATTCGTTAACGGCAAACTCCGCGGCCGTTTCGATCGTCGGCGGCGGCGACACGCTGGCCGCAATTTCAAAAAAAGAATATCTTGAAAAAATTACCCATATTTCAACCGGCGGCGGAGCGATGCTGGAATTTATCGAAAAAGGCACACTCCCCGGCATCGAGGCACTTCGTCCGTTGCCACCCGCATGATGCTTGGATTTTTATTTTATAAACTCAACCACCTTATTCACCGGTGCCGGCGATTCTATGGTAAAGACAATTTTACTTTCATCAATCGCTGGCAAATAATTTTTTCCGACAACTTTATCGTCTAACAACCAGTACAGGATGAGGGGCAGATGAGTATTCCGATTCCAAAAAGTCCGATACTTCTTATCCGGAAAAACAAAAAGCATCCCGTCGATGGGCAGCGGTTTTTTGACAAACATCAGTCCCTGCACATACTGCTTTTCATTTTCGGCAACGGCAAACTTATATCGCTTATTATCAAGAGTGTAGCCGGTAAGACGATAACCGTTCCAATGTCCCAAATTCATGGTGCTTTTAGCGACAAATACTCCGGCGATAATCAAAATTAATCCGCTTAATAATAACCGTGTTTTTTTCATACTTTAACCGGGCTTCAGTTTAACATATATAATGGTTCCATGGACAACCTCAAAAAGAATATGAGGCGCCTTTGAAAATTTTTTAATATACATAAAAGTAACCATGAAAACACAGCAATCGTATCTAAATAATTCTTACATTAAGGAGATGGGGGCGACGGTTTTGGCAATAAAGCCGGAGGGGCAAAATCGGTACCGGCTCCTTTTGGACAGCACTGTTTTTTATCCGATGGGCGGCGGACAGCCGACCGATCAAGGAAAACTCACGCATGAAAACTGGACCGGCGATGTTTATCAAGTGATGATAAAAGACGGTGAGGTCTGGCATTATGCAAATGAAACCGTCATCCCCGAAGTGAATTGGCTCGTAAGAGGCGCCATCAACTGGGAGCGGCGTTACCAAAATATGCGGCGGCATTCGGCCGGACATCTTGTCGACTTTGCCTTGTATCAACTCGGTTACTCCCCAAAACTCCTTATGCCATTTAAAGGCGACCACGGCAAAAAACCGTTTATCATGTATCGGGGAACAACCGATGAAGATATCAAACAAAAGCTTGAGGACAAAACCAATGAACTGGTCGGACGAAGTCTTAAATTCACAACCGAATTCCAGCCGTTTGAAAAATTGCAGCAGGAAGCTATCTATTTACAACCGGGACTCCCAAACAACAAACCGCTACGGACTCTACGATTGGAAACGGTGGGAGCCGTCGCCGATGGCGGGACTCAGGTCGGTTCGACCAAAGAAGTCGGCGAAGTTAAAATCACGGCTATCGAAAAAAAAGAGGGTAATACCGTTATCTACTATCAAATCGGGTAAGTCTCATTTCTGTCTTGGAAACGTATTATTATTTATACCTAGGCAAGCGCGGCTTTAATTTTTTCAACCAGTAGACGACTTCTTTGCGGTGCACCTCCTACCTGACGCGAAACATCAAATAACGAAGTCCAGCCATTTTTTTTGATATATCTCCCCAGAATTTTGTTTTCTAAAAGAAGCGCTTTCAACGGATTTTCCTTGCCTGACTGAACTGCCTGCCAGGCGGCAAGCGATATCTTTCTTAGAACTTCGTGCAGTCGTTGACGATCACCGCCGTTTTTGACGGCCTCAATCAGGATTGCTTCGGTGGCCGCAAACGGGCTGTATGCCTGCAGATTTTTTTCAATCACCGCCGGATAAATCAGTAATCCATCGACCATTTTAATGGCGCTTCTTAATATCTCATCAAGAGCCATAAACATTTCCGGGATATATACCCGCCGGTTGGCCGAGTCGTCAAAAGTCCTCTCAAGAAGCGAGAGCGAAGCATTGTCAAGCGACATCCGTGAAAAGTTGATGACGAGCCGGGCGAGCGAACAGATTCTCTCGGCTTTTACCGGATTTTTTTTAAACGGCATTGCTGACGAACCGACTTGTTTTTGGCCAAACGGTTCCTGCCATTCACCGATTCCGGCGCTTTGCATAAAGCGAAGATCAAAGGCAAATTTGTACAACGACTGTGCCGTTGACGCCAGTGCCGCTGAAACCCAATACTCCGTTTTTCTTGGGGTAGTCTGATGGGTAACCGGAAAAGCAGTCAAGCCCAGCTCATTCATGATATCCTGCTCCATCTGCGCCGAGTTTTTCTTACCAAAAAGGGCAATATAACTGGCCGACGTCCCGACCGCACCCTTCATCCCCTTTGTTTTGAGGTGGCTTTTGACAAATTGAAATAAATAAAAATCCTGCAACAGGTCTTGACCGTAAAAAGCCAGTCGGTATCCGAGCGTTGTTGGTTCGGCGGGCTGTAAATGAGTGTATCCCATACAGGCGACATCGGCATATCGTTTGATTTTTTTGGCAAAAATAAGAAGCAGCTCGCGGAGATTTTTTTCAATTATTCGCAGAGCCAGTTTCAGTTTTATGGAGTCGGCGGTATCAACGATATCCATGCTGGTTGCCCCCAGATGGAGTTTCTTTCCACCAAGCGGTGCTTTTTCGGCAAACTCTTTTAAGGCGGCCACAATATCGTGGTGCGTGTCTTTTTCGATCTCGCCTATCCGGGCAATATCGATATTCGTTTCATTTTTAGCAAGATCCTCATACTCTTCTTTTTTTAAGGCTCCGGCCCGATACTGTGCTTTGGCTAAAATGACCCATATCTTCCGCCAGAGAAGATATTTTTTTCTGACGCTGAATACCTGCCGCATCTCGTCCGATCCGTAACGCCAGGCAAATGGCCCGAGGTAATCAACGTAATCTTGTTGTTTCATGATTTTATAGCCCTTTTTGACCATTGAAAAAAACTTAAAACGACACACAATCTGATAGTTATTTCCAAAATAACACTACTTTCCTCGAGGGAGGGTTACTGTTGCCGTCGACGATCTTAAAGTTACAGGAGGAAAATAGTTGTCGCCATATATTCTATAGCCGCTATCTTCAGGACGTAATCCGAACTGGCCCATCGCGTGAAAAGCACCGACTGCAATATCTTTTGTTCTATTATAGGCATCCAACTTATCTTTATCGTTTGTCCGATTAAAATACACATAAGTACCCTCTCTATCAAACCAACTTTCAAAATCTAATTGGCCGGTACGTCTTATATGCGATCCAAGACCTGCCTGTGGCCGATTTGGTTCCATAAGCGACTCGGTTATCCAGACAGCCGCCATTTCCGCTGAAGAATAAGAAGAATGTTTTCTTGTTTTATGATTATTAGCAACAATGCCGGCCGTATATGCCATTATATATGGGATCCTTGCTTCTCCTCGAATATTGTGTTTTTTAAAAATTGTGTTTAAATAATACGAACCCATTCCGTATTCCGTTAACAAAGCTAAATGCAGAGGCTTATCAGATTCTTTTCCTTGGTATTTCTCGCTCAGAAACTCACCCATATTCTTATAATCTTCTTGCGCTTTCGGGTCAACAGGTCGCGCCACCTCATACTCTCCTTCCCAAGGTCCATACATTATTCTATTTACGTTCAGGCCATCCTCAACGCATTCCATCATCACTTCAGCGTCAACCGTTTGATGAGGAGATGCTGTTTCTATTGCGAAAGAATACATTACCGCTAATTTTCTGAAAATATCAGTAAAATCTTTTTCATCCCACTCTTTTTTGGTGTTTACTTTTGCCCTTAGGGCATTGATAAGCTCAATCGGAAGCCTTCTGTCTTTGGGAATTCTTACCAGTCCCCAAAAATCCCCATATAATGCGTAGATTTCATCGGCAGTAGCGGGACCATTTCTCGAAGGACCATCCAGCATACTATTGCAATAGTACGCTTCAACGATCCATTTGTCAAGTTTGCGCAAAATTCTCCGTAGAAATCCGACAGTTTCAGCCTTGAGAAATTGATAACGGTGGTTTCATGTTAAGGCTCATATGGGGTCTGTGATAGTGATATCTTTGTAAAAATGATTCTACCATAGTCTGACATTCTGTTTGTT
>JACQCK010000020.1 GCA_016201695.1 Candidatus Roizmanbacteria bacterium
TATCCCGCCGAATCGTATCACCTGGACTACTACCAAAAAAACCCGAACCAACCTTACTGTACCCTGATCATCGGACCGAAACTAGAAAAGTTTCAAGAAAAATTCGCCTCTCTTTTAGGGTCGGAGTCGGGTTAATGGCGGCGGCCTCAATTCTTACCGGTTTAGCGATAACTTTTAAGAAAGCCGGTCAGTTCATCGCCCGTTTGCGATAGACGGCGAAAAAAAGCAGGTAAAAAACCAGGATAAAAAGAGTGAGGTTGCGGTAACCGAAAATGAGCGAGGAGTACTCAAAGATCCCGCCGATAAACGAACCGAGAATATTGGCGCCGTAGGCTTCGGCGGGAATTTTACTGTGCTTGAAAAGAAGCGAAAAAATAACGTTCGCAATAAATACCGGTAAAAAGTTAATGATAACCGCGGGAATAAGACGGAGAAGATAAGGAAGGCGAAGAAGTGTACTCTGCGGGAAAAAATAAGTAAAAATTAGCGAGAGACAGAGAAAGATAAATAGGAGGGGAATACTAACCTTGACCGACCGTTCGGCAATTATGATTGCAATAAGTACGAGCGTGAGTAGACCCATAAAGACAAAAGCATTCGTCAACCAGGTAGAGCCAAAAAGCAGCGTAAACTGGACGACGTTTTTTGTCTCAAGGAGCATAAAAGCCGCGCCCAGGAAAAACAATCCCCAAGCAAAACCGCTTTTACTTTTTTGGCGAAGCAGAAGGATTATTATTATTACGGCGAGAACAATGATACTAAGGTAAGAAAGATAGAGCGAGGGAATTTCCCGGTTCTGCAGGTATAAAAATGGCCAGTCGTCGGTTGGGACAGGGGGAAGGTCGGCCGGAAGTTTGGGGAGAGGTGGAGACCGGTCGGCAAAAACCATAATAATCGCCGGATTAAGATTCCGATCGGTCTGCATAATGACTAAAGGGTCTTGGCGAAATTCCCGCTTGACGAGCGAGCTTAACTTATCAACAATCCACGGCGTCCGGTAGTAGTTGTAAAGGACGAGCGTGCCGTCTTTTTTGAGCAGCCGACGGGCCTGACGAATCGATTCTTGGGTAAAGAGATAACTTTCCAAACGCAGGCTTGACGCCGACGAGGTCAGGGTAAGCGAGTCGGTCAGGGCAAAAATGATGAGGTCAAACTTCTCCCGGCTGTTCTGCAGATAGTCGCGGCCGTCGGCAACCACCGTTTGGACTTTTGGGGAAGAGTAGGGCCGGTTGGGATGAAAACGTTTGCCAAGATCAATGATGGTGGGATCAATATCGACCGCCACCACCCGTTCGGCGCCTTTTCTTAGCGCCTGGGTGACGTCGTTGCCGCCGCCGGCGCCAATCACCAGGACATTTTTGTACACCCGATTTTTCATGAGGCGGTAAGGAAATTGGTAGAAAATATCGGCCTGGCGATCGTTGGGGTCGATCATGATCTGATGACCGATATTGTTGACGTTCAAAGTATAGCCGACGTTTTTAGCCGGAAGAGCAAGGTCGGTGAGAGTGATTTTATAATACGGTGACCAGGTGAGGACGCGATATTGGGGGCTTGAGAAATTGGCCATCTCAAAGACAAAAGAAAAGAGGACGATTGCCACTCCCAGAAGAACCGTCTTCTTGTTTGCCGCCGGCAAAAAGAAAAGAGACAGTAGCAAAAGCAACGGAAACCAGATAAAAGGCCCGGCATGGACAAAAGACAGCGCGGTAAAGGCGGCGATACCGGTCAGACTGCCGAGGATGTTGATTTTATAAGTCTGTAGGGGCGGTCCGTTTTGAAAGAGGCGGCCCATGACTGCGGCGGGCAGAACAAAAATAAAGGCCGTCAAAAAGAAAATAACCGGCAAAAGAAAGATCGGTTCGGCGCTGAAACTGCCGCGATTCATGCCGAAATAAATGACCTGATCGGAAGCGATGACAAGGTCATACTTGAACAAATAAAGAATAAATTCAAAGCCGACGATGGTCAAGGGCATGAGGATGGCCGGGAAACGGAGCCGTTGCCAAAAAGAAGCGCCGAGGCCGATGCCGACAAACGAAGCAAGGAGAATTATATTGGAAAAGTAACCGACGTAGCGGATTTGGGCGGGAATGAAGCGGATAAAAACAAGTTCGGCAAAAAGAATCAAAAAGCTTATTAAAAATAACTGCCTTTTTGCGGTTTGTTTCATACCTCGCGTCCCATCTTATAACACCGCCGGGTTGCTTTGCAAGAGTAAAATGGTGTTTTTGGGAGAATTGTGTATCATATATCCATATGAATATTTTTCAGGCGTTGATTTTGGGACTGGTTGAAGGCCTGACCGAGTACCTGCCGGTTTCTTCCACTTTTCATCTCATTTGGGCGGCCAAATTTTTGGGTCTTGGTCAAAGCGAGTTTCAGAAAGTCTTTGAGGTCGTGATCCAGTCAGGCGCGATTGCGGCCGTCTTGGCCCTGTACTTCAAAGATATTATCAACGACCGTAAACTTTTTACTAAAGTGCTAGTTTCTTTCGTGCCAACGGCCACTGTCGGTTTGGTTTTTTACAAAGTCATCAAAAATTTTTTCTTCGGCAACCTCTTTTTGCAGCTTACGGTCTTTGCCCTGGTCGGTCTAATTTTTTTGGCGGTTGAGAAAAGCCAACTTTCAAACAAACTCTCACGTTCGTTAAAAGAGATCACTTATTCAGACGCTTTTTTTGTCGGCTTGATACAGGCTCTTGCCGTCTTGCCTGGGGTGTCGCGGGCCGGCGCAGTGATCCTAAGCTTAATGTATCTGAAAGTAAAACGACAAGACGCGGCGAAGTACTCGTTTATTTTGGCGATACCAACACTTCTCGCCGCATCGGTTTTTGATTTGATAAAATCACGTCAGACGTTATTGTCCGATAGCGGAAATCTTACTTTAATCGCGGTTGGCCTCATCACCTCTTTTGTCTCGGCCCTCGTCGTCGTCAAGTGGTTTGTCAGGTTTTTGCAAAGCCATGATCTTAGGGTATTTGGTTGGTACCGTCTCGCAGCGGCCGGCCTGTTAGGCTTGTTTATTCTTTTTTCTCGATAAAGCTAGCGTTTACCCCGTTTGGATTTTGGTGGCGGATTGGGTATAATTACGGCGTACTTTTAAAATCTTTTCCCCTGTAGCTCTCCGCCAGCTGGCGGAGGTAGACTGCCGCGATAACCTTTGATATAATTTAGTTGATATTCCCCTGTAGCTCAACGGTAGAGCAGGATCCTGTTAAGATCAAGGTTCGTGGTTCGAATCCACGCGGGGGAGCCAATCAAGACGAGAGGCATAAAGTGCTATCTTGTCAAAGGGGTTTACCCAGTCATAGCGGACTGTTTTACCTTCAAGTCTCAAGTGCTGAAGTGTCATCTTCAAAAGTAGTCGTTTTTCCTGCGCTTCAGAACTTTCAAACAACTCTTTAGCGTGTGATGCTATTTTTAGCAGGTATTCTGAGTTTAAATAGTATTCTTCATCAGCAACATGTAACCTAGACATCTTACTACTAAGAACCTTCTGTTTATCCCGATACTCTTTACGCTTTTCCTCATAGTAACTCGTAGTAATACTACCGTCTAATTTGTCTTCATACATCTTTTCAATACGGTTTTCATAGGTTTTATATTCGGTCTGGTATCGTTCTAGGAGGTCGCTATGAAAATTGACCTTATCTTTATGAGAGCCTTTGAGAGTAGCAACTATATCCTCAACTACATCTTGAGGCATTTGAAGTTTACTAAATAGCTTTGAAAATTGTTTTGTTAGGTCATCTTCTGATAACCATTTTGCCCCGTGTTTGCCTTTATATTGTGTGCAATGATAATAACGGTATGTTTTACCATTTGGCTTTGTTTTCTTTTCAGGAGTTACCATACAACCACAATCTGCACATGGAATAAGCCCACGATACGCAAAAGGTAATCCTGCAAACTTGAAATGTTTTTTATGATAACCAGCTCTTACCGCTTGGACTTTATCGTATAAATCTTGAGAGATGATGCGCTAATAGAATTAAAATTAGCCGTATCTAAATAGTTTTGAAGCGTAGGAAGAAGAATACCAATTATAATTCTCCTTTTCCTAAACAAGTCAACTAACGGGAGTTTGTTTTATTTTAGAGCCGTATAACAATATATTTTTAGTTATATGCTATAATTTGTGCATGACAAGTTTAAATAGAATTTTATTAACTTCTAGTGATCTGGAACTATTTAAAAATATTGGTATCGGTTCTTTTTTGTTTGGTAACCCTCCAACAGCTGAGAAACCAGAGCTTGATGTTGCTCTAATTTTTCCTAACTCGACTAATATCGAGGAAGAAAGACGACTTCTTGAGGAAAAAGTGAGACAATTTGAAGAAAAACATGGTTTAAAAGTAGATGGATGGATAATGACTTTATTGGGATGGATTGATAGACAGTCAAGGATATTTGGATCGTTTCCCCACGAACCTATGTACGTTGATGATTTAGAGACTTGGGATAAACCAGCTTATCTACCTTTATGGGGAAAAGAATTAATTATGGCCCAAATGAATTATTGCAAAACTCATCCAGTTAAAGAAGGAATATTACCCCCTGCTCCTGAAAATAGATTTGGGTCTGGCACCGAAGCAAAATGAAATTTACGTAGTTAATTTAAAGTAATATTTATCTCAACCGTTCTACTTCTGAATAAGTCAACTAGGGTGAGCAAAAGTGTTAATGGGCAATTAATAGCGAATCAATATTGTATGAACCAGAGTTTTTTGTCACTTAATAATAGATCGTTACTTATTGGAATCATCTTGTGACTGCTAAATATTTATCGATCCTGATATAATTTCTGCGTGGATTTAATCAAGACTAAATCGTTTGAGTTGGCGGTAAATACGAAAGGAAATCAAGACTCGAATAAGTTGGCCATTGCTCTTCCCGGCAGGCTTGATACGAAAGACTACATCAATTTTTCTTCTCATCTTGAATATTTAGCAAACAGGGGTTTCTTTTCCATATCTTTTGATCCACCAGGCACCTGGGAAAGCCCGGGGGGAATTGAAATGTTTACAACAACTAACTATCTGAAAGCGGTCAGTGAATTGATTGAATATTTTGGTAATAAACCTACTCTGCTTCTTGGGCATAGTCTTGGAGGAACCGTCTCAATACTGGCCGGAACTTCTTATCCGGCCGTAAAAGCATTAGTCGTGATTATGGCGGCCTATGGTTCTTCTTTAACTAGCGGCCGGGAAGCGATCCGAAACGGAGTCAAGACATCATATAGAGATCTTCCGCCAGGTAACTTTAAAACCAATAAACGGAAAAAGTTTGCTTTGCCGACAAATTATTTTAAAGACGGAGAGCAATATGACAGTGTTGCGGCTCTGAAATCATGCTCAAGGCCCAAGTTATTATTCTATGGAACGCGTGATGTATTTACTACACCGGAAAAAGTGATGGAGGTTTACGACTCTATTCCAGAGCCAAAAATGATCCACAAACTAGATTCAGATCACGACTATCGCTATCATCCAGGGATAATTAACGAAATAAATGAAGCAATCGGGCAATTCGTGGAGCGTTATCTGATTACGTAGTCCGAACTTGGCCCAATCGCCGGAGCGATCGATCGTCACAAGATATTACCTTAATCAGGTTTATCTAACTAATAATTTTATTCCCATAGTATAATGTGCATAAAGTGGCCATAGAAAAAGTAACCTTTGATCAATCGGTGTCTAATACTGGACAACGTAAGGAAGACCCTGTAGCCTTTTTTGTTACTGCTTATCAGTTGTATCTGCGCTCAAGAAATGGTTTACATGCCGCAGAAATGAGCCGACGAGGCGTGGCGACTTCTTCATTATTAGAAAAAGTTTTATCAGATAAAGAAGAACTGGGTAATGTTGCGTTGCAGATGTATCAAGAATCGCCAACGTTAAAGGGTCTAGATAATAATTTGAGAACCGCATTTAATACAGAACCAAGTCTACAAGAGGATACGCTTAAGTTTGCCATTGACGATCCATATCTTGCCGCCTGTCTTCATCCCTTATCTCTTAATCGTAATGATTTAAATTCTCCTGCTGAATCCATCAGAGCAACCGTGGACAATCTTAAGATTGTAGAACAATTTGTTGAAATCGGAGTAAGAAGCATGGATTCAATGCTTATTTCTGGAGCAAACGCTTGGGGACCTTTTTATGCCGTCAGGGGTCGTGTACCGGCAGAATTAACCGACGCAGGCATAAACCAAATACAGTACAGGGAATTTTCCGACATAGATTTTTTGGCGGTATCAGGATCGATAGCGGGCTTTCAACATTTTATTGAAGACTGCGTAAGAGAAGGCTTAATTTCCGCCAAAGAATTGAATCGTTATAAGGTTTTTGAACGACTTTATCGGGAAAAAAAGGCTGATATTTTCTCTATGCGAGCTCATGTTCGGGGAGTTGAAGAAAGTTTTCATTTAGTTCCATTTGATACTCTTCATAAAATATGCGGGCTTGAAAAAGTACATACGCCTAAAAACTGGATAGACTATGTTTTGGATTTTAGACCGAATATACCAGCAAACGTTATTAAGAATGGTGGCTATCCGACTCAAGATTTGAAAGGATTAAAGAAGGTTTTATTCAGACCCTTAATGGTTAAGGTATATTATCCCGATGATGCAGAAATCGCCGGTTATATTTCGGAAACGACGATAGGTGGGCAGGTATCAATACTTAGAGAAGATACATACTTCGTTGGCGTTATCCCTTTCTTTTTATCGATTGCTCCGGCCATTCTATTTGACAGAGACGGCGGATTAACTGACGAAGTTTCAAGATTAAAAGAAAGTATAAGAAGAATAATGGTTGGTCAACCTGTCCGATTTATTCCCCGTCAAGACAGAATGGCCAAAGGGACACTCCACCGTATTAAACAGACCCTCATATGAATGAATCGACAAAAAACCTGTATAAATTGGCCGACGAATTTCTTTCTTTTTAAATAATAAATATTTCTGTTTTTTTATCTTACCCTAAATTTGCCGCACCTGATAAAGCTTGAGCAACTGTTCGCACTATATGCAATTCAGAAGGGTTAACTACCCCAGCTCTTTTCATTAAGCTAGGATTTACTGCCAAACCGCCATTGACAATATAGGCAACTTTTTGTCTACCTGGAGTGGTTGTTTTTAATAAGGCATGACCAGCAAGCGGATCGTCGTCGATGTGGACGTAGATATGGCAAGGGAAAAAGGTATCTGACAGATGATTTTTCCAGCCCGGCGAACTATAGCCTGCTGGTCGGAGATAATAGGCGTCAAACAAGTTACCGTAACCTGCTGTTTCTATTTTGCCTTGAGTCAATCTAGTCAGCCTTGAAGATCGACCAGAAGCAACAATTAATGATGTTTTTAAATTAGGTTTTTTTAATTGACTTTCTTTAAAATCAGCTATTTGCTCTAATACCTCAACATTCATCGTACGAACAGCATGTTTAATATATTCTCCTAGCCATGGCAGAACTAGTAACATGGTGGTAATTTCTTTAGCTTCTTTACTTTTCGAAAAGTCTCCCGAGATATGAGCGAGCTTATCATTAAATTTTTTTCTCAAAAATAAGGTCGCGGTCTCTAAAGTTGTCCCTTTATTTAAGATCCCGTCGACATCAAAAGCCACGACCAGATCTTCATTCATTGGGTAATTATAGCAAACTAGACTATTAAGAGGTGCTAAATATTTCTAAAACAGGTAAGAACTTGCCAAGCCACAGAGCAAAATCTTCAAACAAAGAAAATTAGATTGTCACGGCAACATATTGAATTCCGGTGGTTTCAAATCATGTTAATACATCTGCTTAAGCTATTTATAATAACCAGTCAAGCGAACTTATCTTACTTTAGATTGTTAAAACAGTGCTTTTCTCAAACTATCCGTCTGTGCCGAAGTTCCGACAACAAAACCGACAAGTGTATCATCGTTGCCTACTTTTCCGCCACCTTCGCCCTGATTGACCGAAATACGTTTTTCGGCCAAATATTGAACGAATTGAGTCGCATCCTTTACAGACGGGAATTTCAAGGTAATAGTATTGATAAGGGAGGGAATTATCTTTAGTTTCCGTTTTTCAAGAAGCTTTGTTAGTCCTTTCTTTCTTTTTAAGATAGTTAATCTTAACTTGGCGTAATATTCTTTATGTTCTAAGGCTATTTGACCGATACCACAGGAAAGATAAGAAACGTTGGACCAGGTAGTTTTCTCCATTAATTTTTTAACAAGGTCTGGCTTACCGAGAATATAACCGAGCCTGATTCCGGCCAAACCATACGATTTCGAAAATCCTCTGAATATAATAAGATTGTTGAATTTTGGTAATAAATCTACGACTGATAGTTTTGGGGCATATTCGCCATAAATTTCATCTATCGCAACGATTGCTTGAGGATTATTTTTCAACAGTTCCACGATGGAAGCTTTATGGGTGTAGCCGACGGGATTATTAGGATTGGCCAGAACGAAAAAGGTGGCACCGTTAATCAGTGACGTATCAATTTGGTAGCGATCGTCTATGAGGGAATAATGCGTTGTCAAATAAGGACAGAATTGAAACGCAGTCGTATACTCGGTTGGAGTAAATAGATGAGCATTTTTACCAAATGCCTCTAAAGAAATTCGCAGAGCCTCATCAACGCCATTAGTGAGCAATACCCAATCAGAAGAAGGCAAATTAAACACCCGGGATAAGCTGTTTCTTAAAAATAGAGGTTGGGGATAATAAGTATTGCATCTGACAATATATTTTTTTAAACTTTTATAGACAAAATCAGGAACTTCTTCTTGAATTGTTGTAAACTTTAAATCGATGATTGGGTCTTTCATCTTAGAATATTATACAGAACAGTACTGTTTGTAGTTTTAAAATAGCGAAAGACACATTTACCTCAACTGTAAAAAATGTAATTTAGGGTTAAATTTTATCTGCTATTTGCCACCACTGATCAAACAACTGCGAAAGAATAGTAGCAAAAGGAGGGTAACTAATTTTCATTCCAAGATCTTTTTCAGAGTGAGCGTGTTTGTATGACATAAAGTAGACGATTCTTGAGTCATAAAGCATAAGCCTGATATGACGAAGAGCGGTTTTTCGTACCAATATGCCGTTTTGTTGCCAATAAGTCACCTGGTCGGCGTTTTCCAGAGAAAAGTCCTGGATCAACATACGAGTGACGACACCCCGTCTTTTCGCTTTGATCAAAGACAGCATGACGTCCGCCGGTATTTCGTGGCCGGAGCGCAAGAGATCGACTGTTTTATTGGCTATATCAATTTCTCCGACTGAAAGATTCATGAGTTCGTCGCGACTCTGAATAAACAACAATTTTATTTGTTTTGATTGAGGGACTTCACTGTTATTACTTAAGCCTGTTTTTGCGATTGACCGGGAGAACTGTTGAGAGAACCAATCATTCTGATAAAGCAGAAATAAAGATAAGCCTTCATCGATGGGTTTCGCGTTGAATTGGCATGGATACCGGTTGGTTTTGGTGATTAAGCCTATCTGAGTGAGCGGTTCAGCCAGACGGTAAACGGTATTTGGAAAGATGTGAAGTTTTGTCGCCAGCTGTTTAGCCGAAAGAGGCTTACCCGAGGCAAGAAGAGCGAGATAAAGAGATTGTGACTGGGGACCCATAGTCTATTTTAGCATTTTTTTGCTAAAACTTTAGCAATGCATACAATATGGTTAAATTACTTGTTATAGAGGCCTATGTCAGAAGCCAAAATACTTTTACGTCAAAGAGAGCCATTATTCAGAGAAGCGAAGCAAAAACTTTGTCACCGGGCACAGGTATATCCTTTGGGCGAAAGGTTTGAAGGTCTTTCTCCGGCATTAGCCCGCATAGTTATGCTTGATGTCAGTGGTATTCCTGGTTGTCATTATGGCCTAAAAAATGTCTTCGTTCCGATTATTGAAAACTTGGAACTTCGCGGAACAGTTATTGCTGGAAGAAGTGTTCCGGTGTCACCAGAGACAGCAATTTTAGTTGAACCAAGTACAGGTAACGGTTGGGTCGCTTTCAGCGATGCGGCTAATTGTTTGGGATACGAACATATCGTAGTCATACCCGACGGTTTGCCGGAGGCCAGATATAGGCATCCGGAGCAAAGAGAGGTAAGGATGATTAAAACTCCGGCAGAAGACTACGCGGCCGGAATGCCCAAACAGATGAGGCGATTAATGATAGAAAATCCCAAGCGATTAACTCGAGGCGAAAAAATATACATAACTCCAAACCACGCTATAAGCGGGGCGGAAATAACAGTTAGGACAATGAGTGAGTTAGGTAGGCAATTATTGCAACAGATCGGTGAACAACACCTGCCTCTTCGGGTTGTTGTTTCGATGGGCAATGGTGCCAGTGTTTGTGCCCTAGGTGAACATGTCAAAGAAAAGGTTCCAGGCTCGTTAGTTGTGGCAACGGAATCATTTGTTTACGGAGCCGGTTATGATAAATTTGCCCGGCTCAAGAATCTGCCTCGATATGAGGAGCTGTATGGTATTGAACCGGCAAATAAAGATTTGATGGTGGTTTTTTCCGCATATGGAACCAACGCCCCGATCGGGATAGAACTTCCTCTTCAGGAAAGAGCAATGAACTTGCTAGATGATTTTTTGTTGTTTACCAACGCGGCTGCCCTGCACGTATTTAAAGAATTAACTTCTTCAGAAAAATTTTTGGAATGCGCAAGACAGCTTCCGAATTACAGCATTCTGCCAAGAGCTCTTTATGAACAATTTGGAAACTCTACTTTAGCAAATATAATTAGCGCTTCCCGGTTTACAGAAAAAGCTAATGAATTGGTTGTCGCCATGGCTTACGATGGAAGAGGAAATTATAGTTAATAGGTAAGCCCTCGGGATTGAAAAATGCACTATAAAAAAGCTCTCTCCGTACCCATATGAATAATATAAAGGATTACGGGTTAATTTTTAACAAAAATAAAAAGTCCGAACGTGAACTAATCGCTGAAACAAATCTACAAGTAAGGAAAATTGGATTATCATTGCCAGATATCGAACTCCGGAGGTTGCAAATCACTGTGATTAAGTATTCAGACGTTGAGATGAAAGTATAGGACAATTATAATGTGAGTATGTTGAGCTATCCATTGTGGCTATTCTTATTTTGTGTTCTTCCCATAGTCGTTGTATGCCTTTTGGAATTTAAGACCATCAAGAAGTATAAAAAAGTAATCGCTTTGGCAATAACAGGGTCAATTATATTTTCTTTTCCTTGGGATTTTATCGCAATCCATGAGAAGATTTGGTACTTCACAAAACCACATATTGTTGGAATTTGGCTGGGAGGACTGCCGATAGAGGAGTGGTTTTTTATTACGCTCGAAACAGTATTATTTACGACAGTTACTATCGTGCTTTGGGAAAAGTATCAAAACTAATTTTATGTTCGGGAAATTTTCTTACTTAATCTACATGTTGATTTTTACCTTAATACCTATCTCTATTTTATGGACTAAATATTACAGTCCACTCAAAAAAAATATAAAAATAGTTTTAACGGTTATGATTATTGCCATTATTTATCAACTTATAGCCGACCCATTTGCAGAAGCTTGGCACGCCTGGTTCTTTTCGGAAAATAAGGTAATGGGACTGTGGCTATTCAATTTCCCAGTTGAGAATATAATTTTTTTCGCGTTGGTTTCAATTGCAATTTCATCAGCTGTAATTGCCTTTATATATCACGAACAAAAGAACAAGAACTAAGAATGAGCCGTTAGCATATTATTCTTAAACGTCCGTAAATAATCTGCTTCCATAAAGTCTTTAATTATTTAAGTAAGTAACGAAATACATCCAATTTTAGATAGTTATAAGGCTAGCTTTTAAGTATATTTATTTCTTTTTACAAACAATAAAAAATTTCATCATTTTCTTCTGCCGGCTCTAAATGTAGACAAAAGGGCATTAAGTTCTTTATCGCTGGCCGGTACTTTTTCTTCTTTAACAGGTTCTGCAACCACCGCACTAGTTTGAGCTGATGAAGTTTCCGCTTGCGGTCTTAATTTTTTCTGTTCTCTGAATAGCCATAGCGGATTTGGCACCTCACGTATTTTAAGTTCCGGGAAATGTTCCTTTAGTAATCCAGCGCCATAATCTACATGTTGATCGCAGACCAGAGCCTGACCTGCAGTAGAAATATAACGTCCTATATGGTCAGTCCTAATACTGTCTAACTCCATATTCGGTACTCTATTACAGTTTGGCTCAAGGCATTTCGCTATAGATGAGTTTAGCCTATACATAGTACATGATACTATATTAGGAAACGCCAAATGTAAATTTAAGTGAAAGAAAGATAGTTGATCGGCAGAAGAAAAATTAGAAACGTATATGCGCTGTATCTTCTTCCGGTATAAAACACCCGGCCGTCGAAAGTCTTGTAAAAGGAACTTGAAAGGGTTATATTAATTTTGTACATGACAAAAAATCCATTCGCCAATGCCTTAGCCGCAACAATCTATATCGTTATCGTCGCCTCAATTATGTTTTATGGGGCGGCTTACCATTTCGGCCGTAACAACTCGGTGATAATTCCGATTACGTTTATCTCGCTCTTTACTCTCTCGGCGGCGGTGATGGGCTATCTTTTTCTCTATCAACCGATCCAGCTTTACCTTGATGGGAAAAAGAAGGTGGCGGTAAATCTTTTTCTTCAGACGGTTGCTTTTTTTGCGGTTGTTACCTTTCTCATCCTTCTCGTATTTTTCTCAAGGATTTAATTTCTAGTCTAAAAGACGAAATTTCCAAACCGGGTTTAACCGCCGGAGCGATAGAACTTATAGTATTGAAAACCACCTGCCTTTTATTTATAATACTTTTTTATGCCTGAAATACAAAAACCAGTCCCAAGGGGTGTTTATTTTGGCGACAGGCCATCGAAATGGTATCAACAATTAAACACGCCAAATCTAGATTTTAGCGCTAGGCAGCTGCCCTCACTTGGAGAACATCTTGCTCGGCGGATAATCGAACCGGAGGGGACGATTGATAGGACGTGGTACCAACAGGAAGGAAATGAAACAGGTTTAGATGGAGCCGTGAAGATAGTGCCTCTGCCCGTTTGTATTCCTCCGGCTTTAAGTAAAAGCGCCATCAAAGAAATGCAGAAGTTACGAGCCGAAGGCCTATTGACCTCGCTACGCGGCGGGCGACCGACCGATTTGGCCCGCCCACTTACGCCTAAAGTCAGGGCCAGAATAGCAGACGGCAGCCCTGATTTAGTTAATCTTATCAGACGGGTTGAGGAAGGAATAAAAGGCGGACCGTTATTTATTCGCACCCTCAAATTTGACGAAGCCCGTGCCTCTACTACCCAAGGAGAAGCAGATAAAAGCAAGCCAAATCTTCATTTCGACGCAGAGGGGAGCAGCCGAAACGATTATGGCGGGCCAGTGTATCAATTTTACGCCAATGTTTCCAGAGTGCCAAGGCAGTTTAACGTTTTGCCGATTCCTTTGGGAGAAATGATCTTTCTTCTTAAGCAAAATGGCTTGGTTACCGATCAAGAAAGCCAGAGCCTGCCTCTTAAAGGTATTCTGGCAAGATTTACACAGCGCTTTAATGTTCCTGTCGAACAAATTATTGTCGAATCCGGCCAGCTGGCCATTTTTAACGGTCGGGTTTACGCCCATGACGCGGGTAAAGGCCAAATCAGATTTTTAAGAAACGGAGAGTTTCGTCCAAGTCACGAGCCAGATTTTGTTTTGGCGCTGGATACGGTGACAACACGATACTATGAAGGATATTATGATCCAGGTCAATCTATACTCGAAGATCCCGGCACCGACGCTTGGTGGGCGATGATGAACAAATCAAACCGAAGTTAATTCTTTGACGAGCTCGGTCCGAAAACAATCAATGTCGGCAACAGCCGCTTCCAATCCAAACATAAACTGATAGATTTCCTTTGCCGCGCGTTTACCGAATCGGCCATGGACCACCCGGGTATTGTCAATAATAACCATTTGGCCGGGCAAAAGCTCGACGCCTGTTTCGATTTTATCAAGATAAATACCTCTTTTTTCGTAGAATAACTGTTCATTTTTCAGACTTTGTGAGCCGTTTGCATTTTTACCGCCTTTGAACCATTGGGCCATGGTTTTATCCCGATAATTAGCCAACTCGTTAGTACCGTTGACGGCATCAACAACGCGAGCAAAGCACTGCAAACGATAGGTGTTTGTGTCAGCCCAACCGTCTCCATAGTGCTTGACATAACTGATGAGCTTTTTTTCTACCGCTTCAGCTTCTTTGTGTTTAGGTTGGGAAAAAAGGCCCTTAAGAGATAATATTCTTGTCTTCGTACCGCTGGCCGGCGTACCAAAAGGATGGTATAAAGCCACGGCGCTAATCATGAGCTGTGGTTGTTCGCTTATAATCGGCTGCCCCATATCAAAGTGGAGAGCCTGAAATGAAGTTTCGACCGAGTCCCCACACATGGGGATCGCGTCGGCTTTAACGAGCTGAATTCGGTCCTGAATGTTTGTGAGTAAAGGCAGGCGTTCAGTATCCAAATTAGCCAAAAACAATTCCGCCGTTTGCTGGGCTTTTTCAGGAGAGCTAATCGAGTCGAAAACGGTAAAACCCTTGTCGTAAAAATCTCTTGGCACCGGTAATGGCCGGGTCTTATATCGGGCGACCGGTTGTGTTTGAGAGAATAATAGCTGTTGGGAATTGTAGAGGTTCATTTTTTTGCGTATCGTCAGTTTACAGAAGCGGGAATAATTTTTCAATACCGTCTTTACTGGCCGATCTTTACTCAAATTTCTCCCACGCCAGTGCCCTGCCCCGGCCGAAGTGACCGTTTCTCGCAAGATCAAGATAGATCGGTTTTCGTAGGGCAAAACGTTCGATGATCGCCGGTGGTCGGCAGTCATAGTCAAAGTCTGTTTCGGCCCCGTCAACTAAAGCGATCTGCATAACCGGCTCGGCCCGGCCGATGACGTAGCCGATTTTTACCAGCGTCTCTTTTGCTCCGTACTTTTTTAGAAGCCGCAAGGCAATCCAGCGGGCCATATAGGCGGCGCTTCTGTCGACTTTGGTCGCATCCTTGCCGGAAAAGGCGCCGCCGCCGACTGGGATACGCGGGCCGTAGGCGTCAACGACTATTTTTCTGCCGGTACAGCCGCTGTCGGCGGCAAAACCGCCAATGTCAAAGGCGCCGGTATAATTGGCAAATATTTTTTGTGGGTCAATGGTTAATCCACAGTTTTTAACATGTTTTTTGAGTTGGTTCTGGGTTTTGCCCTGAACCGATAGTACGACTGACGTGAGTTTATTATTCTCTATGGTTACTTGCGACTTACCGTCAACGGCAAACCCGCGCAGCAGTTTTCGGGCCAAATACATTTCTTGGGGCATATAGGCGGCATTTTCGCGACAGGCATAACCAATCATGATGCCCTGGTCGCCGGCACCACCCGTATTAACGCCTTGAGCAATCTCCGGCGACTGCGCTGAAATATGGGAAATAACACCGATATCCTGACCGGTAAGCTTTTTATAATATTTTTTGACGACCGTCTTATGATCGACCTTTCCCTTTGTGGTAATTTCGCCAAACAGAGCCACGTACCCGTGTCCGCCAACCGTCTCGACCGCCACTCGGGAAAATGGATCCTGCTTTAAGTACTCATCCAGTAAGAGATCAGAGATTTGGTCGCAAATTTTATCAGGATGCAGATAAGTGACTGATTCAGCGATAAGTCTGGTGTTTTTCATAAAAGAGCATTATTTAAGTATCAATTTTAACGGAAAAAAGATCAAAGCGGAGATAAACGCACTGGCGGGAACGGTCAGAACCCACGCCCAGAATATCTTGCGGGCCACTACCCATCTGATGGCAGCCGGGTTTTTTACCGAGCCAACGCCGATCACGGCGCCGGAAATGACATGGGTGGTCGAGACAGGTATGCCAGCCAAAGCGGTAAACAACAAAACCAGTCCGCCGCCGGTTTCCGCGCAGAAACCGTCGACCGGTCGTAAGCGTTTGATTTTTGTTCCCAAGGTTTTGACGATACGCCAGCCGCCAAAATAGGTACCGGCGGCAATCGCCGCGTGTGCCGATAAGATGACCCAGATCGGAATGTAAAAATGGTTGAGATAGTGGCTTGAGACGAGGACGGCGGCAATAATGCCCATGGTTTTTTGGGCATCGTTGGTCCCGTGGGAAACGGCATAAAAAGTCGAAGAAATGAGTTGAAGTTTGCGAAAATGAGTATCAATGCCGGCCGGTCGCCGGTTACGGACAATAAAAAAAACAATCAGCGTAAAAATAAAGGCGCCGATTGCGCCAAGAAGCGGAGCAATAACGATAAACTTAGTCGTCGTCAGTACGCCCGGCCAATGGATGACGTTTGTTCCCCTGGTCATAAGCGCCGCTCCCAGCAGGCCGCCGATTAACGCGTGTGAAGAGGACGTTGGCAAACCTAAAATCCAGGTGAGCAAATCCCAGATAATGGCCCCCAGTAAAGCGGCGACGATCACATCGATGGAAACGACTTGAGGATCAATGATTCCTTTGCCGATCGTCGTTGCCACCGCAACCGGAAAGAAAAAAGCGCCGATAAAGTTACCCAAAGCGGCAATCAGGACGGCCTGATGGGGAGTCAGAACGCGGGTGACGACGATCGTTGCTATCGCGTTGGCGCTGTCATGAAAGCCGTTGACAAAGTCGAAAACCAGCGCGATTGCGATCGTCAAAACGACTATCCAGATCATAAATTAAGAGTATTTGACGGCTACATTTTCGATAATTAAAGAAGCCTCATGGATTTTATCGACGATTTTTTCCAGCGAGGAGTAAAGATCCTTAAACTTAATGATGGCGATCGGCGAGAGCGAGTCGGAAAATAACCGTTCGAGAGCATCAATATAGGTCTGATCGCCCTTCTGTTCAAGTCTCCTCATTTCTAAGCAATATTTCTCGACCTCGTCTTCGTTGCGGAGAGAAAAAATCAGCTTTTCGATGGTCTCAAATCCCGTTCGGATAATTTCGGCCTGTTCTTTGACCGGCGGCGACATTTTTTCGATCCGGAAAATAGCTATTTTACGGGCCACTGTTTCCAGAGTGTCAATAATTAAGTCAAAAGTAGACACCAGTTGCAGCAGGTCTTCCCGATCAATCGGAGTGATAAAGGTGCTTTTCAGCGCCCTGACCATTTCGGTATATAGGCGATCGTCTTCCTTTTCCTTCCAACTGATATCGGCAACGATCTTTTTTCTTGAAGAAGGAGACAGTTTTTCGTAGTGATTGATTAATGAATGAAACTGATTGACCGCCGAACCGACCAGGACGACTTGTTTTTCCACCATGCGGTAGAATTTTTTTTCTTTCGGAAATAATACGGCGAGAATATCCATATTTATCGGTACTTATACCCGTCTTACACTGGTTTGCCCGGCTTAGCGGGGTCAAAGCAGTTTAGAGGGGTATATACTCGAGCAAATTCATTTGCGAGTGGTATATTATACAACTTTGATAAACTGGGATATGGTTTCCGCTATTCTAAGTCGGCGCCGCGCTTTCTGGTGGCGTAAATTTACCTCCCGCAACGTCCTATTACTGTTGATTTTTCTTTTTATTATTCTTCTTCGTTTTTGGAAAGTGGCCGATCTGTTTAACTTCACCTTCAGCGAAGAGCACCAAGCCCATCTCGCCTGGGAACAGGTCAAAAACTTTCACCCCATTTGGATCGGAGTCAGCGCCGCCAATATTAATTATTACCTCGGCCCCGGTGTCACTTATCTTAATGCCCTGCTTTTTTTCTTATCAAAAGGTGATCCGGTTATACTGGCCTATTTTTCCGCGATTCTTGGTTTAGCCACGACCATAAGCCTTTATTATCTTGTTAAAGAATTATTTTCCAAAGAAGCCGCTCTTTTTACCACCATCATCTACGGAGGTTCAACTTTGATCAATTTTCACGATAGAAGATTCTGGAATCCGACGCCAATACCATTTGTGACCGTGTGGTTTATTTTTAGCCTGATTAAAGCACAAAAAGACACCCGCTGGTTTATCTTGACAGCGATACTGGTGGGGACGGCTTTTCACACCCATTTAACGCTTCTTTTATTTTTAGTTCCGGCAGCATTTACCGCGGTTAGAAACATAAAAAAAATAAAATTGAGTACCTGGTTGGCGATTGTAGGCTGTTATCTCATCATTACCTCACCCCTGATTGTCTTTGACTTAGTTCATAATTTCGACAATATCTTAATGCCGTACCGGGTTTTAACCGGTAAACAAAGGCCGGCTTTAGAAACCTTCACCCGCCAAAATACTATTAGTCATATCAAAGAGCTATTATCGGCGACGGGGCGCATCTGGTTTATCAAGTTTAATACTAACCCGCAAGACCAGATAGTGCTTGAGTCGCACGCGGACAAGGCGCCGGGGAATATAGCGCTGTCTTTACTATCTTTTTTGGCTCTTGGATCGTTTCTTCTAAAAAACCGACGGAAAGGATATGAAAGTTTTTTTATTTCATTTTTTGTCATTTTGACGGCCTTTATTCTTTATCCAAGCTACAACCCGGAATATTATTTGATGAGCTTTCTTACTCTTTTGACCGTTGCCATTGGTTTTTGGCTTAATGAGATACCTAAACCGTTAGCTTTTGTGGTGGTCGTTTTTTTTCTGATCGTTAACCTGGTGACCGTTCTGACCATGTCAACAAAGTATGGCCTGATGGCCAAAAAAAAGCTCATACGAGCAACCATGAACACAATTAAAAATCAAAGCTTCACACTGCAGACAGACGGAGCATTAGTAGAAAAAGATTTCACTTATGCCGGCTGGAGATATTTGTTTAAGGCTTACGGTAAGACTCCGACTCAAAGCAATATTGACAAAGTTTTAGGGTGGATTTATCCGGATGAACTAAGCCAAAAAAAGTCAAAGCTAAAAGTGATCGTCGCCGACACGGTCGAGCTGAATTTGAGCGAAAAGCCATTGGCTGTTTATCAAGTCGGAGTCTATCGCGCCTACGTTTTTCGTAATTAACAGATAAGGTATCCCGACGGTTGGAGAGATTTATTGGGGAGGAGTGGAGGGGGCGGGAGGGGGAGAGGTAGGCTGTTGGGGTGGCGGTTGGGTTGGTTGAGAAGTCGGCGCCGGTTGGGAATTTGAGCTCCCGGTATGTTCACAACCGCAGGCATTATTTACCCAACTGATACAGGTGCCACCGCTTGCCTTGCAGGCCGCTTCCTGACTGTCATGACTTGGGCCGGAATTTTCTCCGGAAGAAGTTTGATTATTAACACAACTGGACCCGTTCCAATACTGCCCGGACGAACAAGATCCATAACCTGAAGGCGGCGAAGTAGTGCCGCCGGTCGGAGGAGTGTTACTATTGATACAGTAACTACCATTCCAAGAGGTGCCGGAACCACAAGGTGGTCGACAGGCACAGGTTCCCTGATCCCAAGAATACCCCGCTTGACAGCCGCTGGACGGAGGAGTACAGGCCGATGGATAAGAATAATTATCTCGACAGGCGCAAGATCCTTGATCCCACCATTTTCCCGCTTCGCAGCCTCGATCGGGCGGTCGACAGCTGGTATTATCGGTGTTGCCTGACCATTGTTGTGAGCTTCTTTCGCAACCACAGGCTCCGTTTGACCAACTGACACAAACTCCGCCACCGGCCCGACAGGCTGCTTCCTGACTTTCACGACTGGGCGAGTAATCTCCCGGTCGTGACGAATTGGCATTAAAGCCTGAACATTTGCCCGGATTAGCCTTACACCAGTCGTAACACTCACCGGGAGTCCGGCAGTTGCCCATTTGCGAATTGGGTACGCCGCCGCTGCCGCCACTGGTGCAGGAACGGTTGAAAGACTCATAAGTTTGACCGGTTGGGCAGGAGACCGAGCCGGCGTTGGGGGCCGAATCCTTGCAGTCTTTGCCGTCCCAAAATTTGCCGCTCTGGGAACATTTCCAGGCTTCCGATGATTTTTCTCGGGGCGTACAGATACCGCCGGGACCGAAGTACTGATCGGACGGACAACCGCCGCCGGTTTGGCTGTAGTTATAGCTGTCTCCAGCGCAGTAACCGCCTTGGGGGCTAATTGGTTCCGGCACCCAGTGCTGACCGCTCGAACAGCGTTGCACCGGCGGATAGAAAGGTTGGGGATAAGGTCCGGGGTTAATACTAATTGGGGGCAGGGGACCGGTTAAAAAATTAGTCGTTGTATCGGGTAGACAACCGCCGCCCTGATAATTACGGTGATAGCCTACCGGACAAGCGAAGTCGGCTAAGTTACCGCGATCATCCCGCTGCTCATAAATTGGGGTGTAGTTGGGGATACAGTAACCGCCCGACGGGTCATAAGGCACTGAGACAAAATGAGTGTTGCTGGAACAGTTGATTTTAGCGGGGCCTCCTTGAAAGGTTGTTGGGGTAGTGTTGTTGATGCAGGAGTTGACAACGGTCCAACCGGTCGGTAAACAATCGGCCGGGTAGGCGCTGCAGGCGCCGGTTTGCGAGCTTTTGGCCGAGACGATATTACCAGTACAGTTTACGGGATTGGAGTTGATGTTGGGTGGCTGCGGCGATAGGTCTGGTTTAAAGTTTTCGGGAGCGCAGTAGCCACCGGTACTATCAGATCCGGACCCGTTCAGTGATTTGAACCATTTTTGGCCGGTGCCGCAGGCGGCGCCGTAAACATTACCCAGATTATACATCCGCTGATATTCTGGCGGCAGATCGTCAACGCTCGTTTTATTTTTGCTCAAATAGTTTCCCAAAAAAGCCAGATCCTGCGGCCTGGGTTTCAACCGTTCGACGATTTCGCTAAACTTTTTTTGGTCGTCCTGATTGTTTTGAAATAAATCCGAACTGATGAGATCCGGCCTGAAAGTGGTTTGAATTTCCTCAAGATGAACGATCGGACCCCAGTACCTGCGGATGTCAGGCGGGACGGTGTCGCCCGGTTTATAAGTTTTGGCAAACTCCTGCACTTTCTTTAAGGTTGTTTCGGACGGTTTTTCTTCTTCTAACTGTTTAAGAGTATAAAATCTTTTTATCTCGTGGATTTCGTAGAAGTCCTTCGGAAAGTAATTCTTGACATTTTCATCCATTCTTAGAAAGTCGGCTTCCGGCATGATGCCTCCCTGGACAAATTTCTTCAGTTCCTCCCTGGCCTCGGTGCGGGTTTTCAGCGCGATTATTTTACTTACCTCTTCCTCGGTTAACAGCCCCTGGGCCTTTAAAGCGGAGAGGCGGTCAACCATGTCTGTCGGCAAGGCCGGGCGATTGGTCAGATCCGCCAACTTATCGCTACTTGATTCGCTAGAGGAAACGGCTTTCAGCACCGCTTGTTTAGCTTGCTGCGGGGCTAAAACGGCTACTTTTTCCAAAGCAACGGTGTGTTTGGCGGTTTCCACGTCAACGAGCTTGATCAGATCGTCAACATTTTGTTTGTTTTTCTTCATCTTTTCAATTTCGGTCGCCACCGTACTCATCGTTTGTTCATAGCCTTGCGCTGCCGCCTGAATCGCCCGACTATCACCCTTCTTAGCCATTTTTTGGGCTTCATCAAGCCTTTCTCCCGCAATGTTAACTTTCAATTTCTCCTTATCCTGTGCATTGAAAGTGGTCGCCAGTTGGATTTCTTCCTGAACGGTTTTTAAGAAATGAAAGGGATTATCGGGGGTAAGATTGCCGAAAATAAGATAACGGTTAAACTGGAGGAAATTTTGGGAGCTACTTGGGGTGGATTCTTTGCCGGTTTCCCGGGCAGAAACGGACAGGCCCAACACTTTCTGATTTTCCAGTTCCAGGGTTGTACTCCAGTCATAAAAGCGCCGGGGCGATTGGGCGAAGGCCGGAGGAACAAGCCACAGAAAAAAAATAACCAAACCGACAACGACGACAGAGTATCGGCGCATTTACTTTATAGTAAATAACTAGTTTTACTTTGTCAACAGATAATAGAGGTACATATACCATGAACTCATGTAAAATTACCATATATCGTCACGTCATGTAGTATTTTCTTCTTGCATTCTATACCATATAAACATGGATACTTCAATTCTTCTTAAAGATGGATATATTTTGGATAAAGCAACTAGCAAGTCTGTTGATTTTAAAAAACCAGAAGAAGCGGTCAGACAAGAATATGAAGAAATTCTATATAAAGATTATGGTTATAACTATGCCCAAATGGATATTGAAGTTAAAATTCAGAGAGGTGAAATTAACAATAAAAAGAATGAAAAAGAAAGAGCAGATATTGTAATTTATAACTCAATAAATACAACTCTAAGAGATCAAAATAATGATATTCTTGGAATTGTTGAAACTAAAAAGCCGACAAAAAAAGAAGGAATAAAACAACTTATGAGCTATATGACAGCTACTTCCGCTCTTTGGGGAGTTTGGACAAATGGACAAGAAATTGAGTATGTGTATAGAGACCCCAAAACAGGTGGAGTGAAATCAGACTACATTTTTCAGATACCACATGAAGGGGAAACGTTTGAGGATATAGGGAGAATAACAAAAGACGACTTAAAACCTGTTAAAAATCTCAAACCTGTTTTTAGAAGAATTTTCTATACGCTTTACTCTAATACGAATATTAGCCGTAAAGAAAAACTTGGAAGCGAGATGACACGACTTATTTTCTGCAAAATTTATGATGAACTATACGATACTGATAAGGCTCCAAAATTCAAAATAGGCTTTGAAGATAGTCCAGAAGAAGTTAAAAAAAACGTTGAAGAACTATGGCAAAGGGTTAAAGGTTCTCTTGTAGATGAAGGTGTTTTTGAAAAACATGAAAAAATAGTCTTAGATCCAAAGTCCATAATGTATATTGTTGGAGAGCTTGAAAGATACAGTTTGACCAAAACTAATAAAGATGTCGTAGGAGACGCTTTTGAAGTTTTTGCTGAAAGGCAATTTGTAGGCGACAAGGGAGAGTTTTTTACACCTAGACAGGTGGTTAAAATGGCGGTAGAGATAGTTAATCCACAACCAGAGGAAAAAGTGTTAGACCCAGCATGCGGAAGCGGTGGCTTCTTAATCTACGCATTAGAACATGTTTGGGGCATTATGGATAACAGCTCACGTTATAAAGGTAGTAACCTAGAAAATGCTAAAAAAGAATTTGCTCAAAAGCACTTTTTTGGAATAGATAAAGAAATTGACTTGGTTAAAATCTGTAAGGCTTATATGTCAATTATAGGAGATGGAAGAAGTAATATCGTAAAAGCGGACAGTCTCAAAAATCCAGATGAGTGGGAAAATGTAGCCCGCACAGTATTAACTACAGATGGAAAAGACGATATGAAGAAGTTTGATGTAATTTTGACCAATCCGCCCTTCGGAAGTAAAATAAAAGTAAAGCACGATTATATATTAAAAAAGTACGACTTAGGTTATAAATGGGAGCAAAAGAATGGAAGATGGGTAAAAACAAATCAACTAAAAGAAAAGGGGGCTGAACCACAAATACTTTTTATTGAACTTTGTCTAAATCTCCTTAAAGATGGCGGAAGACTTGCCATTGTATTACCAGATGGTATTTTCGGTAATCCGACAGACGGCTATATTCGGGAATGGATAAAAGATAAAGCAGAGATATTAGCAATAATTGATTGTCCTCATAATACTTTTATGCCACACACTCATACAAAAACAAGTCTTTTAGTCCTTAAGAAGTGGGAAAAAACAAAACAAAAAAACTATCCAATTATGATGAGCGTAGTTAATAAATGTGGACACGATACTCGTGGAAATGAACTATATAAAAAAAATAATAAAGGAGAAGAAGTTTTAGACGAAGAATTTTCAAACAGTACAGAAATTTATAAAATAAATAAAAACAGAGTTATTAAGGGTTTTGACCGCCTTGGTTTTACTTTATATGAAAGTCATTTAAAGAATGGTATTTTAATACCTCGTTATTATGATCCTGATACGATAAAAGAGCTTGATGCTATAAAATCGTCTGGTAAGTATGAAATAAAATCTGTTCAAGAATTGATTGACGAGAAAATTTTACAGATAAAAGGAACTGGTGGGACAGCTTCAAGTAATGAATATAACATTTATGATACTATTCCCTTCCTTAGAACTTCTGATATTGGAGCTTGGGAAACACGTAATTATGCTGTTCAAAACGTCAACGAATTAACATATTTGAAATATAAAGAAAAGCAGGATATACAAGAAGGTGACATTCTCTTTATAAAAGATGGGACATATAGAATTGGAGAAACAATAATACTTACTGAATACGATTTGAAAATGCTGGTTCAAAGCCATTTCTTAAAAATAAGGTCACTTGATAAAAGTAAATTAGACCCTTATCTATTTCTATATCTTTTATATGTTCCCATTGTTAGAAAACAAATAGACGAAAAAACCTTCGTTCAAGCAACTTTATCAACAATAGGAGATAGACTAAACGAAGTAATTATTCCAATTCCTAAAGAAGAGAGCGTAAAAAAAAGAATTACAAAAGACATAAGAGAAAGATTGCTAAATAGGGCAAAATTAAGAGTAGAGATAAATACAATTTTACATGCAGTATGAAAAAAAGGGGTAAAAGAACACTATCTAAAAAGGCTATAATCTCAAAAAAAAGGTTTGAGATACTTCTCAAAAAAGCTGTCACGATCTCAAAACCTTAACTAAGGCTACTTGAGAAAGAAGAACATTAAACATTCTATTTTCATTTTTACGATTATTGTATCTAAATGCAAATTCATCTACATATGCTTGTAAATGTTTTTTACTAACGTGACGATAAACTCCATAAATTCCCCGCTTTAGATGACTCCAGACATTTTCAGCATTTTGAGTATAAATATCTCCTACTCTAAAATTCTTTTTATGATTTATGCTGTAATGGTTATAACCCAACTTTTTAAGTTGATAATAACCTGCATATTCATCTGTCATAATTCTTGCTTTTGGTGAAACAAATTTATTTATTTGTTCAATTACTTTCCACCTTTTTTAATCATTCCCATAACTACTTCTTTTGGTTTTTCATTTCCATGCCAAACTTTCATTCGGTTATAGCCTTTTCCGCCAACAAACGTTTCGTCAATTTCAACATCTCCTTCAAGAGGAGTTATATCCATGTCTGCCATCAATTTTCTGATTTGATGAAACATTCTCCATGCGGTTTTATAGGTTACACCCAATTCTCTTTGTAATTGTTTAGCCGATACACCCGCACGAGTATTTATCATTAGAAACATAGCATAAAACCATGAAGTTAAAGGAGTAGTTGTTTTTTCAAGGACTGTTCCTGCAAGTGGAGAGATTTGATGATTACCACCAAATTCACATTCGTACACAGGTCGCCCTTTTACCTTGTAATACTTTGTTATTTTCTCACATTGTTTACAGAAAATTCCATTAGGGAAACGGGTATTTTTTATCGCTTCTAAACATTTCTCGTTAGAGCTATAAACCTTTAGAAAGTCAGAGTAAGTAAATCTATCCATATATCCTTATCTTAACATATTATTTACATGTTGTCAAGGGATAAGTGCCATAATAGATAATAAGATATCGATCTGGTAAGGACATTATCAGAGGGTCGGTAAGACAGCCTTTTTCAGTCAAGGGCGTTTGAGTATAATCGTACTATGCGCACGAGGAATCCATTTTTCGCCGGGATACCGCTCTTCTTTATAGACGCTCGGAACGCTTAGTGAAAAAGCAACTGAAGGTACTCTCACCGGAGTGCTTAGCTTCCATAAGGCGTTATGGAAGTCTTGATCATGTCGCAGTAGTTGACCGGCCGATTTCAGATTATCAACAGTAGATAGGTCGAACTGAAGATCTACATCAGAGGTTGGTATTACGAATCCAGTTATTGACGAGCCCCAATTACGAGCAGAAATTAGTTGTGTCTGTCGAGAAGTTAACGCGCCGATCGTAAAGGTCAAAATTATACTGGCTGCTTGAGCAAACTTTACGGCCAGTTCAGGGCTAAGTATACGGATGTCGTTAAAGTATCTTATTTGCTTAATGCCTTTTTCTTGCAAAGCGTTAATTAATCTAGCCACTTTTTCCGGATCAACCCGAACGACACTTATTGGCCCGTTTTGCTCGGTAATAGTCGTTTGTTTTAAATCGTCAGTCAGAAGGTCAAAAATATTTGCTCCGCCTTCATTATCAATCATATTATACGCATAATTATCTCATTTTTTTTTCGTCTTATTCTTTGTCGATATTCTTCATTATTAAGATAGGCTAAGGACCCTACTTTATTATAATTGATGCCATGACAGAAAAGAAGGTAATAATTCACGCTTCAGAATACGAGGGTGGTTGATAAGAAGCTTTCGTCCCTCCCCGCTATTAAGAACTTCTTTTTTTGAACACTGTATTTCATATCCATTTAAATTAAGAAATCTTAGAGAGGTAAAAAATCCGGTTCTTTTGTTTCCGTCATTAAAGGGATGGTTTTTTATCAGTGAATGAATCAAGGATGCGGCCTGTTTCCATACTGTTTCATAAAGTAACTTTCCTCCAAAAGTTACTTTCGGTAGTTCAACCGCGGAATGCAGAAGACTGAAATCGCGGATTCCTGCTCTTCCGCCGCCGACCGCAAGCATCTTCTCATGTATGAGATAGGTTTCGGTAAGATCAACATATCTGGTCATATTACCTATTGGCCAGTTCTTTTATCACGTTCTCGTATTTCTTCGCGGTGTTTTCCAGCCAATGAAAAAATTCAGGAGTTAAACTTTTCATTCCGCTAGCCTCTTTAGGTTTAACAAGCAACATTTTGTGTTCGATATCGTGTTCAACTACAACCTGATCGCCGACTTTATAACCGGTTTCTTCAATAAAGGATTTGGGTATGGTTAAAGCGACCGAGTTACCGACTCTAATTATTTTCTGGGTCATATTATTAACAATTAATTATAACAATGTTATAACAAGGCCAATCGCTTGTCAAGTTTTTTTTGTTTTTGTTTGATATAATAGTCTAAAGTGAGAATCGACGCCAGATATTATCAAACTGTTAGAGATATCAACAGAGTTTTCCACTTGGAAAAAAGAACTCCGTTAACCGAAGCCGAAATGCTTAGTTGTCTAAAAGATCCTGCCGCCGGCAAATTCCCGTCCCTAGAGACGGCCTTAGAGGCAAGAAAAGCCACGCTGCCGAAATCTTGGAGTGTTGCCAATGTTCTCGCGGCGACCTGTGCAGGAGTCGCCGGTATTTTAAGAGCAGATATGAGATTGCTTTCGTTGGTACCGCAAGAAGTCAGTCTGATAGTCGATAGTGATAGTGTACAACCAAACAAAATCCATGAACCGATTGAGATGGCGGCTTTTGTGGTGAGTTATGCCGATGGAAAAGATTTTCAAGGTAATGTCCGTGTCTTTCCTCCTTATGATTATTATAGAGGCTATACCGGCCTACCTCATTCCTGTATTCCGGTTAGTGGTTATCCGCCGGGATGTTATGATTCCTCTTTATTCAATCTTGAGACAAGAATGTTTACGCCAATCGGAGCAAGATTGGTTGACTTTGTCGCGAGGACAGTCGAGGCAAGATGAGTCAATCAGAGAAGCGCGCGTAGGTCTTCTTAATAAGTTAAGTCCATAACCGTATATTCTTTTTTGTTTCTTCAACAAGTTTATTGGAAAAATATTTGTTTAGATCAACCAGTATTTTCCTGGTGCCATAGATCGGATTGCCGTTAAGAATGCTTAGCAATTCTTTTTTGTCTTTAAATAAGCTTTCTTGAGTGTTTTTAACAAGACTGCTTAGCATATTCCAAATCTTAAAACCGGTCGTGAAAACAACACTGTCCATGTTTTTACCGGTGAAGAGTTTATTTTCTTCCTGCTGCACCTGTTGATAAATCTGAAGGGCGTGAAACGAGGCTTGGAGGTTGTTTATCTGATCCTGTTTTAAATATGGTTTTAGGTTTTTAATAAGGGTCAACCCATTTTTACTAAGTAAAATTAGTACTTTTTCGCTGATCCAGCTTCTTCTATCGGTAATGTGCAGTCCGGCCGCAAGCACCCTAACGATGTTTTCCGCCCGCAAATAATGCCAGCCGAGGGGGCTTCGAGGATACTCTTCGAGGTCAAGAGGATAGTCGTATTTATAGTAATGACTGTCCATGGCCGATTGAAAAAGAAAAAGCAGGACGATGAGAGAGACCATTTTGTCGCTGTCTGATAGCAGTTCTAGCCTAGGCAAGGTCTTGGCAACTGCCTGGCAGAATTTGAGGTAGAGGCGAAGATTGTTTAGTAAATCCCGCCTGAATTTTGCCGGGTGATTAATATACGTTGCCAGTTCCATTGGTGAGAGCGGGGGAGCGAACTCATCTTTGGCCCAGTTGATGAAGGCTTCGTCTTTGGTGTGCGGATTGTCTTTATAATGCGTCATTTTAGGACTGATGACGATCTTGTTTAACGCCGGCAGGTTTTTTTTGGTGAAGCCGATTTTTTCAAGGACGAGTCGGGTTAGCACACAGGGAAATTATACTATATTGCGGTTAAGTAAAATCTCCTCGCCTGTTTTTTACCTTTTGACTGCCGAGATTTCGTGAATAGAGATCAAAGACTCGTCTAGTTTGGTAAGACCGGTAACCAGATATTGCGAAAAGTCCGTTCCATAACCTTCGATCTGACGAAGCTTGAGCGTTCTTTGCTTAACGGAAAATCCGGCGTTTTTGGCGAGTAAAGACGCTTTTTTAGGCCCGCCGTATAGTCTATCAGGACTGAGTAAGCGCTCAAGTAAAGATTGGGGCGGATCAATATCTTCGAGCAAGAGGTGAACGCTACCCGTTCTTTTTAAGACTCTATGTAATTCCAACCAAAATCCTTGTTGTGTCGCTAAGGCGAGTAAAAGACTGTCGTAAGGGAAAAGTATTTCCACTTTATTAACGCTCTCGTTGCCAACCGGTAACGATCTGATTCCTCCATCAATAAAGGCGTTAGCAACAACTGGTGGAGTACCATATGTTTGTTGACAACTAATGAGTCGTTCCGGATTTATATCGACTCCAATCCGTAAGGTTGACGATGGATCGCCGTTGATATAATTACCGCCAAATCCGATACCAAGGTCAAGGACGCGTGTTTTACAGCCTTCTGCCGACATAAAGAAGAAAAGTATATCGTTTCACAAAAAAGATGTCAAACTGATATATACCACTCGCAAATGAATTTGCTCGAGTATATACCCCTCTAAACCGCTTTGACCCCGCTTAGCGGGGCAAACCAGTGTAAGACGGGTATACTTTAAATACAGATACATTATACAGTCGTGAAAAAAGCACTCATTCTTACCGCCGATCAGTTTGAAGATATGGAAGTCATGTATCCATTGTTCCGTTTGCAAGAGGCGGGTTGGTCGGTAGTCGTTGCGGCGCCAAAAAAAGACAGTTTATCCAGGAGCGAATTGCAGAGTATAAGAAGATTCTACATAGTTCTCAATGATGTGAATTGACCACAAGCGGACGATTAGATTTTTTGGTAATATTACCTGGTGAAGATATTTATTACCCGTCCGATCCCCGGCCAATTTAATAATCTTCTGACCGATAAGAATTATGAGCTCGATGTTTACGAGAAGGATGAAGTTTGCCCGAGGGAGATACTGCTTGAGCGAATTAAAAATTCAGATGCGGTCCTTACTCAATGGGAAGATTATGTGGACAAAGAGTTTTTCGACGCAGCCGGCGACAATTTAAAGATTGTCGCAAATTTTGGCACGGGAGTAGACAGAATAGATCTAAACGAAGCCGCCAGAAGGAATATAGTCGTTACCGACACGCCGACTGACTCTGTATTTTTGGCGACTGCCGAGGGCGCGGTGGCTTTACTGGCGAGCGTTGCCAAACGCGTAACCAAGCTCTATGCAAAATTACTAAAAAATGATCTTCCGGAGTATTCCCCAATTGGCGAAATGGGTCTTTCTTTAAGAAATAAAACAACGGGAATAGTCGCCTTGGGGAATATAGGAAGTAAAGTTGCGGCGATGATGGCTAAGGGCTTTAACAATAAAATTCTTTATATAAGTCGCACCCACAAAGAGGCTCTGGAGAAAGAACTGCCTACAAAAAAAGTAGAGTTAACTGAACTTTTTTCTCAATCTGATTTTATCTTTATTACGATTCCTTATACTCCGCAAACAGCAAAGATAGTTAGTTCTGAACTTTTAAACTCTATGAAACCGACGGCGATTTTAGTGAGCGTATCGCCAGCCGAAGTGATCGATGAACAGGCATTGCTTTCTCTACTTACTCAAAAAAAGATTTATGGTGCGGCGCTGGATATCTCTCAGAATATTTCCCGGCCGCTGGAAACCGACAACGTAATATTGACCTCGCATATGATCAATATGGAAAGCGATGTCACTTTAGAAATGACCAGGATTTGCCTGCAAAATATCGCCAACGTCTTAAGCGGGCAGAAGCCTCTTAGCCCCGTAACGAAGCACTAATTGTATAAAAGTTCAAACCTCATCATTTTTCAGGGTAAAATATTTTTGAGGATTTTTTCTCCCGTCTAAATGGTCCATCTTCAATTAAGGCTCAGCCTTGAAAAGACTAGGTGCTGATTTTCTCGTAGTGTGTTTGCATATCAGGGAGTATAATAAAAGCATGAAGAAAGCGGTTATTTTGACTGCGGATAAATTTGAGGACATGGAAGTAATGTATCCTCTGTTTCGCCTCCAGGAGGCGGGCTGGCAAGTCGATGTCGCCGCGCCAAAAAAGGAAGCGATTCACGGAGAATTTGGCTACGGCGAGCTCAAGCCCGATATTCTGATTGAAAAAGTTAATCCTGACGATTACGATTTACTCGTTATCCCCGGCGGTTCACCGGAGGGCGCGCCGGCGATCGTGCGAAAAATAAAAAAGGCGCAGGAAATTACCCGGTCATTCTTCGATAAGAATAAACCAGTGGCCTCCGTCTGCCATGGGCCGTGGTTGTTGGCTGATTCGGGTGTAATCAAAGGCAAACGCCTCACGTCATACTGGCACGACGGCGTGCCGGAAAGCGTCAAAGCCGCCGGCGGCAAATGGGAAGATAAAGAAGTCGTCGTTGATGGCAATCTGGTGACTTCCCGCTGGCCGGCCGACCTGCCGGCCTTCATGCGCGAAGTGATGAAGTTGGTGAGTAAGTAATCCTTTCGTCTTTGCTCAACCTAACATCCAATTGCCAGGAGACAATTAATAGCGCCTATATTTATCATGTGATCCAATATCTATAAATAGAGCTTGCGAACTATCTATCCAATAAAAGAAGATCCGATCGCCTTTACTTATCCTTATTGTCCAAACGTTGGAGCCTTTCAGTTTTTCCAAATGCAAGCCGGGATGACGAGCGTTTTTCAGAAAAAGTTTAATTTTGGAAATGACTGTCTCAACTAGTTTGGACTTATTCTTTAAATACTTTTTTCTTTGTGAAAGATAATAATCAGAGTAATGGATAGTGGTCATTACTTTAAACCCGCTTCTGACCTCATCGACTCCTGGTCCGCTTCCAGTTCCTCTAAATTAGAAATAGGTTTTGCCTTCCCCGCCTGATATTCTTTAAGGGCTTTTTTCAAAACTTCCTCAAGTTGAATTTTTTCCAGAAGATCTAGGCCAATCACGGCCCCTTGGGGTTTGTTATTTACCATGACAACAATAGGCTCTCTAATTTTATTAGCTTTATTTAGGATTTTTTTATATTCTCGCTGGATTTGTCTTGCCGACACGGTGTTGTACATGTAATTGAATATACCACAATAATAGGAGTATGTCAAGTTGACATACCTTAACTTTCAAAGATTAAAAACCCAATCGCTTTGATATTTAAGGTGAGAAGTTTCTGGTGGTCATTCGGCTATTTTAAATATGCCAGAGCAATGACGATTGGACACATTATTTTAATGGGCCCGAAAGAATTAAAAAATGGTTTAATGCATGAAACAATCCATGTGAGGCAGTGGGAAAGATACCCGGTGGTTTTTCCGCTACTATACCTTTATGAACTTTTGACAAAAGGAGTCAGACAAAATCGTTTTGAAGACGAAGCAAATACGATGTCCAAAAGCGTTTACAAAAGCTACCGAAGTTAGTGAAAGTCTCCAAAAAGTAGTAGGATTTGCTTAGAAATATGGCAGTTTGGAAGAAAAAAGAGAGATCAGTTCAATGAAGTTTTTTGTAGGCAAGCCTTTTTTGGAGTAGCTTTTCATTATAACCGCCTTCTTTCCGATGTTTTTCTTCAACAGCGTTAATTTGTTTATCAAGGAGATAGCCGTTTCTGGTTAGCAGATCGATTAAATAGTTGATGACCGCTTCTAATCCGTCCAACGCTTGAGTAACCGCCTTAACGGAAGGGAGAAGGGGAACAGAAGAATTAGAAGGATAAGATGGGTAACCCTCAAAAAGTTGACGCAATGTTTTGAGTCTGGGATCGTCTTTACCCCAGCGGCTAAGCTGTTCTCTTCGCAGAATATCTTCAAAATCCTCTAGTGCCTCCATTCCAGAGGCTTTGGCAACGTCATAGAGTTTCAATTTGGAAGACAGGCTTCTCTCAGATGAGCCCTCGACAATGTTTTGCTTGTCAGAGCGAAGTGCTTGTTTGATTTGATCCCGTTGGCGGGAATCCTCAATTTTAGAGTAATACTTTGGCACAAAGTCCCAACCTAAATCAAAAGCAATTTGGGACAGTTTGTAACTTATTAATTTCTTATAGCCCGACTCGGCCATAAAATTAACATACCATAGTTTAAAGTATTTTTATTGATGATGATAAGTGTTGATGCCGTCTTGCAGACCGAAGGATTTGATAAAATCACAGTATGGCTAAGCCTTCTTTGCGCTGGAGTGTCGGCGCAGTCGAAATAATTCAGATCGTCGAGATGGAGGACAACGAACTCTTTTCCACTTTTATTCCCGAGGCAAAACAAGAAAAGATTAGAGAAATAAAATGGTTGTTTCCTCATTTTGCCAAAGAGAACGGCAAATTAAGGGCTCTAATCCAAAGCTTCTTAATCAAGTCTAACGGCAAGAATATTGTGATAGATACCTGCAATGGCAATGGTAAAGAACGTCCAAACATGCCGACCTGGGGAAATCTAAAAACAGATTTTCTAAAACGATTTACAGACAGTGGCGTTGCTCCTGAAAGTATTGACATTGTCGTTTGTACTCATCTTCACTTTGACCATGTCGGGTGGAATACCAAACTGAAAAAGGACAAATGGGCGCCCACTTTCCCCAATGCCAAATATCTTTTTTCTAAAGAAGAATATGAATACTGGATCAAGAAACCGGAGAAGGAGATGATCGATGATTTTAATGGAATCGACGATTCGGTGACACCGATCGTTCAAGCGGGGCTGGCGGAATTTGTAGCCGACGACTATAGAATCGACGAGAATACGCGACTTATGCCCACTCCGGGACACACTCCTCACCACATTAGCGTTGTGATTGAATCCCAGGGGAAGAAGGCAATTATTACTGGTGACGTCATGCACCACCCTTGCCAAATTGCCCGTCAAGAGTGGACAACTTTGGTAGATACGTATCCCGATCAAACCATTGAAACGCGCAAGAGGTTCTTAAACGGAGTTAAAGATACAGAAACTTTAGTAATCGGCTCACATTTTGCCAGTCCGGTAGCCGGTCGCGTAGTGAGTTCGGAACAAGGACTAGAATTTAGAGTATAAAAGATTATTGAATCATATTTTGTCGGAGAAAATAGTTGTTTCAAGAAAATTGCAATTATATTACTTAAGTCAAATTGATTTAAACTGAAATTTACAGTACTATCATAAATATGAAAAAGTCCGTTGACCTTCCGGTAATCAAGAATAAGAAAAAAATATCAAAATCCGTCTTTAAGGAGCTCGCCAGGAAAGTTAGAAAATACCTTGAAGAAGAGGAAAGTTATGTGGAAGATAAAAGGAGCAGAAATGAAAATAGAAACTCATCCCGATTTTCCCCGAATTATTGAAGGTAAATGGCTTCTTTTAAACACGTGTGTCTTTATAGATGCTTCCAAACAATCCACAGTGTTTTCTGATTTTTTTATATGTTGAAAGACCTAAACGTCACGCTTGTGACTATAAAGCCAGTGGTCATAGAATTTACATCGGGTTCTGCTGATAAAGAACGTGCTAGGGTAAAAAGAGAGTATTTGGACAAAATAGTCGAGTCGCTTCTGCCAATTACTGAAGAAATATATGATAAAGCTATTAGTTTAGTCGTTGAGTACGGCCTAGCGGGAAAAGATCTAGGCGTAACTAACTTTTTATTGGGATCTTTACTTCAGAAATATAGTGGTAATCTCCTGCTCTTTTCGAGAAATACAAACGATTTCTTAACTAATTTGTTTTCAGTTAAGACCATTGTCAATATGATCCACAAAAGAGCGATTTGGAGCTATGGACTATACTCAGGTTGAAAATATATGAGATAAATAATTGCTTCCGAGCTTGCGACAGGTATCGTTCTTCTTTGCTATTCACAATGTCAGGATAGAATGTTATCTAATATGGGGGTAAATCAACGTTAGATTTGTGACTATTCACTAAATTACCTTAATTATAATCAAGCCGTCTTTATTCTTTTTCCTAATTTAAACTTAATCAGCAGAAAAGCTGTCGAGTCAAAAATCAAGATATATAGAGGGAAGCCGTATGAAGGAAACGTCCAGGTTTTTATGGTCAGCAGAGCGATGCTGATGCTGATAATTGAAAACATATATGCTATCCAATTTTCTGTTTCGGGATACTTATACGACTTAACAAGCGTCGGTATGCCGGCCATGAGGTCCGCAAATATACTAAACGCAATCGCTATATTTCCGACCTTGGTGATGTACCATAAGACTAGCCCAACGACGGAAAGCGCTCCGCACCACTTATCGAATGTACTTATTTTCCAATAGGATTTTTTATTTACGAACGAAGCGAGAAAAATTAAAAGCGGGCCGAAGCCAACCATAAAGGTAGCCAAAGACAGAATCCCTACTCCCTGGGCTAGCTCTGCTAAAAACGCAATCATGGCAGCCGCGGTCCACAGCCCCCAACTGACCCGGTTTGGTTTTACCTTGCCTTTAATTGTGTTTTTTATATAGCTGGCCGCCCCAAGCAAATTAATTAAAGCCGCCAGGATAACAAAATTTTCATTTAGCATATCTGGAGTATATCAGAAAGGAGGCTGGATAATATCTCACCAATTGCTTAGAATCTACTAATATGGAAGACAAAGAAGTAGTTGCTCTATATAGGCAATTAAAAGAAAAAGGGATTGAGATTTGGATTGATGGGGGTTGGGGAGTAGACGCTCTTTTGGGAATCCAGACGCGGGAGCATGAGGACGTCGATATTGTCATTCAACAAAAAGATGTACCGGAGCTACGTATATTATTAACGGAAAAAGGTTACAAAGATGTGCCAAGAGACGATACGAGTACTTGGAATTTTGTTTTAGGCGACAGCGATGGACACCTAATAGACGTCCACGCGATTATTCTTGACGCCAAAGGCAACGGCCTATATGGACCGGCAAAAAAAGGAGTCATGTATCCGGCGAGGTCGCTTATCGGAATCGGGAAAATTGTTGATCAAACAGTCCGATGCATTGCTGCGGAGTACCTGGTGGAATTTCATAGCGGATATAAGTTAAAAGAGAAAGACTTCAAAGATGTTACGGCGTTGTGCGATAAATTCAAACTAGATTTACCTGAACAATATAGGGGAAAAAGTTATTCCACTTGACAAGATGTACATAGTATTGTACATTTAACAGTTATGAATACTACCAATCAATTGCCAATATCTGTTGCGCGAGCTAATCTTCCTGAACTCGTTGATAAGGTCAGTAAATATCTTGACCGTGTTATTATTACGGTAAAAGGAAGGCCAAAAGCGACCTTGGTGAGTACTGAAGAGCTTGGATCTTTGGAGGAGACAGCCAAGATTATGGCAATCCCGAACATCAAAAAAGATATTGTCAAAAGCAGAAAACAAATTAAAAAAGGACAATATATCTCCCTCGCTGATCTAAAATAACAATCCGAGATATGCTAGTCATTCTCTCTAAAGATGCACAAAAACAATACGAACATCTGCCTAAAATAGAACAAGTTAAAGTGTATAAGAAGCTCCGGTTTTTAGAGGTGTACCCAACTGCCGGAAAGAAACTTGCTGGCGAATTAAGCGGTATTCGTTCCATCCGAGTCTGGCCTTATAGAATCATTTATGAAATAAATGGGACAAAAAAAAGAGTTGAAATTCTTAAGATTGCCCACAGACAGGGTGTTTACCGGTAGATATGGAGTAGAAAACGACAATAAGTTTGTTATAATTAAATATTGTGCTAAATCTTAATTCACTGATGATCGGGTCGATGCAGCCTAAGGTTCTTGCCGATTTTTACCAAAAAGTACTCGGCAAACCGGCCGATATGGTCGAGGGAGAGTGGTACGGGTGGCAAGTTGGCGGGACATTTTTTGCCGTCGGCCACCACTCGAAGATGAAAGGCAAGACAAAAGACGCCGGCCGGGTGATATTTAATTTTGAAACAAAAGAAGTCAAAGAAGAGTTCAAAAGGATAAAAAATCTGGGAGCCAAGGTCGTCAAAGAGCCTTACCAGATGGAAAGCGCTTGGATCGCCACCTTTGCTGATCCTGACGGCAACTACTTTCAGCTCATGAGCCCGTGGGAAAGTAAAAATTGATGAGATTAATGCCTTCTGATAAAGTCTACGCCGCTCTTTCCGCTATTCCCAAAGCGGGCCGGGGAGTATTTGCCAGTGAAAAGATTAAAGCCAACGGAATCATCGAAAGGTGTCCGGTACTGGTTCTGCCCAAAAAAGACTATCGGACCCTCAAACAAACAGGCTTGAGAGAGTATTATTTTATGTGGGGCAAGGTCACGGTTGGAATATGTTTTGGATTCGGATCTTTATATAACCACTCGTATAAGCCAAACGCCACTTACGAAAAATACATAAATGAGCAGATAATTGAGTTTAGAGCGATAAAAAATATTGAAAAAGATGAAGAAATAACGGTCAATTATAACTATGGTTATCCCAATGACAACAAAAAACTATGGATTAATTCGATCGCTCCGGCGTAAAAGTAACCCGTCTTTTTTTAGGCAGCGCCACTTCGGAGGTGGCGGAAAAAAAGAGTTCTGTGCTATACTAGCCTACGAAATGGAGACAGAAAACTGGATAACGCGGCTCAACTACAGCCCGCGAGCCAAGGGAGTTTTGGCGATGGCCGTATTCGGACTGGCGGCTCTCTACGGGAAATCACGGGAACGAAATTCGGCCACTAAGTCATTATTGGCTCCGGCAATGGTCGGTCACGTCTATGACTTATTTGCCGGTTTGGTAATCGGCCCAATTGTGAAAGTAATGACGCACAGGGACAATCTTTTTGAAGAAACAAAGACGACTTTCTTGAGCACTTTTATCGTGGAGTTACTTCAGGCAACTCCTCTAAATATTGATGGGGGGAAATTTGACCCGTCAGATTATCCGGATTATATAAAAAGCGCCGCGGCCTGGATCGCTTTTGACGTTTCGGCCAGGCTGCTCTACGATTCAGGTCTGACTGGTGGGTTGTATAGATTGTTACATATCCAGGACCGCCGGTTGCCGAAAAACACAGGGCAACAATCCGTCCACCAGCCGGTGCGCCCGACCGTTTAACAGAATATAAACGATCGTTAAAAAAATCAACATCTGCTATAATCTCTGGGTATATGAGTGAATTTCTCACGTTCGCAGATCTTGTTCCTCAAGAGGATCTAGAATTTAGAATAGAAGCTCTCCGTTCCGGGGTCGCTCGGCTAGAGAATGAAGCGAGTAGCCTTTATCCACGATTAGAAACGCTTTTAAGAAAATATGAAGCTATTGCCCGAGAGGTTTCCAGAACGAAGCAAGAACAGGCAGAGCTTAGCCGCATTCGTGAAAGTGAAAATCCACAGAAAGTCCGGAGAGTTTTAGCCGCCACCGCGGACCGGATAGAGGATACCGCTCAAGCCGACAGTCCGCTTGCGGCGATGGGGGGAGTGTTACGGCGGCTTCTGGTTTCCCAAGAAATTGGGCCCTATTTACCTGACCTTAATTGAACGAAGTGTTGCTGACTATTTTACCGGCCGGCATGGCCACAGAGTGCGAATAGAAATGTCGGGAAGAAGTTGTGTGATAATTATTGCCGGCGACGGACTGGCGGCGGTTTATGTGCCGCCTTTTCTGGCCCGCCCGCCTGACGACTTGAGACGAGCGGTCAGAGCGGTTGAAGAAAGCCTGAAACAGAGTTCAGAACATGCACGGCCCACAGTAAACGGAAAACTTTTTGGACTGCACATGCCGGCGCTTACGTCGCCCGCTGATATTCCGAGCGTTACTCCGTTTATGTTTGCCCGGGCGACCGGTGACCGGTGTGCCCGTTTGATTCCGGTTCCTGCGGATCTGGCAGCCGGTCTGGAAGAAACGACGCGCGATATTCTCAACGGCGGCGTCATTCGTTATACCCCACCACACAAAAAATAAACGGCTTTTTTTTTAAGACAAACCTATTGTTTTTGGAAAAAGTAGAGCGACATCGGGTTGATTTTCGCTGCCGAAGTAAAGAGGACCCCCTCTTTTTTAAGCAGAATTTTTTTCTTTTGTAACGCTTCGCCTCGGGTTTTTCCTATATAGCCGCCAAGCGTCAGGTCCGTCTTGACGACCCGGTGGCAGGGAACGGTTGGGGCGTCGGGATTTTTTTTCAAGATTTGGCCGACGGCGCGGTAGGCTTTTGTACCCGCGGCTTGACTTAAGGCCTTATAGGTCGTTACCTTACCGGTTGGAATTCGGGTGAGGAGTTGATATACTTTCTTGGACAGTTGAGACATAATTATTTTCATTATACACGATTATGACGGAAAGAGTGCTTTCGCAGGAAGTTAGCGTCAAAATAGGGACGCTGGCGGTGGCGCCAGTGCATCAAATTGACAGTATCTTACAAAGTAGTCCTCACGATTTAGCCGGGTATAAAAAATTACTTCCTCGTGAACTTGATCCGTTGCAACAAGCAGAACAAGTGATTATTGAGTGCGGTTCGAAGGGACTGGGCGATGGTATTATGCAACTGCGGCCTGCTTTTGCCATGGCCCGCCGGCTTCCCCGGAAAAAATTCGTTTTGACGGTACCGCCTCCGTTCGCCACAATTGCCTATTGGCGCCGGCCGGATAACGTTTCACTGGCAGTTGATTTTAGTCCGGAAGAGCTTTTTAAAGAGGGAAATTTTTATATCTCTTTTGGGTCTAGTCTAGCAAACTTCTAACTATAAGACATATTTTCTCATGAGTTTCTGAAACGATATTTTCATGTTTCTGCGGTGATTAAATCTCCACTCCGATTCTTTCAAGTATAACAAGAACTTTGCTTTAGGTACTCC
>JACQCK010000014.1 GCA_016201695.1 Candidatus Roizmanbacteria bacterium
AAAACGGCAAAAAAAACGACAATAACAACGAGTCCTAAAATAAAGGAAACGAGCTTATTAAAGTTGTCCATCACGTATATAGTATATCAAACTAGGCTATAAAAAGCAACCCGAAGACGGCTTGACTTTTTCCTTGAAAAAAAGGAAAATAAATTCATGGAGACTGTGCCCGGTAACCCTCAAGTTATCTATACGTGGAAGGCGTCTCTTCGTCCCTTCAAAAAACGCTCCCGTCTTATTTTGCGTTTTTATCTTTCGGCCGCGCTTCTGGTCACACTTATTATCTTTTTCTTTGGCGACCGAATCCTTCTTGTGCCGGTCTGGGCGGTGCTTTTTTTATTTTATGTCCTCACCATTACCCCTCCGCCTGAGGTCGAAAACAAAATTACCAAATTTGGCCTTGAGGCGGCCGGGGTAACTCTTCGCTGGGAGTCGCTTTCTTATTTTTTCTTTAGCCGGCGATTTGGCTTTACCGTGCTTACTGTCGTTGGCCATGCGCCCTACTACTTTCATGCCTATATGGTTGTTCCCGATGAAGAAGTAAAAAAGAAGGTCACCTCGCTTCTTGCCGAGCGCCTCGTCTACCAGGAAAAGCGGAAAAAGACACTCACCGATAAAATTATTGACTGGTTGTCCCAACTTATTCCCGATGAAGAAGACTATCCAGCTCCCGACGCAGCGACCCCAACCGCGCCTCTTTCACCCCAAACGCTCGCCCCCAATAAATAACTCCCTCGTCGGCGCTCGCCAAAAAACCGTCTTGCTCTTTAGCCAAAACAATAAGATCAAGGTCGGCCAGACTGTCGAGAAACCCGAAGCGGGTTGCCCGTCGGTATCGCTGTCTGAATTTTTTTATGTGGTCGCCGACCGCGATCTGGAACTCTTTGGTTGGAAGGGGGCTTTTTCCGGAAAAAGACCGCGCGGCCAATTCGATCTCCTCCTCTCCCAGTCGCAAACCACGAAGACTTCTTTGCCTGATGTCGTCAACGAGCTGATAAAATACCTGGGCCGGAAACTGGCTTCGTAGGTGGTCGGGCGACTTCACTGTGACCGAGGCTAAGAATTCTTGCAGAAAGGCCTGGTCTTTGTTTTCAAAAAAACTTAAAAACTCTTCGACTACTTTCGGCGGCATAAAAAATTCGGCCAGATTTTGGTTTCGCAGCTCTTTGGCGTATTTAGCAAAAGTTTTTATCACCGCCTCTGTTTTTTCACCCATCCCCAAGCTGGTTTCCAGGTTAAAAAACAAGTTGGCGTCCAAAATGTATTTCTTCATATCAGTATGATAGCATATTTTACTCTTGAAAAGCGGTGTGTAAATGTTTATGATCTGTGGATAAGTTATCCACATATAACTAACGGCGCTATGGCTGTACCTTTCTGGGCTGGTTTTTTAAAGTATCTCGAAAATAATCAAAAGAAAACGCCTATTTTGTATTCGCTTTTAAAACAGCTGAAGGCGGTTGGCGTTAACAACCGCCAACTAACCTTGGCCTGCAACAATCACGGCATGCAGTTTTTCTTAAATAAAAAGGTGGCCGAGGTACAAGCCGCCCTAAAAGACTACCTTCACCAATCATTTACGGTTGAGTTCGTCGTTGTCCCGCCGGACAAAAAAAAGAATGACCCGGAAACAACCACCCCGCTTCTTTCTTTCCAGCCGTCGGCCCAAGACGTGTTTCTGCGGGCCGGACTGAATAATAAATATCGCTTCGACAACTTTGCCGTATCGTCCTCAAACCAAGTCGGCTTTGCGGCCGCGCAGGCCATTGCCGACAATCCTGGCACCGCCTATAATCCGCTTGTCCTGCATGGAGGCGTCGGGGTAGGAAAAACTCACTTGGCGCAAGCAATCGCCCGGGCCATCTTGGAAAAAGATCAGACAAAGCGGGTGTTTTTCTGCCCAGGAGACCAGTTTACGAACGAACTTATTGAGGGGATTCGGGAAAAATCAACCGCGCGCTTTCGCAAAAAATACCGCCACCTACAGCTACTGATCGTTGACGACGTTCAGTTTATCGCTGGAAAACAGACCGTCCAAGAGGAGTTTTTTCACACCTTTAACTCGGTGCTTTCGGCCGGAGGTCAGATCGTCCTTATTTCGGACCGGCCCCCGGCTGAAATCAAAAACCTAGAGGATCGTTTACGGTCGCGGTTTTCCGGTGGACTTATCGTCGACATTCAGGACCCCAGCTTTGAACTAAGAACGGCCATCCTTCTCATTAAGGCCAAAGAAAAGGCGATTGGCGTTGACATTGAGGCGGCCAAAGTCATTGCCGAGGAAATTAAAGATACGCGCGCGCTCGAAGGAACCCTTCTTTCTATTTATGCCAAGGTTCTTGGCAGCAAGGACCGGGTCGACCTTGAGGCGGTCGATTCGTTTTTCTCGCAAAAAGAGGCTCTCGTCGTCAAAAAGATTGCCCCGTCTGACATCGTCAAGGCGGTTTGTACTTTCTACAACGTTAAACAGGCCCAGGTAAGGGGCCCCTCCCGAATAGACAGCCTTGCCCTTCCTCGCCAGATCGCCATGTATCTTCTTCGCCGCGACCTAAAAATAAAATTGACGGAGATCGCCTTTCTTCTTAAACGAAAAGACCACACGACCGTCATCCACGCCGAAGAAAAAATAGCTCGCCTGATGATGTCTAACCCTGTTTTTAGGGAAGAGGTTGAAAAAATAAGGAGCATGCTTGGACTATCAACATGACACCCACAGTCTATCAACACCATTTTACTGCGGTTTTTATTGTCTTGAAAATCTCTTTCGTTTTTTATACACTTATACACACGCTCTATTACTACTATTAGTAATAACTCTATGAAATTCACCGTCAACAAAGAGGAATTATTAGAAAAACTGCACTTAGCCGCACGCTTTACCTCGGTAAAGCTGTCAACGCTGACAACCCTACAAGGGGTCTGCCTGGAGGGACAGGGGGACTCCCTGCATTTTTATGCCAGCAACCTAAGCTCTTATTTCCACACAACCCTGAAGTCAGAGGGGGTTGGGGGAGTGGGCGTTGTTGTTGACCCAAAAAAAACAGCCGAATTTATCTCACTTCTTTCCTCAGCAAAAATCACGCTCGAAGTCGACGAGAAGCGCCTGTTAATCAGTTCAGAAAAAACCAGGGGAAGCTTTCCGGTCATGTCGCCCGCCGACTTTCCGCTTCCTCCAAAAATAGCCGGCAAGGCCCAGGTCATAAAAACCGACTTTCTTTTAAAGAATCTGCCGATGGTTGCCTTTGCCGCGTCAGGGGACGAGTCCAGGCCGATCTTAACCGGAGTAAACTTTCTTACCGGCGAAGACCTGGCGATGGTCTCAACCGACGGCTTTCGTCTCTCTCTGGTTCGCACAAAAAAAGAGATCGAAATTCCCTCAGCGATTATTCCTTCAGACTTTCTCCTCGAGGTGGTGCGTTATATAAAAGAAGAAAAGGAAGTTGGCCTCCACTATTTGGCGGAAGAAAAAACCGTCGCCTTTACGGTTGGCGAAACCCAGTTTTACTCACGGCTTATCGATGGTGAGTTTCCACCGTTTGAAAAAGTTATCCCGACCCAAAAAGCGACGACGGTCACGGTTGACAGCGACGAACTTTTGCGTAGCGTCAAGCTGGCCTCGGTTTTTGCCCGCGATTTCTCTAACGTGGTCGTTTTGTTTTTTAAAAAAAGCGGACTCGAGTGCCGACCCAAAATGGACGCAGGAGAAGAGAATTCGGCCTTTCAGGAAAGTGTGTTTGAGGGGGAAGAGCAGAAAGTGGCCTTTAATTTCAA
>JACQCK010000025.1 GCA_016201695.1 Candidatus Roizmanbacteria bacterium
TCATCGCAAAAACAGGAAACTATAAGATGAAATTTACTAGTACTAATTTTAGCTCGATTAGGTCTGATCGTTTTTCTTATCATTACAATCCATCTTAACAGTTTTTCAACCGTTATCTAGACAAGACCCTAAGATAATAAGTTTCTTAAACTTCCGATAACGAATGCCTTTTTTTTAGGAAAGGATAATTTTTTGCGTTTTTTCTTTCGTTTGAAAAACGAATTCGAGCCGACAGTTTCGAAGGCGCGGCAAGCGCTACTCCTCGGCGGCTTTCTTCTTCTTATTGGCTGGCCGATATAGACGCTATTCGGACCTTTTATAGCCACAATTGTCTGCAAATCCCCACATTTTCAAATTTATAAACCCGCTTTACTCGTAGAACCAAATTGTTTTATTTTTGAAAGAAGAATCTTTTTAAGGGCTTCTGCATGATCTATGGTTAATCCAGGTATAACGGCTACATTACCGGCAAAACCAATCAAAGCTCCTGCTTGCCTTCCTTTTACATACATCTGACCACCACCAAAGGAAGCATTTTCAATGGTTACAGAAGCTAAATTAAACATTCTATCAGCGATATCCTGATTCACTATCACATCTTGGATAACGCTATAGGGAAGGTTTTTTTGTTGCTTGGAGATAATTCCTTGATGAAAAATGACAAATTCATCTTCAATCGAATAATGAAAGTTATCTTTTGACAATGAAGCAATAATCATTGACAAGATACCAATCCCTACCATCATAAAAATAATCATACCTATTACGATTAAGAAAATCAGCCAGCCCCCGCTTTCAGTAAAAGCGACCGGAAGTAATATTAAAGCTATAAAGATGACAATAAAAACGGTTACTATTAAAAAACTTACGGGGACCTTTAATATCCAAGTAGATTCAACCGGATAATCATTTTCGGTAATATAGTTCGCCATATGTTATTTTTGACTGATACGGCTTTTTATTTTACCAAGAAGAACTTCTCTTAAACCATCAGCCGCTTGTTGTTCTACTCCATCTATATGAGCTTGCATACCGGACATTAAGGTAGCCGTTGATAAATGGACATCAAATAAGCCAAACATCCGGTCAAAAATATCCTGGTCAACATAAACGTCTTGAATCCGCTCCCAAGGGATAGTGATTTCTTTAGGAGTAATCGGGCCTTTTTTTATGACAATAAAATCATCACGGATGTCATAATAATAAACGGCAAAATACCATCTCTGATAAAGATAAGTCAAAGTTCCGATGACAATAAATAAAAAAGCAAAAACAAATAAACCGGTAAATATTGCTCCAAAAATGGTAGTTATACCTTGATTGGAATCAGCCATTATTCCGGCAATCATTCCACTTACCATTAAAACAAAAAATCCCAAAACGAATAACCAGGCGATCATGCTGGTAATTGTTTTTTTGATAATTTTTTTAGGACTTAACGGGTATTTATCCCTGGTTGGACTTGTTGCAATTTCCATAGTTTTAATGTTGACCCTGCTGTATTCTATTTTTAGCAGCGTCAAATTGTTGTTGAAAACTTGTTAATTGTTCTTGTGCCGCAGCTGACATCGTTGGTGTTGCATATGGTGGAAACGTCGGATTGACCACACGATTGTTATTTAGCTGTTGAGGATTGTAGACGGTTGGTGTTGGAATTTGAGCTTGTGTTGCAACAATAAAAACAGCGAATCTCTTATCAGCGCGGACACAACCAAACGTATAATTTGGGTCTCTTAATTGACTATTTTGAAGGGCTACCCATGAAGATACCATATTTGGTGCCTCGGTGACAGATTTTGTATGCCCGTAATATTCCGTCTGATTATCGGACTTTACAAAGTAAAGGCTGCGTAATTGTGGATTATTCATATCTCCCAAGAAGCCCTGATGATTATCATAATCAGAATTTGTGTTATTATGAGTAAGAGTTTTTTGCGACTCTAATTCATCAATACGTTTACTTATGTAACTACAAATATTTGGTTCCTCTGTAATTGTAGGAAGATTTTGAGCAGAACGATATTTATTGGTTTCTGTAAAAATAGCTTGAGCATAAGCGACCGGATCCCCACTTTTTTGCTGAACCGCTTTGAACCCTAAAACAAATCCCTTAAACATTGCCGCACCCATATAACCAAATATTAAGAATATTGCTACTAAGGTTAAAAACAAGGCTAACGCTATTTGTGGTTGTTTTTCAGTTTTGACAACAACCGTTCCGGCAATCTTATCATGAAACGCTTGTTTCTTTTTATCCCAAATAATCCAAAGATAACCTATTTCAAAAAAGAAAATAGTTACTGCCGAAACTAAATATCCGATATACCGAATTATGGCAACCGGATAAGTGAGTTTTTCTCCGTCGGCTTTGACAATTTTGATTCCTAAAAGTTTTTTTCCTGGTGTCGCTCCATCATAGTTGACCCAGAATATAAGAAAAAAGGCCAAAGCACAAGCTAAACTTATTATGATTCCTAATGGATTATAGGCAGACGCTTGTAGTTTTTGAAGATCGCTAAGAGCGAGCTTGAAAATTGCAAAAGGATTATTACCGATTATTTGTTGAATAATTAAACCTAAAGGAAAGAGGATTAGAAAATCTACCCAGTAAGCTAAAAATCTTATACCAAAACCCGCATATTTAACTTGTGATACCGAGCTGGAACCAGGAGAAACACCAGAATTATCCATATTAATTTTCATCTAAATTTTAATATTTACCGATCTGATTTAATTCAAGTATATCACAATTACCAAACTGTCAACAATAATATTACTTGTCGTATCAATCTATCTTTTAATTGTATGATGGATCTAAAGTCGACTAATAGCGATCAAAAAATAATTGACAAAGAAGAAATAAAATATAAGTACGGATCAAGAAAGGAAAAAAAATATAATCAATGAGCTTGAATTAGCTACGGAAAAAGCTTCATCATATGATGAATTATTGATTCATGACCGGTTCGAAGATGACATTACCAGAGATTTTTTACGAGGAAAGATTGGCTCGAACCTCGTATTAAAAGATAAAATTTTGGCTTTAGATCAACGAGAACCATTCTTAATTATCAAAAAAATGAAAGAAAATAACGAAAAGGATTTGAAAAAGTTCGAACCTGAAGAAATAAGCTTGCAAACGCTCAAAACCTGTCTCCTGAAGCTGTCAATCCGAGTTTGCTGAGCGTGTCGGGTTAGACCCAGACCGTCCTGATAGCGTTCGAATCCTATAATGCTGGGGAGCAAGGATTCGAACCTTGAGTAAGCAGATCCAAAGTCTGCTGTGTTACCATTACACCACTCCCCATGAATCCCTCTATTTTATCAAATTTCCTGGCTCTTCAGCCGCTAACGCCAACTGTTATACCCCTTCGTCTTCAAATTGTCAGGGTTTATACCTAACGGAGCTTTGATTTTGGAGGGTTGATATGATCGTAAAATCAGTCCAGACTCTCATTTGAAAGCTATGGTAGGTATAGGCCATTTTTTTGTAAAATCAAAACGGAGTGGTATATAATTGCCTCATGAAAAAGAACAATAATATTATTCAAACGACTGCACTCATATACCTTAAAAATAAAAAAGTGCTGCTGACGTTGTGTAAAGGAAAACAAGCCTTTTATATGCCGGGCGGCAAACCGGATAATGGCGAAAATCACCTCCAAGCATTGGTCCGTGAAATAAATGAAGAACTCGCCGTCGATATCCTCCCTAAAACTATCAAAAAATATGGCGTCTTTGAGGCGCAGGCCTATGGCAAACCGGAGAGCACAATCTTGAGTATTACTTGCTATTACGCAGATATTAGAGGCGAACCCGTGCCCACCTCGGAGGTCGAAGAAATACGTTTTTTTTCCTGCGCTGAATACCTAAAAATGGAAACTACTGCCCTCGCCACTTGTCTCATTCTCAAGGATCTCAAAAAAAAGGGGCTGCTAAGATAAAAAAACATGAAGGCAGAATGATATAATATCTTATGAAGGAAGGAAAAGTTCTGCTTATTGGAAGGCCGAATGTCGGTAAATCAACGTTTTTAAACAATCTCATCGGTCAGAAGGTAGCGATTACTTCGCCCAAACCGCAGACAACCCGTTTTCCCATCCGCGCCGTTTACGAGGAAAAACGCGGCAAGGTCATTTTTGTCGACACGCCGGGAATTTTCGGCAAAACCAAAGATTTACTGTCAAAAAATATCAATAAAAAAACTCTGCAGACCCTTCAGGAAAAAGTCGATCTCGTCGTTTATATGGTCGATCATACCAGAAAGCGCGACTTTGAAGAGGCGCGGGTCCTCGGTTTGGTCCGCCAACTGCGAGTACCCAAAATCCTGGTCATCAATAAAATTGATACTACCGAGGGAACTTTTCTTCCCCAGTACGAATTTATGAAAGACGAGTTCCCCGATAATTTTGAAATTTCCGCTCTCTACAATAAACATCTGCCGCCGCTTATCGATGAAATTTTTGCGCTCCTCCCGGAAGTTAAGGAATCACAGATCGTCAACCCTACGCCCTACCCGCTCCTCAACCTTGACAGTAAAACTTTCTTGGGCGAGCTTATTCGGGAAAAAGTTTTCCTGATGATGGGTGAAGAAATTCCCTACACAACGACGGCGGTCGTTGATGAGATTGCCGAAAGAAGCGATCAGCTGACCTACATCAAGGCGCGGATTCTAACGACCTCCAACCGCTACAAAAAAATGCTCATCGGCGAGACCGGACGGAAGATTAAAGAAATCGGCAGTTATGCCCGCAAAGAAATCGCGCTGGCGACTGGCAAAAAAATCTACCTCGACCTGACCGTCGAAACCGATCCCCACTGGCAGGAGTTATACACATAAGCGGCCCCGCCTAAAGTCGATCGATTTTACCGGCCAGGATAAAATCGTTTTCCGACAGACCACCGATCGCATGGGTTGACAGCGTAATCGTCACGTTTTTATAGGCGATAAAAATATTGGGATGATGATTTTCTTGCTCGGCAAGCGCGGCCACCTTATTGACAAAGATGATAGCTTCTTTAAAAGATTGACACGAAAATTTATGTTTAATTTTTTTGCCCTCAATAAGCTCCCATCTGCCTTTCAGTTCTTTTTGAAATTCACTTATTTTTTCCTTTGCTAGCGGCGGCGTCCCCGGTTCACAAGGGACACATTTTTTGCCGATTAAGTGCCGGCTTTGCATATGTCTATGGTATCATATTAGCTGTTAAATTCGTTTGAAAAATGAGTAAAAAAATCATCGACCATTTCCAGACAGTCATAAAAAAGTAGAATGAGTGGAACCGTCAATCAAGCAACCTTTGAATCAACGTGCAAAAAATTCATTATAATGTGCTGTAAGACTGGAGCATAGATCATCGTCTTTCACTGGCTTTTATAAAAGATTTGGCCAAGCGGGTAAAGAGCAAAGAACTTAATCTCAAAAATATTGATAAAGCCGCTGACACGACCGTCATCAATGAATTAATGAAAGTAAAAGGCATTGGGCCATGGACCGCGGAAATGTTTCTCATGTTTGCCCTGGCCCGGGAAGACGTCTATTCGCACGGCGACTTGGGTCTTAAAAAAGGCCTTATGAAAATCTATAACTTTAAAAAACTTCCTTCCCAAAAACAGGTGGAAAAGATTACTAAAAAATGGTCTCCTTACCGTACCTACGCCTGCCGGATTTTGTGGCAGAGTTTAGAAATATGAGACTTAGGGAGTCACTGTAATTTCCACTGTTGCAATCGCCGTTGGCTTTATCGGTTTCGAATCTTCTCCCGAAGAAGAGGTAGTCATTTCGCTCGCGGCAATTTTATCAACCGCGTCCATTCCCTTTGTTACTTTGCCAAAAATGACGTAATTTTTTGGCAGCGGCTGGTCTTTTTGCATAATAAAAAACTGGCTGCCGTTGGTATTCGGGCCGGCGTTTGCCATCGCCACTGTCCCCCGGGTATAGTCGCCGGCAAACGGCTCATCGGCAAAACTATATCCCGGGCCGCCGGTGCCGGTACCGGTTGGATCGCCGCCCTGGATCATAAAGCCTTTAATCACCCGATGAAAAATCGTGTTGTTGTAAAAGTTAGCTTTGGCCAGAGAGACGAAGTTGTTGACGGTAAGCGGAGTCGTTGAGGCGTCAAGTTCGATCGTAATGTCGCCCTTGCCCGTATGCAGAACCGCCTGATAGTGTTTGGTTTTATCAATCTGTAAAGCCGGCGGTTTTTTCATAGTGAGAGACTTAGTTATCGGGACGATAGTGTTATTTGTTTGCTTATTTGATTGTCCGGCCGATTTAATGACCAAGAATAACGCCGCGACTATTAACGTAACCAGCACAATGGTACTAAACGCCTTTGACTTTCCAACCGCTACTTGATCTGAGTCCTTATCCATCTTAACTATAATACTATACTTTCCGCCTGAATTTTGCTAGACTGGGTAATTCAACGAGCCGCCTCACCGTTATGGACTTTACATCATTTTCCTTTGTCGATATCGAAACGACCGGCACCAGCAACCGTTTTGACCGCGTCATCGAGATCGGCATTATTCACGTTGAAAAAGGAAAAGTTGTAAAAACTTTTGAAACGCTTATCAATCCGGCGGCGACCGTTTCTCCTTTTATCGAAGAGCTGACCGGTATCTCCGCGGATATGCTGGAGGCGGCTCCACTATTTGCCGACGTCGCCGAAGAAATTTTTGCCCTGACCGACAACACGATATTTGTCGCTCACAACGCCCGTTTTGACTACGGTTTTTTACGTCACGAATTCCGACGCCTCAACTTGACTTACAAACGAAGACCGCTTTGTTCTGTCAAGCTTTCACGGCGTCTTTTCCCGCAGTATCTTCACCACAACCTTGACAGCCTGATTACGCGTTTCCATCTCCGTTGCCCTGCCCGTCACCGAGCGCTCGCTGACGCCACGGTAATCTGGAATTTTTTTAAAAAGTTACCCCGATATTTTTCCACAACGCAGATAGAAGACGCCTTTCGCGCGGTCCTAAAACGTCCGACGCTTCCGCAGAGTCTCAAAGAAACCGACATTGACGATATTCCGGAAACCCCTGGCGTTTATATCTTCTACGGCAACGGCGACATCCCTTTATATATCGGCAAAAGTATCAATCTTCACAACCGTATTCTCTCCCATTTCTTCGCCGACCGACTTTCGGTAAAGGAAATGCATATCAGCCGGCAAATTACCCGCATCGAGACCATCGAAACCGCCGGCGAACTTGAGGCGCTTTTACAGGAATCAACGCTCATAAAAAAACTCCGGCCGTTTTACAATCGGCGTCTGCGGCAGCAAAACCAGCTGTGTGTCGTCAAAAAAGACATGACGCCCGACGGCTACCTGACTTCTCACTGCCAATATACCAACGCTATCGATCCTCAAGGACTCGATGCCATTATCGGCATTTACAAAACCAAGCGTCAGGCCAAAGACGCCCTCAACTCCAAAGTCAAGGAATACGGCTTATGCCAAAAACTGTTGAACTTGGAAAAAACAAAAGCGACCTGTTTTGCCGCCAAACTCGGCACCTGTCGCGGCGCCTGCGTCGGGTTGGAAAAACCGGTTCGTTATAACCTCCGTTTTATCGACGCTTTTTCGAAAACAAAAATAAAGTGTTGGCCGTTCCCCGGGCCCATCCTAATTACCGACACCCATCGGGAAAGCGCCAAATCGAAAGGATTTATCGTTCACAATTGGTGCCTCATTGGCGAACTCGAGAACGATGAGGTTTACGAAGATGGTTCATTCGACGGCACTAAATTGCAGTTCGACTATGATACTTATAAAATCCTGGCCCGGTTTATCTTCGCGGAAAAAAATCAACGGAAGATTAAGAAACTGAAAAAACACGACTATACCCACGCCACAAAGTCGCACCCTTCGGCTTTTCTCTCCTGAACGTTCCATTTGTTGGTGGAACAGCGCTTAAGCCTTTTACCGGTACGAGTCGTCACCAAAAAAGTATCACTGCCGCATTTGGGGCATTTTTCTTTGAGGGGAATTGGCTCGGCCGGAAACCAGCGGGCAAAAGCACACCCTTCCACTTTTTTCAGTGTGGGATTCCACTGGCCCGCCGAACACCGCTGGACTTTTTTGCCAGAACTCGTCGCAACAATCACGCCTAAAGCCGCCCCGCAGCGCGGACAGGCTTCTTTTTCCTCGTCTTTTTTCGCGACCATAGTTCGAGCATACGACTTCTGTTTTAAGTTGCAATGGACAATAAACAACAATTAACGAAGAACGGCGGGAATTATCGGACTTGGCGGCAGTTTAATACCAGAGGGCAAAATGACCAGGCCGTGACTTAGTAGTCTATTGACTCCATTCACACCGAGAACGCCAAATATCGCCTTCAAATCGTAAATTGAATAATCCTGATCACATGGATCTTCTGCTCTGCCTAAATGAAAATTGTTGTGACCTGACGCTTGCCGCTTTACAAATTGCTCGGCCTTGGGTAGTCCGCGAAAAGGTCCGCGGGCAAGACCTAAGGCTGCCGGTGATAATGGCTGTAGCGCGGCTACTCTTGGGCATGGACTTTCAACGACTACGAATTGATATCCTATGGGTATCCTTCGGTCTACCATACCTTTATGGCTTCATAATAACCGCTTCTGCCCGTTTCACAGTGATCTTAGTCACTGCCTTACTTTTTCTGTACTACCTCCACTACTCTCTCTATCAGTTCCGGCGGATAATTTTTTGCCGTAAAACGGGCCGGATCACCTAGACCGCGAATGATACTTCCGGTCGACAGCAATCTCGGACGCGAAACTTCTCCGCCATACAGTACTCCGGTAAATATACTAATTTGAGGGACTCCTCTCCTGTTTCCGTCTTGGTCATATGTCTTAATATATTGCATTAACGGCTCCTTCTTTCGCGGTAAAGATAAAAATTGAGTAACAATTTTTACACTGGAAGGTCTCCACTGTAACTCCTGATCGAACGCTTGCATCGCGGACGCAAAAGTACTTCCCGAACTAAGAGCATCATCAACCCATACCATTGCAGTAGAATTATCTAATATATTCCCCGGCCTTTTGTTAAAGGCGGTTAAATCAATGTCGCAGCTTGGAACTCCTTTTTGGCCTAATCTCCTTTTGGCGCCGATCTCAAGAATTCTGCTCTCATCAAAAGGAAAACCAATTTCTTCCAACAGTCTTCGCATGTATTTTCCGCCTCCGCCCGGAAATACCCAGACACAGGCCTTGTCGTCTACCGGTTGCACTCGATTAGCCAATCGCATCAGCAGATAAGAGAGAGGAATATCTTCAAAGGTAATCAGTTCCGGTATTTTAAGAACATCGTCGGTCGGTATACAATAATTAGATTCATTCATATAAATCATCGGTTTTACCATCTGCCCACCCACTGTGACTGACTCTGGCACAATCACCCCTTGTAAATAGCGAAGGTCAAGACAAGTTGTAGTTTGGCCGAGTCCGCCAATGGTTTTCCTGACAAAATCAGGCTCGCCGCCTTCTTCAAAAATCAAGCCGCCCTGCTTTAACTGATCAACGAGTACTCCTTTTGGTGAAATATCAAAAACATTCCTAACGGGAATGGGGCTGGAATCTAAACGATTTCCGTAAATACTTTCATTCATAGTTTCTCCTGAATCAAACTTTCAAAAATTGGCGCGGCTGCATATCCGGCAGTACCGGGTAAAACCGCATCCGCCATTGCTCGAAGTTGAGAGCCGGCATTTTCCGGAACCAAAATAGTCCCGCCGTTTTTTTGCAAATAATTGGCCGCGGTTAAATCCGTTCTATCATCGTCGACTATCAAAAGAGACGTTTCCGGCTGAATAATGTTTTCTTCAACCAACGCCTTGATGCCGTCAATTTTTTGAATTGCGACGCCGTCAGGTTTATTTGGTCGAATTAAGACCGCTTCATCCCCGATAAGAATTGAAACGCCGTCAAAGAGTTCCGGTCGTCCTCTTTTTAACCCGTCAAGATAAACACACACTTGATAAAAAAATCTTCCCGGCGGGCATTCACGGAAAGTTCCGGACGGCCAAATAACCAAGGAGTACTGATTTGAAAACGGGGGAAAAATAAGCGGGACACATTGCTTGCTGATTGTCTCCTCGCCAAGCATACTTCCTAGGTATCCAAACGCCCACCGATCGTCCAAACCTTCGGTCAGTTCATATTTACTTTCTTTAGCGCGTCTTCCTCGGGGAATAAAATCCGCCTGCACTAATTCTTTTATTTTCTCTATTTGAACTAAACGGCTCTCTTCACAAAGAAGTACTACTTCATCTCTTTTTTTGACAACCAAGCCTGACTCGTAAATTCCGTAGGCGGTTTCGGTCAGTACCCCTTTACCGGGGTAGTCTTGCTCAAGCATTTCTCCCCAAGAACGCGAAGTACAGGGAATAAGTATTGCTTGTCGTGAAAGTGACGCGAGAGTTTCAGGCATAGAATCAGGACAAGGGAATAATGACCCATCAAGATCAATTAATATTGACCGGCATTTTCCTATTTTTTCTTTTGTTTTAGGCTTTAGAGGTTTATCCGCCTTTATTTCAGACATTTTATTTTCCGCGTACAACTTGCAGTAACCGTGAGTAAAAAAAGGAGGCATTTACCTTCATGACTACATTGACGTTACCTTTATTATTTTTTTGGAATTGTGTCTCGCCACGTCTTTTGTCTTTTAAAGCGGCATCGACCGTACCGCGAAGGCTGCTGGTGATTAAAGATTCATCCATAACTATTGCCGCAGTTAAAGGATCATAATAAGCATCAAAATCGCCGTTGTTTAAAAGAATAATGTCACGAATGACCGCTCCTGCTTTGGTTCTTGGTCTAATCGACTCTATCTGTTGCCTAAATTCTTTTGTTGCTAAGACGTAATCGGTAGCGTTAATTCCGACCATGGTAATGGAAACGCCGGAATTAAATACTATTTCTGCCGCTTCGGGATCAAGCCAAATATTGTATTCAGCGTATCTGTCAGGAAAAACATTTCCTCTTTTTAACCCGCCGCCCATCAGCACGATCTTGAGCTTTTGATTGATATTTTTTGTCTGAGCGGAAATATACTTGGCGATATTAGTCAGCGGTCCAAGAGCTACAATAATTACTTTTTCCCCACCGATTGCTTCACTTATAAATTTTTCGACTTTTTGCGAACTCCTCTGAATAGTTGTTTTAATGTTCTTAAGTCTTGGGCTTAAAACTAAATTTTCCGCTCTTAACCGATCCGGCAGCGGAAAGCTTGCTGTTTTTTCAAAAAGAGGCTGTGGTGATCCGGACTTTATTTTGATATTCTTTCCTAAGTATTTGAGCAGTTTAGCTAAATTTAGAGCACCGGTTTGCGCCCCGGAAACGCCATAGACAGTACTTATCCCAGTTATATCAATTACCTCCGAGGCTAATAAAAGACAAATTGCCATAATGTCATCATTGCCCATGTCCGTGTCGATATAAATTTTTTTCATAAAAAAATACAATTACTAATAAAAAACCCCGCTTCTATGCGGGGTGAGTCGTAAGATTCAATGCACTGATGAACTACCCCGCGCGTGGCCGGGGATGATGTGAAGAAAATAAAGCGTTATTTTTCATATATCAGTATGTTAACATGATAATACACAATTGTCAAGTGGATATTATGGAGTATAATATCATTTATGAAAAAAACTCTCCCTAAATTCAAAAAAACCGAGACCTTTCATCCGCAGAATGAAAAAGAGCAACTTTTAGTCAGGGCTTTTGACGCTTTAAAAACAGAGGAGGATATTGCCAATTTTCTTCGGGATATTTTGACACTTCCCGAAATAAACGAATTTGCCAACCGGCTAACTATCGCTAAATTACTATTGGAAGGAATATCGTATCTTACCATCGCCAAAAAGATTGGCGCATCAACGACAACGGTTACGCGAGTCGCCCACTGGTTATATAACGGCTGCGGCGGCTACCAAAAAGTATTTAAATCACTTAAATCAAGAAAGTAAAGACTTTCACTACTTTTTTTTCTGAAAATCCAGGGCCAGCGAGTTAATACAGTATCTTTTTCCCGTTGGTTTTGGTCCGTCCGGAAAAACGTGACCGAGATGAGCGCCGCAATTTTTACAAAGTACTTCAGACCGGCGCACTCCCAAACTATAGTCGTCCTCCAACCTGACGTTTTCTTTGGCGACCGAATCCCAGAAAGACGGCCAGCCGGTGCCGGAATCAAATTTTGTGTCGGAAGAAAATAACTTCTGCCCGCAGACAACGCAGACATACATCCCGGCTTCCTTATTGTCGGTATATTTGCCGGAGAATGGAGGCTCGGTTCCCTTCAGGAAACAAATATTATACTGCTCCGGCGTAAGCTTTTTTTTCGTTTCCTCAGTGACTGTCTGCATGTAGTTTACCCCTCTCGCTTTTTTCTTAATCGGTAGACCGGTACCATTTCATACATCTCGCCGTCGTTTCCTTCGATCATTGTTTGTCCGGTCTGGCGCACATGCTCCTGCAGATAGCCGGAAAGGGCCGCCTGCATGTCTTTCGACTGTTCTTGCAGTTCTTTGATTTTGGCGGTGACCGCTTCTAAAGCCGGCGCTTTCAGCAGTCGAGTACGGATCGTATTCTGCTTCCTTTTGATTTCTTTTGCCTTTTCTTCTTCATCATGATACTCCTTGTCATTCTGAAAAGCGTCCTTCTGCATCTGTTTTTGCTCCTTAAGAACGCCCTTAACGTGATCGATGTCGGCGATATACCGGCGGATCAACTCACCAACGCCAACCACGCTCTGCGCCGTCGGTTTTGTTACTTTCGTCATTTCTTCGTCCATAAGAACTTATACTATACAGGGAAAAAAGTTGCGAATGCAAGCGGAAATTGTCCCTAGTGACCGTTTCTGCGTGGAAGAATAACGTGAGCGCCGTCACTTAACTCATAAACTTCAACCGATGGATCGTTCACTAAAAGTCCATCAACGACTTTACGCTGCGAACGGGTGAGGTCTGCTCGTTCCGAAGATACAGGAACACCTCTTTGTCGTAATCTGGCCGCAATCACGTCTCTAAAGTTCGTGGTTGGCGCGGCCACTGCGTGCAAGGCGGCTGTCAATCCCGACGGCACACCTGAAGGTTTTACCTTTTCATTATCCGGACCGCTCCCGTCTCCCCAAACCTGGGGAGCATAAAAGCGGCTATGATTATTACCATCCATAATAAAAACACTCTTATTTTTATCAGGCGGAAGCATAACTGTAAAGAGGACAAAAGGCATTTTTGTGTAACAAACCGTTGCGTTTGACAAAATTATGTTCGTACTGCGGCGGAAACATGTATATTGATTGGGGAAAAAATCAGAGATTGGTGTATTTTCTGGAGTTGCCTTTTGCTTTGGCGACCGGATATTTCCGCTCATTCTTCTTCATTTTTTCTTCGACAATCTCTTTAATATCATACCCCATAAGATCAACCAGCTGGAGAGTATAGATTAAAATATCGGCGACCTCCTCCCTGATTTCGGTTTCGTACTGCTTTTCCTTCAACATTTTCTGAATCGCCGCCGGATCCTTCCACAAAAATAACTCCAATAGTTCCGACGCCTCAATGACAATCGCTTCCGCCATATCTTTTGGGTTGTGGAATTTTTCCCACTCCCGCTCTTTAATGAATTTCTTTATTTTTGAGTAGATGTCGGAAAAAGTCGAGTTCATCCGCCTATTATAATATAATTAGACCTATTTTACAATATAAAGCAGTAGTTATACCTACCCAGGCGGTGAGGTTATCGGACATAACGCTGACGCGTAATTGAACCGGGTAACTGTTATAATGATTTTTCATGTTTAAAAAAATCAAGCAACGGCTCTATATTCATTTACCGGCCCTGCAAATGCGTAATTTCCGACTGTATTTTTTCGGACAGGGTATTTCCCTCGTTGGCACCTGGCTGGCAAACGTCGCCGAACAGTGGCTGATCTATCCGGTCTTAACCAGTAATAGATCCCTGCTTGGCGTGATCTCGGCCTTTAATTTGCTGCCGACTGCGGCTTTGGTTTTGTTCGCCGGCGTAGTCTCCGATCGCGTCGACCGCCGCCGCCTGGTTATCCTTGTCCAGTCATTGTTCGCCCTCATTTCTCTCGTACTGGCCGTTTTGGTCTTTACCGGACAGATCAGGGTCTGGCACGTCATGATAGCGGCAATTGCCGGCGGGATCCTGTTTGCTTTTGATATGCCAACTCGCAACAGCATGGTCCTCGATCTCGTTGATAAAGAACATTACCCAAGCGCGCTCTCTTTAAACGCCGGTATCTTTCACGCCGCACGCGCCATTGGCCCGGCGCTCGCCGGATTCTTAATCGCCATTATCGGAATCGCCGCCGCTTATTTTTTGAACGCGCTAAGTTTTTTGGCGGTCATTATCAGCCTTCTTCTCATTTATTTACCTTTTAAAAAACAACACCATCACCCGTCATTTATTAATGGATTAAAAGAAGGTTTTCAGTACGTTAAGAGTTATAAGGTCATCGCCGCGCTTCTTTTGAATATCATGCTGGTTTCACTTTGGTTGTGGCCGGCCAACACTTTACTGCCGGTCTTTGCCAACGATGTTTATCATACCGGCGAACTCGGTTTCGGACTTCTGCAGAGTTTTTCCGGACTGGGGTCAGTAATCGCCGCCTTTGGCTTTTATAGTCTTTATCAGCGAACTAAAAATAAATATCACCTTTTAGTGATACCTACTTTTTTGGGTGGAGTCATTATGATTTTTTTCGCCTTTGCCCCTACCTTTCCGCTCGCCCTTCTTTTCCAATTCTTAGGCGGGATAATTACCGGCATTGTCTTTTCCGGCGTCAATACACTTATGCAGGTAGCTGTTCCCAGTGCTATCCGCGGCCGGATCATGAGCTTTTTCTCGTTGGTCGTTTTTGGCAGCATGCCGATTGGCGCCCTGATTGACAGTCTGATTATCGGCCGACTCGGCCCCCGACTGACTGTCGCCGTCAGTAGCGGTTTTCTTATTCTGACCGCCGGTGTTTTTTACCGCCTGGCCGGACAAAAATTCCAACAGAAAATCTCGGCCATTACCGCCGCTTGAAATATCCTTAAGGGCCGGCGGCGATGACACGCCCTATTCTGGTGAGACAGTCCTTTTTGCCGAGAATTTCCATTGACTCGTTCAGGGGCGGCGATATTTTTTTACCGGTTATTGCCACCCGAAGAGACATAAAAAATTCGCTGTTTTTGACGTTTAATCTTTTGGCGAGCACCAACATCGCCTCCCCGATCGGCTCAGCTTTCCAGTCGTTCAGTTTATTAAGTTCCTCTTTCATTTTTACGAAAATATCTTTTTTCGCGGAAAGATCAATTTCATAACCAGTCGGCGTTTCAAAAAAGAAAGAACACAAGGGCATATAATCAACCAGTTTTTTCATCCGCTCGCGGACAAGAGGAATAGTTTTTTCAACCAGTTTTTCATCATAATTTTTCCCGATAAACCGAACTAGTTGTGACTTCAGACTGCCGGCTTCAAGATTCCTTATGTATTCGCCGTTCATCCACTCGAGCTTGTGGATATCAAAAACAGGCGCGACCGCCTTCATATTCTTCAACTCAAGTAAACCGATGAACTCTTCTTTGGAAAAAATCTCTTTTCCTTGCGGATGGCTCCAGCCCATAAGCGCTAGATAGTTCAGTATCGCCTCGGGCAGGAAACCCTGCTCCTGATACCAGGCGACATTGGTATGGCCATGACGCTTCGACAACTTGTACCGATCGGGATTCCTCAATAACGAAGTATGAAAAAATAACGGCCGCTCCCAGCCGAAAAAATCGTACAGAAGAAAATGTTTGGGAGTCGACGATATCCATTCTTCACCACGAACAGCGTGGGTAATCTTCATCAGATGGTCATCGACAACGACCGCTAAATGATAGGTTGGAAATCCGTCGGACTTCAATAATACCTGATCATCAACGGTATTGCTGTCAAAGACTATCTCGCCCCTAATTTCATCACGTACTTTAATTGCCGTATTTTCCGGTACTTTCATCCGAACTACCCGGGTCAGACCGGAACTTAGTTTTTCTTGCACGTCTTCTGCCGATAAGGCACGGCAGTACTTATCGTACATGGGAATTTTTTTTTCCTGCGCCCGCCTTTTTCGGACTTCCTCCAACCGTTCTTTGCTACAAAAACAGTAGTAGGCATACCCGTTTTTGATGAGCTCCAGCGCCCGGGATTGATATATTTTTAAACGCTCGGATTGACGATAAGGCCCGTAGTCGCCGCCTTTTCTCCGGCTTTCATCCTCGGTTAGACCAAACCAGTCGAGTGACTGATAAATTTTTTCCTCCGCCCCCGCCACCAACCGCAAGCGATCAGTGTCTTCGATTCTGACAATAAATTGGCCGGCGTTTTTTTTGGCATAGCCATAGTCAAAAAGCGCCTGATAAATCGTGCCGATATGGGGAAATCCTGTCGGAGAAGGAGCGATTCTTGTCCTTACCATGAGGAAATTATATAATACTGACAATGATTTCCGAAATGGACTTTCGCTACTGTCCCCGGTGTAGTGGTCGATTTCAAAAAAAGAAAGAGAATCTTCTTCTTTGCGGTAAATGCCATTTTCACCTCTATGTCAATCCCCGTGTTACCAACGGCATTATCCTTGAAAACGAGAACGAAGAAATACTTTTGGTCAAACGGAAATATCCGCCGAAAAGAGATTACTGGGATATTCCGGGAGGCTTTCTCGACTTTAAGGAAACCATCGAGGAATCAATGAGCCGCGAAATGAAAGAAGAGCTCGGACTTCAATTTCACGCCTTTAAGTATTTCCACTCCTATTACGGAACTTATACCTTTCAGGGCCTGCGGTATCATACCCTGTGCATAATGTTCATCGGTAAAATTAAACACGTTACACGTCTGGAACCGACCGACGATGTATCGGAAGTAAGATTTTTCAAATGGAACCGAGTTCCTTTTTCGCGTTTGGCTTTTGTTGAGGTAAGAAAAGGCATCAAAGATTACTTACTTTCTTTTCATCAGGCGGTACGCTCCGAACGCGCCAAAAATCAACGGTAACAAGAGTATATTGAGATAACGGAACGGGTCTTTCAAATTTTCGGGCAGATCCGGTAACGGATAGAAATATACCTGCCGCGAACGGATCCCGGATAACGCTCCTTGTGAGGCGAGATCATTAACCATATTCACAACCGTCTCCAGATTGTCAGACGACTGATTAAGAAATCTATCCAAAACAAAACGAGAGGAAGGAATAACGATCAGGCGCGTTCCGCTTTTATCGCTGGCCTCGGCGGTAACGGTAAAGGCACGCAAATCTTTTTGATCCGGTTGAGCAATCAACTGCGGGTTAAGGGTAAAGTCCTTTTTTTGCTCCCAGGAATTTTTCGTCGTTTTCACCAATTCGCGAGCGGAAAAGCCGTTTCTGGCACGGGTCGACAACGATGAAGTCCAGGGATAGGTAATCTGCCGGCTGTTTATGAAATACGACCGAGATTGATCAAAGTTAGCCGTTTTTAACCAGTAAGGATAAGGGACAACGAAGGCCATCTGATCACTGCCAAAATTAACCGCTTCGGAAGCGGTCGACAAAATAAGATTATTATTCACCGTAATTCCATAATCGGCGAGTAGCGGAAAAAGATTATGACCGGCGTTGGCCGCCGTTAAGGAATCGTTGACCCAGACCCCGTCGACGAAAAAGATCGCCTTGCCTTTCTTATCAAGATAGGCTCTAATGACACTCACTTCTTCGGGGGTATATTGTTTTTGCAGGTTATCAAAAACGAGGATAGTCTGATACGACTGATCAATCTGCGGCGGCGATCCGGAAGAGATGTCAATCGTCGACAGGCTGAATTGCTGGTCTAATATTTTACGGAGTATTGTCATTGGATCGCCTTGAACACTCCCAGATTCATAACCCAAGATGCCGACCTTGTCCAGCTGTTTCTTGGTCAGACGGTAGATGGCCGCGGTCAGATTATACTCAAGCGACGCCGAATCGGTCACCTGCGGAAGAACCGCTTTTTTACCGCCGTAGGTGATCAGTATCCCAAAATAAGACGCCGTCAAGGCATATTTATTTTGTTCTATCTGGGAAAACCGCAGTTCCGGCACTCCTGCGTTTTTCACCGCCTCCAGCGCTTTTTCGTCTTTGCCGGGATCAGCTATTTTTACCATGACTTTACCTTTTCCTTCTTTGTCATACTCTTTTAACAGGTCAAGAACGTCCGCCTTGACCGGCAAAAAGCGACTGGGCAGATTGGCAGAGGCGAAAAGTTGCACATTTACCGTATCGTCAAGCCGCTTGATAATTTTTTGAGACGACGGTGAGAGGGTGTAGGCTTTGCCCTCGGAGAGATCGAAACGAACGCTTAGCAAAGAAGTTACGAGATTAACGGCGATAAATAATATCATGCCGGAAATGATGAGTAAGCGAAGTTGTAATTTTTGCCAGCCTAAGTTCCGGTAAAGATTTATATTTTCCAAACGGAGTTTTTTTACCATATTTTAAGCGCGTTGTTCCAGATCGATAATCGTAAAAAAAAGAAACAGACAAATCAGGCTTATAAAGTAAACAACCGAACGCAGATCAACTACTCCCTTGATAAACGGCTGAAGCTGATAGACCGGACTAAAATAAGAAATTATTTCTTGAACACGTAAGGGAAGAACCGATGACAGAAAGTCTGACGCCAAAACTAAAAGCAGAAAAAGAACCAGGGCCGATACGAGAAAAGCGACGACTTGATTCTTTGTCTTTGTTGAAGAATAAAGTGAAATCGCGACAAAACCCATTCCCATTAGCGCCACCCCTACGTAGGCAATAAGCACTTCAGGAAGATATAAACGGGCCAGGAAAAATAACGAAACAGGTAGCACGATAGTAAGCCCGAGACCGATAAAAATTAAAAATGACAGAGCCGTGAATTTGGCGAGGACAATTTGTGTCTCAGAAACCGGCAAAGAAAGAAGTGTCTCGAGGGTGTTGATCCGCTTCTCTTCCGCTAAGGAACGCATGGTGATTGCGGGAATAAAAACGAGCCATAACCAGGGCAAAAAATTAAAAAAAGTCCGCAACGACGCCGAACCGACCAGGAAGATATCCTTCAAAAACAAGAAATTGGCAAAAACGGCAAACAAAACAAGGATGATATAGCCGATGGGGTTATTGAGGTAGTAGCGTATTTCTTTTTTAAACAGCGCCTGCATATTATTTCACCAATTTTTTAAATAGTTTTTCGACCGCCCCTTTACCCTTAGGTTTAGCGCCGGCAAAGACGATTCGTCCGCGGTTAATAATGATCAAACGGGTTGCTACACTTTCAACTTCGGACAGGATGTGGGTGGAAAAAAGAATCGTTTTCTTTCGAGCCAGAGTCTTAATCAATCGCCTGATTTTTTCCTGTTCCAACGGATCGAGACCGGAGGTGGGTTCATCAAGAACAAGAATCTTCGGATTACCGATAAGCGCGGCGGCCAAGCCGACGCGCTGTTTATAGCCGCGCGACAGATTCTCAATTTTGGCAAAGATGACCTCTGACAAACCGACCTCTTCAGCAATCTGCCGATACTCATGGTTTCCCTTCACCGCCGAAATAAAAGCAAGGTACTCAGTAACGCTCATTTCTCCATAGAGCGGATTATTTTCCGGCAGATAGCCGATTTTTTTCAAAACCGTAATTCTGTCTTCAAGAGGATCCACTCCGTCAATAAGCACGCTGCCGCTACTTGGTTTGAGAATTCCTAAAAGAAGACGCATGGTTGTTGTCTTTCCCGCTCCGTTTGGACCTAAGAAACCAATCACTTCTCCTTCCGTTGCTTTAAACGAGATATTGTGCAATACTTCTTTCTGTCCAAATGCTTTTTGTACCGCCGACAACAAAATCATAGGCTATTATGTATAGCACATCGAATTTATTTTGACAAGCCAAACTATTTCTTGCCTATTTTGGCGAAGTTGGCAGAGACGACTTTCCAGTCAAGGTTGGCAAAAAAAGCGTCAATATAGCCGCCACGATTAGCGCCGTAATCCATAAAATAAGCATGTTCATAAGTATCAAGCGCCAAAATCGGCGTCGCTCCCCAAACCGGAAAGCTGTTTTGCGCATCTCCCAAATAGTTAAACAGCCGTTTTTCCTCGTGATTCCAGGCGGTCCACACCCAACCGCGTGCGCTTATCCCCGTCGCCTTCATCTCTTTTTTGAATGACTCCAATGATCCAAAGTCTTTTTTGATCTGATCAATGAGGTCGCCATCGGGGTTCCCGCCGGGGCCGCCCAGGTGGGAAAAATAAATCTCGTGATTAACCAGGCCGCCCCAGGCAAACGTCAACTCTACCTTTAACTCGCGCACCAGCGAATACGTTTGATTGGCCTTGGCCAGATCCTCATCGGTTAAACCCGACAGTTTCTCGGTAATTTCATTGTATTTGCTGACATATCCCTGATACAACTTAAGGTGTTCTTTGACTGCCTTTTTAGAAAAACCGTCCATGGTCAGAATTTTGTCGCCGAATGATTTTATCTCACGTTTGCTGAAATTCATAATCTTTAAAAGTAACTGATAATACTTTATTATCTCATTTTTTAAGAATCATCTCAAGAAGATCCGGACGTTTTTTTTTCGTTTCTTCAAAAGCCATTTTCAGTCGCCATTCGCCGATTTTTTTTCGGTCTCCCGATAAGAGAACCGCCGGGACTTTTTGCCCCCGACAGTCTTCCGGGCGGGTATACTGTGGATATTCAAGAAGAGTAATTTCTTCGTTACCTTTTGCTTTTAAGTTCGCCAAGGTATTGTCTTCACCGGTAATTTTTATCAGTGAGTCGAGATTGACGGTACAGAAACTTTCATTTTGTGTTGCTTCCCCCTTTTTCAGGACGCCGGGGATGAGGCGAACGACAGCATCAACTATCGCCGCCGCGGCGATCTCGCCGCCGGTCATGACAAAGTCTCCCATTGATATTTCCTCATCTACCGCCCCGAGTACCCGCTCGTCTACACCTTCATAATGGGCGGCAATAATCACGAGATGCTTTAACTTCGCGTACTCGACTGCCTTTTTATGGGTAAAAACTGGCCCTTTTACGCTTGTCAGTACCGTTTTTTCCTTGGCAGTTATTGAGTCCAACGCTGCCCGTAAGATATCAACCCGCAGCACCATCCCGGCTCCGCCTCCATACGGACGATCATCGACAGCCCCATATGCATCCAGGGCAAAGCGGCGAAGATTGACAATTTCTATCTCAACCAACTTTTTTTCTATCGCTCTTTTGACTATGCTTTCGGCAAAAAATCCCGTCAGCATCTTGGGAAAAAGGGTGACAATTGTTACTTTCATATTATTTAAGTGAAATGAAAATAAGTGCCAACGACCAACAGAATTGCGTTACAATTATAC
>JACQCK010000015.1 GCA_016201695.1 Candidatus Roizmanbacteria bacterium
CGGGCTCCTTCACGGAAAAATGAAAAGCACGGAAAAGGAAGAGATGATGCGGCAGTTCACCGCCAAAACAATTGACATTTTAGTGTCAACATCGGTTGTTGAAGTGGGCATTGATATTCCTAACGCGACGATGATGATTATTGAGGGGGCCGAGCGTTTTGGTTTGGCCCAACTGCATCAACTGCGCGGCCGCGTCGGCCGGTCCGGTCAGCAATCGTACACCTTTCTTTTTACCAGTAACGCGGAAAGCAAAAGCCGCGATCGCCTGTCGTTTTTTACCAGGACAACGAGTGGACTCCGGCTCGCCGAATACGATCTGAAAATCCGCGGCGCCGGTGAGGTGTACGGCACCCGCCAACACGGCTACCTGGATCTGAAAATCGCCGACCTGACCGATTATAAAATGATAAGGGAAGCCGGTGCGGCGGTCCGGGAATTTCTCGGGCGGTATAAGGAGGCGGAATTTACGTCAATGGTTCGGTCGCGGCTGTCTTTTTCGAAAGAAGCGAGCAAGGTTGGACGCGACTGAAAAGACTCTGCTAGAATGAAAGAATGTACCATCTCATTTCGATCGGCAACATCACGATCGACTTATTTTTTAAGGGAGATAGCCTTACCTACCATGATGGTCGTTTTCAGTTGTGTGCGGGCGGTAAGTACGTGGCCGATTTTTTTCAGGAGGGGGTCGGCGGCGGCGGCGCCAATGTCGCAATCGGCGCGGCCAAACACGGTTTGATGACTGGGTTAATGGGGATAATCGGCGACACGCCTTTTAAACCGCTCATTTTGGAAAAACTCCGCGGTGTCAAAGTGAAGCCGCTCCTTTGCCGATACGACGAAAAATTTATGTCAATTTCCACGATACTCCTAAACCATCGAGGCGAACGCAGCGTCGTCCATTACGATACCCACCGCCAACACCTGTTTCGAGCTGATTTGCCGGTCGCGGAGTTGCAGCGGGCGGTTATGGTTTATCTCGGCAATCTGCCCGAAACGCCGATTTCGGAAAAAAAACAGCTGCTGGCGGTTGCCAAAAAACATAACGCCCACATCTTTCTCAATTTTGGGGTAAAAGACTGTCGCCGGCCGATAGAGGAACTGTTGCCGCTTCTTGAAATGGCCGACGTCATAATTCTCAACGGACATGAGCTGGCCGACCTTATTAAGGCGCCATATGGAGATATTCATTTTAAGGAGCGGGTTATCAACTGGTACGCCCCTTTTCTTCGGGAGAAGCTGGTGGTTGTGACCGACGGTAAAAACGGAAGTTTTGTCTATGAAAAGGACGAAGTTTTATTTCAAAAAGCCATCGCTCCGGAAAAAATTATCGACACGACCGGCGCCGGCGACGCTTATGCGGCCGGTTTCATTTCCGCTTTTTTTAAGTCAAAGGGAAAGGTAAGAAGTGCCATGCAAAGTGGCGCCATGTACGCGTGCCGCATTCTTTCCCGACTGGGCGCTAATGAAGCTACCTAGGCACGCCTTCCAGTAAGTTTCGGCCGCTCATCGTTTCCGGCTTAGGAATATTTAAAAGGGAAAGAATAGTTGGGGCAACGTCGGCGAGGACTCCGTTTTGGAGGTGGACAAATTTTCCCTGTAAGGCTTGGCTGACGGCGATAAAAGGTACCGCGTTAGCAGTGTGTTCGGTGGAGATCTCACCGGTTTGGGGATTTATTTTTTGCTCGGCGTTACCGTGGTCGCCGGTTATGAGGCAGGTGTATCCAAGCGGAATTATTGCCGCAACAATTTGGCCGATGCAGGTATCGACCGCTTTGATTGCCGAAATGGTTGCCTGGATGTTGCCGGTATGACCGACCATATCCGGGTTGGCAATATTGGCAAGAATAAAACCGTATTTTTGCTCCTTCGCCGCCCTTAACAAATTTGACGTGAGTTCGTAGACCGACATCTCCGGTTTCATGTCGTAGGTTGGAACTTTAGGAGACGGAATGATAAGGCGCTCCTCTTGTGGAAACTGTTCTTCTCGGAGCCCGTTAAAGTAAAAAGTGACAAAGCGTTCTTTTTCCGACTCGGCAATCCGAAGCTGTTGCACTTCGTGCTCGGCGAGTACTTTGCCTAACGGGTATGGGACCAATATTGGCGGAAAGGCGACTTCGGCCTCCAGTTTAGTGTAATAAGTCATCGTCACAAAGAATAAATTAGAAATTTTCGCTCCGCGCGGAAAAGGAGCGGTTACGACTTCTTCGCGAAGCAGGTGAGTTTTATAGTACTTAACTTCATACGGATCAAAACCGAGACGAAGATTGGCTTCTTTTTCAAAGTCATTGAGTACGAACGCCTTTGTCAGCTCCCGGGGCCGATCGATGCGATAATTGAAAAAAATAACGGCGTCGCCTTCGGCGATACGGGATGGTTCGGCCGTACTGATAACCGAGGGATCAATAAATTCGTCACTTTTCCCGTGCTCGTAGGCGTAGGTAATGGCATCGAGCGCCGTCGCGAATTCGGGCTGATCGTTTTTTGTCAGACATTCATACGCCCGCTGCACGCGCTCCCAACGGCGGTCGCGATCGAGCGCGTAGTACCTCCCGATAACGCTGGCAATCTGACCGGTTCCGATTTCCTTTAATTTTTCCTCAAGGCGACGGATGATCTCGGCCGACGACTTGGGCGGAGAGTCACGTCCATCGGTAATGGCGTGTATTAAAATTTTTTTTACCGCCTGTTCCTTCGCTAGGTACAGAAGCGCAAATAAGTGTTCAATACTTGAGTGGACGGTGGCGTGACTCACCAGCCCCAAAAAGTGGAGTTTTCCGCCGGTCTTCTTCAGGTGGTCAACCGCGGAAAGAAAGGCCGTGTTTTTGAAAAATGACCCGTCGGCGATCGACATATTGATCCGCGGCAGATCCTGAAAAATGACCCGTCCGGCGCCAAGATTAATGTGACCGACTTCAGTATTGCCGACTTCACCGGCAGGTAGCCCCACCGCCTCGCCGGAGGCGCTAAGAGTGGTACTGGGATATGAAGACATGATTGAATTAATGTTTTGCGGGTTGGCCAGGTAGATGGCATTGCCGGGGCCGGCCGGAGCAATACCGTAGCCATCAAGCACCAACAGGACGACACCGTTCATAGGCTGCTAAATTTATTTATTCCGATTTATAACTAAGCTTTTGGTTAAGATAGCAATACGCCGCTCCGCAGGCGATCGCGTCGGCCACATCGTCCTGCTTAAGTTCACCGTTATGCGGCAGCGTCAACTTGAGCATTTTCTGAACCGATTTTTTGTCGGCCCGGCCGTAACCGGTGATGATTTGTTTTATCTGAAGAGGCGTCAAAAATTCAAGGGGGATAGTGTGTTGAGAAGCAAGAAGAAGGACGACTCCCTGGGCTTGGGCGACGCTGATAACGGTTTTAGCATTTTTGAAAAAAAACAGCTGCTCCATGACAATTCGGCGTGGTTTATCGGTTTTGACAATCTGGGAAAGGCTCTGATAAATTTTTAGGAGTCGATTTTCTTTGGTGAGCGATTTGTCGGTATGAATCAGCCCGGAGTGAAGATAGTTAAAGCCGTTTTTTAATTGTTTCCCTTTATCAAAAAGGGCGTAACCGGTCCGTTCGAGGCCGGAGTCGATCGCCAGTATTCGCATACTTTTATCTTAACAGGAAGTTTTGGCAAAAGTGGGTAAGGAGAAAATGAGGTACTGTAGTTTTTAACTAGCAAAATAGATGGGAGAGTCGCTACGTAGTACGCCTCGGCTAAAATCCTTGCGGATCTTACACCTGGCGCCTATTAAACCAGTAGTCTACTGGTAAGCTATAGGGACTTCTTATCTTGAGGGTCGCTTCGCACTTGAGATGCATTCAGTGCTTATCGAGTAAGGTTATAGCTACCCGGCAATGCCCTTGTGGGACAACCGGTACACCAGGGAACCTCTCTTCCAGGTCCTCTCGTACTGTGGAAGAATCCTCTCAAAAGTCTAATCGCCTACACCGGATAGAGTCCGAACTGTCTCACGACGTTCTGAACCCAGCTCGCGTACCGCTTTAATGGGCGAACAGCCCAACCCTTGGAACCGACTTCAGCTCCAGGATGCGATGAGCCGACATCGAGGTGCCGAACCACGCCGTCGATATGAACTCTCGGGCGTGACTAGCCTGTTATCCCCGAGGTAGCTTTTATCCGTTAAGCCCTGACGACAATCACAGTCAATCAGGGGATCACTAACGCCTGCTTTCGCATCTGATCGGATAGTAATCCTCACAGTTAAGCCAGCTTATACGTTTGCATTTACACTGCGATTTCCATCCGCAGCAAGCTGACCTTTGCGCTCCTCCGTTACGATTTTGGAGGAAACCGCCCCAGTTAAACTGACCACCAAGTACTGTCCCCCACCAATTGGCAGGGTAAGATGAAAAAAAACCAAAGAGAGGTGTTTCATTGACCTCCCGCCTTGCGGCAGGAGTCCCTCCTACGCTCAACAGTTAATTTATTTTCACCAATGCCTAGCTTCAGTAAAGCTCTCGGGGTCTTTTTGTCCAGGTGTAGGTAGGCCGCATCTTCACAGCCATTTCAATTTCGTCGGGCGATGGTTCAAGACAGTTGTCAACTCGTTAAACCTTTCATGCGGGCCGGAACTTACCCGGCAAGGGGCTACGCTACCTTAGAACTCTCAGGGTTAGAGCTGTCGTTCACTGGAGCTTACACCAGAACCTTTCCCAACTACTTGCGTAATCGGGGTCAATCCCAGCGGTTAACTTACCAGTACCGGACAGGTCTCAGCTCCTATACATCCCCTATGGGGGTTAGCAGGAACCTGTGTTTTTGCTAAACAGTCGGTTGACAAACATTTGCTGCGATCCCGACCTTACGTCGGGACAGAGCATATTGAAAACTTACGCTCAGCTTTATTGCCGAGTTCCTTGAACCATGATTACCCGTATGCCTGAGTGTTCCCCACTCATCCACCTGTGTCGGTTTACAGTACGGATTAACTCCAAACTCCTTTACCGGCTTTTCCCGGAAACGTAAAGCGCATCAGCTCGCTCGCCTTGCGGCAAACTTGTATTTGCAACTCGAATAAGCTTGCGCTAATTCTTATTGCTTAAACCCCATAAATGAGGCCTGGGTCTTCACATTTCGTCACCGATAAAGTGATAACGTTTAAAATTAAGTAGTCGAGTATTAACGACTTATACATCGCCAAGCGTCAAAAGGCGCTTGACTTAGATCCGACTAACCCTCAGTCGATTGACGTTGCTGAGGAAACCTTGGATATTCGGCATTCCGAGTTTTCATCGGAAGAGACACTACTTATGCCAGCATTCTCACTTCCTGCCGCTCCATCCCGCCTTACAGCGAAATTTCACTGCAACAGGAAAGCTCCCCTACCACACTTCGCCGCCGGTTTCGCATGGCAAGCCACGCAAAGTCCTTCGGCAAAATGTCTCCGTCTTCGGTAGATTATTTAGCTCCGTTCATTTTTGGCGCTATGCTTCCATCCCGATAAATCGGGATTATTTAGGTGAGCTGTTACGCACTCTTTAAAGGATGGCTGCTTCTGAGCCAACCTCCCTACTGTGTTGGAAACGTAACGACCTTTCCCACTTAAAAATCATTTTGGAACCTTATACGGGAGTCTGGGCTGTTTCCCTTTTGCCCTTACCCGCTTATCCGGGCAGGACTGACTCCGTCAGTTAATCGCTATGTATTCGGAGTTTGGTTGGTCCTAGTCGCCAAAGGCTCCCAAGACCATCCAGTAGCTCTACCCCATAGCTTAATCTGACAGGCTATACCTAAATATATTTCGGGGATAACCAGCTATCTCTGGGTTCGATAGGCATATAACCCCTAACCACAAGTCATCCCATGTCATTTCACCGACAACGGGTTCGGACCTCCTCCCGGTTTTCACCGGGATTCATCCTGCCCATGGTTAGCTCACCCAGTTTCGGGTCGTACGCGTTGTGTTTATATTTCGCCCTATTTGGACTCGCTTTCGCTTTGCCTCCTCCCGAGTACCGGGATTAGACAAACACAGACGCGAACACTCGCTGGCTCATTCTTCAATAGGCACGTAATCATCAGGTACCAAAAGGTACCCGACTCTTACTGTTTGTTAGCTAATGGTTTCAGGTACTATTTCACTCCCCTCGTCGGGGGACTTTTCACCTTTCCCTCACGGTACTAGTTCACTATCGGACAGTTTGGGTGTTTAGCCTTGGATCGTGACCGACCCAGCTTCCCACAAGGTCGCCGTGCCTCGTGGTACTTGGGATGCCACTAGGGTATATTTTTGATTTCAAATACGGGGCTATCACCGTCTATGGCTGCCATTTCCATGGCATTCTTCTATCAAAAATAGACCCACATTGTGGTCCCGCAACCTCAGACACCAAAAGGTATCTGATTTAGGCTTCTCCGCTTTCGCTCGCCGCTACTAACGGAATCTCGTTATGATTTATATTCCTCTGGTTACTTAGATGTTTCAGTTCACCAGGTCTCCTTTCCGGTCTTGCGACCAGAATTCCATCCATTACTGGATAGAGGATTGCTCCATTCGGAAACCAACGTCTAATAATGTCTGTTTAAGGACTCGACGTTGTTATCGCGCTTAAACACGCGTCCTTCTTCGGCCCAAACTACCAGGGCATCCACCATAAGCCTTATCTCTCCCATCTTCTCTATTAGTTAAAATAAATTGATGCAAATCAGCCTACAATACCTCAAATTGTTAAAGTGCAGTGGACCCGACCGGAATTGAACCGGTGACCTTCTCATTGCAAATGAGATGTTCTAGCCAGCTGAACTACGGGCACAACCTACGTTGGACCGCTCCAGCCGCAGGTCCTTGACAAACTATAAAAGGTGCCAAAACACATGATAATCTCTTGATACTTTTAGATTTCTAAAACAGCCTCTTTGTAGTTTTCCCTGATGGCTGTTAGGAGAGCAGAATTTTTGTCTCCAATGCTGCCGTTAGGAAAGATTAATTTTCATCAGCAAGAGCTATTATAGCCAAGCGTCAAGCAAGTGTCAAGCGGGAATTTGATGTTGATTTGGGGCAGGAGTTTTGAGTATAGTTAGAGATAAATATGAAAGGGAGAAAGGATATCGTCTGGTTTGAGGAGGTAGACAAAAATGATGTCGGACTCGTCGGCGGAAAGGGCGCCAACTTAGGCGAGATGACGAACGCCAGACTCCCGATCCCCTATGGTTTTATCGTCACCGCCCGCGCCTACTTTGACTTTATCAAAAGCGCCAAACTGCAGGGCAAAATTGATAGTCTGCTGGCAATCGTCAACTACAATAACCCGCCGGAAATCCAGCAGGCTTCCGGTCACATCCAGAAGCTTATCCTCCGGGCCGAATTTCCAGGCGATCTCGCCAAAGAAATAGTTGAGTATTATGAACAGCTGCCGTTAAAGGAGGAAAAGTACTTTAAAGAAAGACACTCCGCGTTTGCTTTAGGTCAGCACAGCCTAAAAAAAGTTTACGATCCGCCTCTTGTCGCCGTACGCTCGTCGGCGACGGCGGAGGATCTGCCGAATGCTTCGTTTGCCGGCCAGCAGGAAACATATTTAAATGTCAAAGGAGACGCCGTCCTTATTCAAAAAGTTAAAGAGTGCTGGGCGTCGCTTTTTACGGAGCGCGCGATCTACTACCGGCACGAACAAGGGTTTGACCACTTCAAAGTCGGACTGGCCGCCGTCGTCCAGCGTATGGTGCAGTCGGAAAAATCAGGGATTGCCTTTAGTATCGATCCCGTCAGCAACGACCGCCATAAGATAGTGATCGAGGCGATCTTTGGTCTTGGCGAGTATATTGTCCAGGGAAAAGTCACTCCCGACCATTATGAAGTCTCCAAGGGATCGTTTAGTCTGCTTCAGAAAAAAGTCAGTTATCAGAATGTGAAGTATGTCAAGCGAGGGACAGAGAACAAGGAAGTGGCGCTATCTCGCCTTGAGGGGTCGAGGCCCAAACTGTCAAACGAAGAAATCGTGCGGATCGCGCTTCAGGTCGCCGACATTGAAAAACACTATTACTTTCCTCAAGATATCGAGTGGGCAATAGAAAAAGGACGGATCTACATTGTTCAGTCGCGGCCGATAACAACGATGAATACTTCTTCAAAAATAAATGAGAGCGAGAGTTTGGAGGACCAACCAGACTTACGTCGTTTTAAACTGTTGGTAACCGGCGCGCCGGCCTCGCCGGGGATCGGCGCCGGCCCCGTCACTATTATTTTCTCACCGGCGGAAATTGACCGAATTAAAAAAGGCGATGTTCTGGTTGCCCCGCAGACCAATCCCGACTACGTACCGGCGATGAAAAAAGCGAGCGCCATCATCACCGAAAAGGGCGGCCGCACTTCACACGCGGCCATTGTTTCGCGCGAGCTTGGCGTTCCGGCGGTCGTCGGCGCGGAAAAAGCCACCACCATTTTAAAACACGAAACGATCGTTTCAGTAAACGGTAAAACCGGTGAAGTCTTCCAAGGAAATATCCCTTCCTCGATAAAGGCGGCCCGCGTCCAACCGCTTACCGTAAAAAAAATGCACACGTTGACTAAAGTTTATGTCAACCTGGCCGAACCGTCGCAAGCTGAGAAAATAGCCAAACTTGACGTTGACGGCGTCGGTTTGTTGCGGGCGGAGTTTATGATTGCCCAGATAGGCGTGCACCCAAAAGAATTTATCCGTAAGAACAAGGAGGCGCTTTTTGTCAGTATCCTGACTCGGGATCTTTTGAAATTTGCAAAACCATTTTCTCCCCGTCCGGTAGTCTACCGCGCGACCGATTTTAAAACCAACGAATACCGTCATCTCAAGGGCGGCGCCGACTACGAACCGCACGAAGAGAATCCGATGCTCGGTTTTCGCGGAGCCTATCGTTACATTGCCAATCCCGACGTTTTTTCGCTGGAACTTCGCGCCCTAAAAAATATCTGGGCAATGGGTTACCGCAACCTTCACCTAATGATTCCTTTTATCAGGGTTCCCTGGGAGCTTATCCGGATAAAAGAGGTGGTGCGGTCGTTCGGCTTTTTTGACTACCCCGATTTTAAGTTGTGGATCATGGTCGAGGTGCCAAGCGCGGCCCTTAATCTGGTAGAATTTATTAAGATCGGCATTGATGGCGTGTCTATCGGTTCAAATGATCTGACCATGACCCTTCTTGGTGTCGACCGCGACAACGAGGAGGTGGCGCCGCTTTACGATGAGCGTAACCCGGTCGTCGTTTCGGTGCTCGAGCAAATTGTGAAGACCTGTTCGGCGAGGCAAATCACCTGTTCCATCTGCGGCCAGGCGCCGTCAGACTATCCGGAACTGATCGAAAAATTGGTTAGAGCCGGAATAACCAGCGTTTCCGTCAATCCTGACGCCATAACCAGAAGTCGGGAAGTAATATACGGCTGCGAAAAAAAATTAGCGGCAAAATTGGTTAAATAAATCTAGTCTATGGGAAAAATTAAAAAACTCTACGCCTACGAAATCATTGATTCACGCGGTTTTCCAACGCTTGAGGGTAAAGCCATTTTGGACAACGGCGTTGAGGTGACGAGTGCTATCCCGGCCGGTACATCGATTGGAAAATATGAGGCCCTTGAGATTCGTGACGGTGAACCGGCCCGCTTTGACGGCATGGGGGTGACCAAAGCCGCTTCTTATATCAACGACTTAATCGCCCCAAAACTGATCGGCGCATCGCCGACCAAACAGTACGAAATAGACTACTGGCTGATAAAGGCAGACGGTACAGCAAACAAAGCCAAGTTGGGCGGAAACACAGTCCTGCTGATTTCGCAGCTTATGGTAAAAGCAGCAGCGGCCGAGCAGAAGATGCCGCTTTTCCGCTATATCAACGGGCTCTATCAGACGCTTTTTAAGACGAAGCTTGATGTCGAACGCATCCCGTCGCCGATTTTTAATATCATAAACGGCGGTAAACACGCCAACAACTCGCTTGATTTTCAGGAATTTCAGATCATCCCGTCTTCCTCGTTGTCATTTGCTAAGTCGTTTGAAATTGCCGTTGAGGTTTTTCACGAACTCAAACGCGTTCTTCTGTATCGTGGAGCTAATGTTTCGGGAGGAGAAGAAGGCGGATATGCGCCGAACTTCCCGACCAATCAAGACGCCCTCGAAGTAATTACCGAAACGGTCAATCAGAAAAACCTGAAGTTTGGCGTTGATATTTTTTTGGGAATTGATTTTGCCTCATCTCATTTTTATAAGGATGAAAGATATATCGTTAAAGACAAACCACACCCGCTGAAAGTCGAGGAGTATCTGCAGTTCATAATCGAGCTTAGCAAAAACTACACCATTTTGGTGATGGAAGACCCTTTGCAGGAGGACGATTGGGAGAACTGGAAAAAACTCAATCAGCTTATTTCAAAACAGATCTACCTGGTGGGCGACGACCTGTTGGCAACCAATAAAACCCGTCTGGAGCGGGCCGTTAAGGACCGCGCCTGTTCGACCGTGCTGGTCAAGCCGAATCAGATTGGCACGATCAGTGAAACGCTGGAAGTCATTGATCTCGCCCGAAAAAATAACTTTAACTATATTGTTTCCCATCGTTCCGGTGAGACAAACGACAGCTTTATTGCCGATTTTGCCGTTGGCGTCCAGTCTGACTTTGTCAAATTCGGTGCGACCGCTCGAGGGGAACGGGTCGCCAAATATAACCGTTTGTGGCAAATCGAGCGTGAAGAGCTTGCAAATAAGTAGCGTTTTCTTTATAATACAAGGGATGTCAAACTCGATTTTATACAAGGATCAACTCCTCGCTGTTGGTGATATGATCGATATTACCTATCTTTTCAAAGAGGACGAAAAAGAGCGGGAACAGGTTTTTGAAGGAATTCTTATCAAGGTTAATGGTGACACTCCGGAAAACAGGATGATCACCGTCCGCAAAATATCGCGTTCGGGGGTAGGAATAGAGCGAATCATTCCCCTCGCCTCGCCTTATATCAAAAGTCTCAAACTCGTAAAAAAGTCAAATAACGCCAAGGCAAAAATCTATTTTATCCGCGGTCTTTCTGACCAACAGCTTCGTACCAAACTCTACCAGGCAAAAAAACCGGTCGTTAAAGCGGCGCCGAAAAAGCGCCGGAAAGTGAATGTTTCTTCAAAATAAGTCAACCGGGGCCGTGGGCGAAACAATCGCCGCTTCTTTCCTTCGTAAAAAAGGCTACCGTATCGTTGTCCGCAATTTTCGCTCGCGTTTCGGCGAAATTGATATCGTCGCATCACTAAGGGATAAACTTAGTTTTTTTGAAGTTAAGGCGCGCGTTGGTGTCCAAAAGGGTAAGCCGTACGAAGCGGTCGGCTACTACAAACTCCAACACCTGCGCCGGACGGTTGCTTATTTCCTCTTGAAAAATAAGCCCGCTCATACTAAGCTTTCCATAGATGTTATTTCAATCATACTCGACACTTCTTACCGGCCGTCAGCTATCGACCATTATGAAAATGTTTGCGCTGTTTAAGAGGGGAGGTGACAAAAATGGTTGATTTAGTGAACGGAATTTTGCTGAATTTTTTTCGGAAACTGTCGATTTACCTGCCGAATTTCTTTGGCGGACTACTCATTCTTTTAATCGGCCTGGTTCTGGCCAGTATTTTAAAGCGCATCCTTATTTCCATTTTTTCTTTTTTTAAGCTGGAATTGCTTTTGCAGAAAACCAAACTGATGAATAATGTTGAAGTCGCCCTGTGGGAAGAAGTCTTCGCCGAGATACTCAAATGGACGGTAGTGATCCTCTTTTTAATCCCGACTTTGGAGGTATGGCAGCTTTCGCGCGCGACTCTGGTCCTAAACCAGTTTCTGTTTTACCTGCCGAACGTCATTGTCGCCGTCATCATTGGTTTTGTCGGACTCTTGACTGCCAATTTGGTGTCCGACCTCGTCCGTCATAGTATCCATAGTTTGGGTTCGACTTTTGCTCAGACGCTTTCGGTTTTTGCCAAAGCCACGATCGTTTTTTTTACGATTCTTATCGTTATGAATCAGCTCGGAGTCGCCCAGGATCTGGTCCGTATTTTGTTTACCGGGATTGTGGCGATGATTTCTTTAGCCGGCGGCTTGGCGTTTGGACTCGGCGGTAAGGAGATGGCGACTGAATTGTTGAAGGAACTTAGACGGAAATTAAAATAACTGTTGCAGTTCCTTTAGGCGATGCCCTTTTATTAAGGGGTATCTTAAATTGACATTCGCTAATTTTCTCCGGCCGAAGATACGGATGCTAGATTTCAACACCCCCTTCTGTTACAATACTTTGCAACCGGCCCCTTCGTCTAGCGGCCTAGGACATCTGGTTTTCAGCCAGAGAATCTGGGGTTCGAATCCCCAAGGGGTCACCAAAAAAGAAATCGAGTCGGAAGTGGGGCAGCGCTGGCGGCGCCTTTACACTGAGCTTGACGAATGTGCTCACCCGCCGCGCCTCCGAAACTGTCGGCTCGAACATTCCGCTAAAAGCGGAAAAAGAAAAACGCAAAAATTTTAAAGAACTGTTTTCCTATCTAACTAAGTTAACCAACCTTCTTTTTGGCATTCTTTGAGAATACTTTGATAACGTGTTAATCCAGAATATCTTCTCAATCCATCAAATATCTCTTTTAACATGCCTTCATAGTGGAGTACTCCAGACTTTCCGATAGTTCCTTTTATCCAATTCAGGTTTCTTTTTCCATCCAGAAAAGCTTCAAGAGACCCTCTTACATAGCGCATAACGGTTATCTCTATTGATTTGACTTTTACCATATTAAATTTTAATTATACCCCTATGGGGATAACCCCATATAACCATATAACCAATCTTTCAAAGTTTTGTCAATAAGGGGAAATCCGTTGAAAAAAACGAGCAGTTTTTAAATAATCCCAGTGTAGACTTGTGGTGAGTTAAATCGAACCACGACGACAAATCACAATGTTTCATTTCTTAGTAAATCATCTGCCAAAACTATTCTTAATGCTTTTAATATTTAGTTTTTTACATTCAGCCCCTTGTCCCGGATAAGCTCTAAATCCGATCATTCCATACCGGTTTCTAAAATCAATTTTCGGGATAATGCCCTTGCTGGTTGTTTCCTCTGAAGTTCCCTGCACCCCTGCTTCTATGTGGTTTATATCTAAGTGTGTCGGTAAATACCACTCAAACACTTTATTCCCAGAAATATAAAAATATACCCTTATATTATCCACTCGTAATCTAACTTTTTGAAATTGCAGTAGATCAAAGTTACCTACAAACGTTTCCTGTATAAACTCCCAAGCTCCTTGACTTCGAACATGAGGTTTAATATAAATTTGATTTTCATTACCTCTCAAGAAGATCTCTAACATAAAATAATTTTCTAAATCTTTAGCTCTAAAAATTATACCCATGTTTCTTTGAGGAGAGTTTTCTAGAAACTTCATCTCAAAATTCATGATAAAATCTTTCCAAACATATTTTTCAAGTAAGCAGCCCGCTCTCGAAGAATAAATTACTATCCTACTAGGATCAGAAAGAGCATAAGATTGTCCATTAAATATCCATTCTTTTTGCCAATTATTGCTATCAAAAATATAACTTTTTCTTATACGTCTAAATTCTGCAATCTTGCTAACCCCTTTTTTCATTAAGTGAAAGATTACAAGCCACACCAAAAATTTAATAATGCCTATAGATAAAGGAAAATACTGTGTAAATATCGAATAAAATTGTTTTAACTGCGAGATAAAATTTAATAACCAAAATGCAAAAATTGTAAAAATAAACGAGAATGATAACAACCCTAATTCCAAAGATTGTAATAATCTATGTCTTAATATAAGTAGGAACTCACGAGCATTCATTTTACTTCTTTAATATTGTCAATTACCTTCCATACTTCAATTCCAGGAGTTTTCAATAAAGCTGCTAATTCACCATCTACTTGATCTACCTTTTCTATTTTTATCTTCGTCAAATATCGTTTACATTCATAATCTTCAAAATCTATATAAAAATGAGCCGTCTTTCGATCATTTTGAAAATCAAGCTCGTATTCATCATTAGTAACAAATCTTTGACCATGTATTCGTAATATTTCACCCAACTCTCTTGTTCATTGATTAGGGGGAAGTACGTAGGATGGATTTATAGCTTCTAAAAAATAACCTCTAACATCCTCTCTTACCGAAGGTATTACATTTATTGCCATACCTTTGCCAATATTTATTAACTGCAAAGTATGAACGGAACCCTTTTCTATAGCCTCATCTCGTAACTTATTTGTCTTTTCTTTAGTCGAAATTATAAATGTTCCCATCGCTTGAACAACTGGTGTTTTATCAAAGAAGCCAGTCCTATAAGTTAAAAATAAAGCAATAAAAGCAATAAAAGCCGTAACGATTGTACCTATAGCAGTTAGGCTGTCAGCGCTGACAAATGAAAAACTACTGAAAATTTGAAGTCGAGTGACGAAAAGAAAATCTATAATCCTTAGTCCCAGTATCAATGAAACGCTAGGCCATACTAAAATCCTTACAATATTTAAAACAAAGTTTTTAATATTCATATTAGTTTTTTTCTACTGTTTCTATTTCCTCCGGTGTAAGACCATAAAGTTTATAAGGTAGTTGGTTGATTCATTACCCATAAATTCTGCATGTCCATTTCTATAGTATGTTGTTTTGGCATAGTTCTGTTAGTAGTATTTTAGAACCTACGTTGCTAAGAAATTTAATAAGTTTGTAAGAATTACCGTCTGTTTTTAATTGTTGACTGATCTTTTTTGTCTTTAGGCCAATATCTTTTAATTCTTTTATTTCTACTGGTTGAAGATTTTCGTCAGCTTCAGGAATCACTATTAGTCCAGCTTCACCAGGTTGAGTTTTCTGAAGTAATTTATTTACGTAATTTACTAACTCTTGTTCAAAATTTTGTTTTATGTTTTTCCCAAACCGTTTTAGTTGAAATCCCCAGCCCGTCTTAGGGTTTGAGGATACATTGCCTTTGACAAGAATAAAATCGAGAGGTGTATCCTGCTTTCTTCTGTTTTCAATAATATCTTTAACGTGATCTATGTTCATTGGATCAAGCTTAGGGTTTGTTTTATTCAATTCTTCTTTGAGCTCAAAGGCAACGCAATATGGACTTTTACTTTTGGAGTTTTTTTCGTAGAGTCCTTTAATCCATATGCTGATTGCCAATTCATAATCTTTTGAATTATGACCATGGCCATAAAGTTTCAGATATTCAATAATTGGGGTTTCTTCAAAATAAATTACTGGGAATTTAGTCATTATTTTATATTCCCTCCACAATTGCTATTTCTTCCGGCGTCAAACTGTAGAGTTTTATCCTATGCTTCCACAGATACTAATCCTTTAAGCCACTTTTTTTGTAGAGTAAATAATATAAAAGGCAAACATTTTCCTAATTGCGTGAGTGCCATATTGACTGATTCTCTTTTGTATGAATGGTCACCGCAGAAGTTTTTATCTACTACGAGCGCAGATATATAAATTGCCTGCAAAAACTGATCCTTCATTTCTTTAGTCTTCCGTTCTGACATTACTCCCTGTAACTGTAAATATTCCTTAAAATTAGAGAAATCTTCATTCATGTTAACCTCCTTCAGGATGTAATGGCTGTTTTGTTGGTCCCTCTCTACTGAAAGCTCACACACGTCTTCTTCGCTATAGCCTAGTTCACTCCATTTTTCTTTTGTGTATATATTAGGCTTAGGTAGCGCTAACTGATTTGTTTTAGGTGGGGGAGGTGGAGGTGATATGACAGTTCTTTTCGTAATGGGGAGTGCATACTGTACCTGAAATTCTTGGATAAGGGGTTTGTCATAGGGTCGGGTTAAAGTCATTTTCAGCATATCAGAATCTTTGGGTTGTTTATTTTGAGGAGGTAAAATTTTAAGGGTTAATCTGCCATTTTATAATTTATAAGACCCAACCTCGCCATTAAAGTCAAAAAGTAATTCGCCCCTATCTTTTTCTCTGTAAAGGTAGTCATTTTGGGCGTCTGTTTCTAAAACAACTCGCACATAAGAATTTATAGGAATACTTTTATAACCGTTACTTTTTATTTCATGATCATTAATCTTGAGAAAAGTGGGAAAAATTTTACCTTCATACTCTTTTTCTACAGGACCACCTCTGGAAGATAAATCAGATATCCTAAGAGGTCCGGTCAGCAATTTTTTTAACATTGGATCCAATTGATAAAGGTCGTTTATAAAAGTTTCAAAATCTTTGGTCTTTTCTATACTCTCAGCTATAACTTCGCTTCTTCTTGTGAGATTAATGTCCTTCAATGCTTCAAAATCCTTTAATTCCTTACGCAGTGTTTCCTCTACTGCAATTCTATGTCTGTTTTCTCTTAAAGCGTCTCTTGTGGGAGGGAAAACATCATCAAAATCTACAGAAGGTGTGTTAGTGCAGTCAATATAGATTGCAATATCCTTTGCAATATATTCAAGACCTAAATCGTCTCTAATAAACTGTCTGGAAAGTTCACCATGCGACTGTCCGTTTCTTATAAAAGAAACTGCCTCTTCATTGGTTGCTAGCCGTTCACTTTCAATATAACTTTTCTTACCATCTCTTCTCCTAGCAATATAAATGTCGATATCTACATAACCTAGTTTTGGAAGAAGTACTTTCTGGATCTGTAATGTCCCCTTTCCTTCGAGCTCATCCTTATTCTTTTTTAAACGGTTTAAATTCCCTTCAACTTCCTTACCTGGTCCGACATTACCTTTAACTTGTGCGTCTAAAATACGAAAAGGTAATGCAGGACTGGATAAATATCTATTAAAGATTCTAAACAAATCTCGGTCTACATCTGAAGAGTTTGCAAGATCGTAGTTATAGAGTTTAACTATAGTTCCATGGATAAAGCTTCGGATATCAACCCCCTCATATTTTATACTTTCCCTTAATAAAACTTCTAAATCTTTTTCCGAGAAGAAGTAAATCTCGCCGTTGTTAGTTATATATTCATACCATGCATGTTTAGTCTGTATATCCTTGGATCTATTCTTTCTTACTAAAGTCCATCCCCATAATCCATCAGAGCCATCTTGAAAGGCTCTAGAGATAATTAGTTGATATTTATTATCGCCTGAGTTAGGTAAAACACCAAAACTCCCGGTACCAAAACGACCATGTACAAAATAGGTTTTTGCTTTATTTCCTCCAAATTTCAAAAAAGTATTTTTAAAATTTTCAGGGCTCTGTCCCTCTCCTTTGTCAAAAATATAAAAATTTGCATGCTTTTCTTCCAAATTTTCAGCAACAACATATATCAAAGAGGCCAATCGATCACGTTTATCTTCTGAAAGACTACTTAAGTCGCCATCCTCAATATTAAAAAATAGCTCTAAAGCTTCTTTTATCGTCCTTGGGGCTTGTTTAGACTCAGGGTCTTTCTGTCTTTCTTTACACTCCTTGATTAATACTGCATCAATTGCATTAGTTATCTTTTCGATTAAAGCTCTTTCTGGATTTCTGCCTTGTGCTTCAACCAATCCGAAGTTATCTTGCCTACCATCAATAGGTAACCAATTCCCTTGTTCAAAAACAGAAGGGTTTGTTCTAATAATTTTTGTTACTTCATCCTCATCTTGTGCTTGAAGCAACTGAATACAAAGAGGTTTACTTGGACTATCCATTAAAGTTTAAACTCTTTCTTCCGTTTCCCGGTAAAACGAGCTTTTATGATCCGGAGTTGTGAATCAATTGCGTAGAAGATTTTATTTATATCTTCTTCGGAGTATTCATAATTAGCTTTATTGGAAAGGTTACCGAGGATGCGAAGTTTCTCTAACACGACATTAGTCCGATAAGTTGCAAGTCTTACAAATTTTTCTTTACGTGTTTCTGACATTTTTTTAATTCTTTCTAAAAACGAGCCTATTAAAACATAAACTCTCAAGCTTGTCAATAGCTAATATTAGGATATGCTTATTTAATATGAAAATTTTGCTTTTTTGGATCCTGCAGAAAAGCGGATTACCCCCGCAACGGCAGGCGATACATATACAGATAAAGATTACCAGAGACTGTACCAACTCCATCGAAGACAAAGATATTAGCGAGGCTCCCCCTAGGGAGCCCTCTCGCCCAAAAGCGGGGGTGCCGCTTCCTTTCAATCGGGAGGGTGGGTTGATAGGAATTAGTACAACCTCTGTCCTAAAAGTATCTTGTGTTTTACTTATCCGCGAAAGCGGACTATAATTTGAGCGTAGCGAAAATTTCAAGCTTTGCTTATAATAATAAAAATCGCGCGCACTTGTCTTTCTGTCTTAGCAAAAAATACATAGAGCGAGGCCAAAGGCCGAGCGTACAAATAGTGCGGCGGCTGGGTGCGGTCAGCCGCCGCTACCTTTGAAATGCGTTCGAATTTTGTTAAAAACGTTCACCCAGCTGAGCTGGGTGATTAGCCCGCTCATCGGGCTCACTCACTTCATCTTAGTATACGTATACTTACTTTCGCCAAACGTTCACCCAGCTGAAATGTTAATTTACTGTTAACTTAAATCCGTATTAGTTTTTGTAGCATATAGTCCGTTGATTTTAGTAATTGTAAGCTGTAGATTTTTAGGATAATGTATTTTGTTTATATCCTCTTTTCAACTAAAGATAAGTTGCTTTATACCGGATTTACCACCGACTTAAGATCTAGACTTAAGTCACATGCAGACGGTTTTGTAAAATCGACCCAACACCGAAGGCCGTTAAAACTAATTTACTATGAGGCATATGCTGATGAGCTAGACGCGAGACGAAGAGAAATGTATTTAAAAGGAGGAAATGGCAAGTCTCAGCTTAGAATTCAATTAGTCGAAATATTTAAACAATTACAATATCGATGCTACGCTTTATAAGCCCGCCGAACCATTCTTAAAATGACAACAAAGATTAGAATAATCCGACGGCTGATTTTTCCCGGGGTCGTGAGATCTTGTTCTGTGACCGATTACATCATTCTCCTAATAGCCCGGCTAACTGGTAAGTCCCTGTTGAGTAATTAACGGAAAATAAGATTTTAAACCTCCGGATTTTTTAGTATTCCAGCTTGCTCTCTCTCTTCTTCAGTTAATCCCAGATAATGGCGCCAAACGCTGGGGGCATTTTTTTTAAGAGTAGCGATCACTTCTCTGTACATTGTTCGGTTGTTTTCTTCAACTAAAACTCCTGGCTCAAGAACATGGCTAAGAACTGCAGACGGGTTAGCATCGCCGCAAACAACCAATTCCGCTAGATTGGCAAGTAGTTCGATGGGAGTAGACGACATAGTAATTGCCTTACCTAAGAGATCAATCGCATGAAAATATCTTTCTGCAGTTCGCTCCTCATCCCTTCCAGCGTGTTCAATAAAAACGCGGGGCAGTGCGTATCCCCAAAGAGTAGACAGGGGCGACATCTCAATAATATGTGATTCGGGGACAGCTCCAGGTTCATATACTCCAACGGGCTCATCGGGTAGACGGGGGGTAGGAGAAGTGAGTAATTTATAGAGCTCTGGTTTTGCTTCAGCTTGTGCGCAGATCACTGATTTAAAGACAAAATTACAGTCATCATATCTTTGCCGTGTCCACTCCGATCCAAGTCCTTTTGACACCTCGTCCGGTCTTACGCAAGCATGTCTCCAGGCAGAAACGAGTAGCCTTTCCATCGGGGGCAAAAGATAAATTTCTGGGTTATTGCCGAGTAAAGTACCCGTACCAAATGAATCCGGAGTTCGAAAGATAGTAATTTCCATAAGACACAAGATATTATATCATTTTAGTTGATTTGAATGCCTAAACAGCGACTGACTGAACGAAGTTACGTTCTGCTGCAAAAGTGGAGGCCAGTCGTTTGCTTCAAAATTATGTCTATTTATTTGAATTCCGAAAGTCTGAAAAAAATTCCCTCGAAGTTTTGTTAGCATTAGTTAAATAGTTTTCTTTGACTGAGAGAAGGCAAGAGTGAAGGATGCTCGATGGCGATAAGCCGAAAAACATCTTCATATGAATGAGTACCATTTGGAAATAAATCATCTAATAATGAAAGATAGGTAGTTACATGTAAACCACGTTTATAGAGACTGTTATAAACTCCAAACCTACCTTTTGGAACTAGTCGATCTCCAAATTCATCAGGGCGACCACCCCAAAGTTCTTCAACTATACCGCAAGGAATAATTTTTAGTTTCCGACCAAATACATTTACCATCTTGATAAATGCTCAACTGTTGTTTCACGCGGAACGATAAAGCAGTTAGCAGGCGCGCTTACTTTATGTCTGCCATTAAAAACATAGTAATACGCTCGATAATATATTGAGGCATCGGCACGAAGAACATCAGGAACATTTGAAAAACCGTCATCACCATAAGGAGGCGGAATAAACATGGGATTACCCTTGTCTCTCCAAAGTTGAACGGTTTCTGAAAAGTTAAGGAAAGCAGATTCTTCCTCTTTCATGAACCGCACAGGAAGCGGGTTAATTTGTGGCTTTTCGGGCAACCAAGGTAGGATTATTTGAGCCGAAACTTTCCCCTCAAAATCGTTTTCGCCATATTTTATCTCTAAATTCACGGTATTAAACTCGGAATATTTTTGGAGTTTTTTTTGGCTTCGCCTCAAGAGACCTGAACGTCACATTCTGTGACCCGCTGTGATTATATTCCCCTGGAATTGGTATGGCGCCGGTATTTTGAGTATGACCTATCAAACCAAGAAGACCTTGTACTGCGGCTAACAATGGATGTCTAGTTTTCAAAACAGTCTCTCCACGCGTTACGACCTGGAATGCCTCTATTCCTAGAGGGGTATTCTTATGCACATGAAGAATTTTTAAACCTTGAAATTGAACGGAAATTACTTTGCCGTTTTCTGGCATTAATGAAATTCTATTCCCAGTTTGCTAAAAAGTCAAGAGAAAAAACTTATATTATTTCTTCCGGCAGTAATATAATTTAAACTACTTTCTACGCGCGAAGTTGGCCTGTCCTAATTCTTCTTCGAAGCGTAATGCTTCGTTCTTAGCAATGTCTGCCGCCCTTTTCAGAGCCTCCCTCCTAGTCAAAAGTGTCGCTGCCGAAAAACAAACTCGAAGATAAGTTGCCAACGGTGTAAAAGCCTTCAGCTGCATTTTCGGCTGCATCCCGATACCTTTCTTGGGCAGCAGAATTGTCATTTGGCATTTTGGTATTGTACAGTAATGATATATTTATCTCAATCAGTTTTAATGCACGCAGGTAACTGTTGCAATCGGCTATCATTCGTGATATACTAGTATTATGACTGTGTTACCTCCATTCGCGGAAAAAATGTCGTATGCCTTTACTCCTGGCGATATCGCAAGAAGAGCGTATCCGCCTATGACCGTTTTTAGAAACGAAGTGGTAGGGGAAGATCCACTTTTTGAGGGAAGAATTACGACTCGGGCCGATCGAATTTTAGAAAAATTAAACGATCCGATTAAAATGTTTTTTCAGGCGGACTCCTCACAAGTTTTACAACGTATTATCGAATACTCTATGACTCCGTTGGAAGGGCTTTTTCTTCTTTCTTCAAATCATCCCTTAACTAAAAGATTATCCGATCAAGCCTTAAGGGAAATCCTGACTAAGCATTTAAGCACTTTTACAGGTACACTAGCCGACGTTATCCAAAGAGCACCGACGTTTGATGTCGAGCAAGGGTTTACCGCTCGGCTAGAAGAAATCTTTACCCAAATCAGCGGTTGTTCCGCTGAAGTATATCAACGGGTTACCGTCCCTCAAGGTAATTCCGATAGATAAAGTTAAAGACGAGTCTTACCCTAGGCCCATTCTATGCTGATTGGATCCAAGCGGGGGCACTTCTGCGACACGAAAGAGCTGCTTTACAAGAATAAGATATGCTCGGTTAAGGTACTTATCGAGAATCTGTACTTCAGTCAATCGTTGCCCATCAAAGATTTCTAAGCGATTGTGACCTGGATACGATGTTCTTTCTATAAATTTTCCGTTTACATCAATGGTATCTGTCCGTAACGGTATAATCGATTTGAACGAACCATACTCAATTTCTTCAGCCATTGTCGAAGTTTGTCTCGCGATGCTTGTATAAATACTAATGCCTTTCTCCGGAGTTTCCACCGGCTGGTTTGTATCGATATCAATCCCCGCTCTCTGCTTTTTGCTCATAATAATTGAAAGAAACTCTTCCTCTCCCTCGCGATTTTTTGTAGGCAGTTTCTGTCTTATCGCCAGACGTACTTCCCTCGTTCTGATCCATTGACCGGTTACAGCATCGCGTTTTTCAAAAAACTCTTGCGACACTTCGATCACATTTCCTTGGTTGTCTGAAAAGTATTCTGCGGCACCGATTATAAATAGAATATCAAAAACCTTAAATAAGTTTTTCATCGAGGGAGTGGAAAGGCGCCGATAAAGTTTTTGTTTAGTTTCGCTCTGTAGTCTTTGAAAAAAGTTAATTCGTGCTGCCTCGACGGTTTTCAACATGATAGGGAGTTAAATTATAGCTAATCACTTATAGTTGTCAACTATAAGTCAAACAGGTGACGGAGTTATTGCGACTAAGTTTCATTGACATTGTATCGCATTCGTTTTGGCGATAAACGCGCCAGTCAAAGGATTGCCCTTCATAATACAGATACAACTTACCAAACGACTATTTCTATGCTATAATGCAACAAAATTATATGTCAAAATTGGAGAGACAAATTGAAGCCGCCGTAGACCGCCAGATGGCAGATGTAACTTCGCTGGTAAATCATTGGATTCTTCAATTTGCGATAAACAAAGGAATAAGTGTCGCCGATTGGATGAGAATGAGATTAGAGGCACAGAGTAATGCACAGGGAAGCGGTAATCTGCCGGCTTCAAGAGAAATGGCAAGAGTGGCTAGTCAAAGGAGATTAAGTAAGACCGGTTGAAAATTGTTGCCGTTGAGGACAGACTGTTTTCCTGGTTTTTCCTATGAATCCTGAAATCATTGATTTTGTCCTGAAGGGAGTAGAAACTTCTCAAGCCGCGGCGCCGTTTGTTATTCCGCTTGGCCTTGCTATTCTTGCGCTCACGCACTCGCGCGTAAATGAACCTATACCAAAGGGAAAAGATGAGTGGGGTGGAAGCGGGGCTTCAAAAAGGGAGCAGGTTCTCCATCAAGTCGCAGTATTAAAAGGCAGGATTGAAGGTGCTAAATTTGACCGGGCACACGGGCTATCTTCCGATAGGGCAATTTCCGCATACTTAAAACTGGCGGTTTTAAATATTTTATATCACGGCTCTCTTATTCTCTCTCAACACAAGGCGATGATGAGACAGTATGAAATGGACAAAAAGCGCTAAAGAATAGCGGTCAATAAATTTATTTGGTAGAACTTTATCCTGTCTTCAGCCTGTTCAAGCTTGGGAATCAGCAGGAATCGTGTATGGAGACTTTCAAATTGGCGGTCAATTATTTGCCTTTGACCGGTCGGTAACTGACGCTTATCAGCAGCCTGAAAGAGGTCAATTAATGCTGCGGGCTACGCTTCCGGCTTCGGAAAATCTGCTGGTCGCTGATGTTGCCGGTTATTTATTTGGCTTCCCTTTTGAGGATATGTTAGTTGCGGCCGGCAGTTTAACGTTTGTGGAAGCACAGGTGTCAGCACATTACGCAACAAGATACCCGGGAATATTAGCAAAAGCATTAAAGCCGCGATAAGGATGGTAATTTACTATAGGGTCTAGTATAATACTACTTTTATGATTGACACTAGAAGTTACCCTCTACGAAGGCGCCCAGTTGGCGACCGTGTAATCCGCATACCGGCGAATGAGATCAGGGAAAGCGGTATAGATGTTATTGGCCCTGTAACTTGGCAAGTCTATACCCAATCACTCTCCGGGCTTGATCAAGTTTTCCATATGAATGGCTACGAAGTTGTCCGCGGAGATTTTGACGAGAGAAATCCGCTGGAAATAGGTTTGGGCACCGACTTACCCAATATAGGAAGTGAGCGGGAACGGAATGAGAAAATAGCCGAGCGAGCTGGACTCCCGATGCCAGAAAGGTACGCCCTTGAGAAAATAACCGGACTTGGAGGGCCGGTAATGGCTAAATTTGACCGCTCTCACGGCGGCGACCATAAATATCTTTTGGAAACGACCGAGCAAAAAATACGGTTCATCGCCGCTTTTGTACATTATCCTGCCATCCTGTCGCACATGACTCTGACGGAAAGAGGAGACTTGCTTGAAACGGGAAAGGCACTTACTTTCCTATTACAAACCGCTGGCATGCTGATTCAGGACGGCAGTATCTTTACCCGGCAAAGCGAAGGGCTCGATATTTTAAAAAACGAAGTAGTCTTTCAGGAATTTATAAGAACTCCCAGCCAACGCTACACCACTTATCGGGTGTTGGCTGATGCTTTCGGCAACGTGCATTACTCGGCGCTAGTTTGTTCGCAAGGCCGTAAAGCCGAAGCCCGCCTAGTGCAGCCGGTCAGAACCTCGCCGCTTAGTTTAGACGAACAGAGTGAGATTCTTAGGGACCAGGCGAGTCTACTGGACCATTTATTCACCCACCCGAAAAACCCATTCTTTCTCAACTCCAGATCGGCAAAAAGCTACAATGGCGACAGCGATGACATTATTCTTAGCGGCCAAAAAATTGAAAGCGAAGAGTATAGAGCCATACTTGAAGCTCATGGAATAAACCCCGATCAGGCCTTACCTTCCGCGGAGCTTCTTTCGGCCGGGAGCCGGCTCGGCCGGTCTTTCCGCTTCCGCCAGCCATACGGCGGATTTGATATTATACAAAGTGAGGACGGTAAACTATTCTTTTTGGAAGCCAATGATGACCCGGCTCTTATCGCGGAAGGACTTGGCATGGCGGAAGATAGTACGAGAGATGAAATGCGGTACGCTATCGTTTCACGGATGCTTCAATCAGTCAAAACAGAGCCGCAGAGTTAATTGTTGATTTTGGTAGATGACTGTGTATAATTGTCGCTATGGTAGAGTAATGGTACGGTTTAGGTACTGGAGACGCAAATAAAAGGCATGCAGGTGTACAGAAATTTGAGAAAGACGCTGCTCGTTTTAGGAAAGCCCATCCGCACAAACCTACAAGTATGCCAATTTTCGCCGCCTTTCTTCTTGGCGGACAACCGATTTCACCTGACGAAATTGGCAATCTAGTAAGTACATCGACTAAAAATCATAAGACGAAGTCCTAATCCCGGCTAGGCGGCCGCTTCACGAAGCTTAGCAAGTAATACTTCATGAATTTCGCTGCTGCCGTTTTTAAGAGCCGCCGCCCTCTTTTGCTGAGCCGCCTCCCCGACGATTCTTATTTTATTGCCGTCTTTGGTTCTTGAGTTCCTGACTCTTTCAACTAGTTGGGTCACTTTGGCCTTAAATTCATTCACATCCGACAAAAGAGCGGGAGAAAAAACGATGAGAGTATTCCCCCAACCGTCGCTTTTGTTAATACCGCCGAAGCCGGCGCCCGGCCAGATGCCGGCCAAGATTTCGACCATCATCGCCTGACCGGAACTTTTATAGGAATTACCAAATGACAGCGTTGCCCCGTCGTAGGCCTTAACCGGATTCGTCGTCGGGTTGCCTTCCCGGTCGATGGCGCTGTTTTCGGGAAGCGGTTCGCCGAGTTCCTTAGCTCTGACTATGTCGCCTAAGGTTATCGCCGAAGTTGCCATGTCAAAAATCAAGGGCGGCCCGGCAGCCGGGATCCCAAACGACAACGGATTGGTGCCGAAAATCGGCTCGATTCCGCCAAATGGTGCGACAAAAAGCGGCGACTCGGCCATAACGATGCCGATAAAATTACGAAGAGCAATCTGCTCTAAATAATAAGCGAGGCAACCTGATGTTGAGAATGCTCCCTTTGTACCAACGACGCCGACGCCATGGGCGCCTGCCAACTGAAGGGCGATCTTTAAGGCCACTTGGGCGGCCAGTATCCCGGGATTGCCTCGGCTGTCGATCACTTTGGAGACGGTCGTCCGCTCAATCACCTGGGGTTTGGCTTTGGGTTGGTAGGAAAGAACGCCGGTATCGCCGGCAAAAAGCCTGACTACTCCGTGCGAAGTAATGCCAGAAAGTTCGGCAAAGATGAGGACTTCGGTTATCAGCTGCGAATCTTCCGCGTCGTATTTTTTCTGGAGCGCCTTGAAAATGAGATTTTGGAGTTCCTCAATTTTAATTTTAATAAGCATTAAAATTATTATAACAGTTGTGATGCTGTATACTTTCAGTAAATTTATGCTTATTGACGAGGCGGAAATAACCGTAAAAGGCGGCAACGGCGGCGCGGGAAAGGTAGCTTTTTTTCCGATGAAAAAGGGGCCTTCGGGCGGCAACGGCGGCAACGGCGGCGATGTCTACCTGGTTGCCGATAATAATACCGGCGATCTCAAAAAGTATGTCGAGCGTATCACGTTCCAGGCCGGAAGCGGCGCCCCAGGCGGCCGGAACAACCGTTTGGGAGCCGACGGAGAGGATCTTGTTTTACCCGTTCCAATCGGGACTACTCTTATCGACCCGGCCACTAATGAAGAGGTCGAAATTGGCGACATATCAACGCGGGTGCTTGTCTGCCAGGGCGGAACAGGCGGACTGGGAAACGATGCCTTTAAAACACCGACTAACCGTGTCCCGCGCCACGCTACACCGGGTCAGGAAGGCCAAGTCCGTCAACTGAAACTTATTCTTAAGCTCATCGCCGACTACGGTCTCATTGGCTTGCCCAACGCCGGGAAAAGCAGTTTGCTAAACGCGCTGACGGCCGCGAATGTCAGGACGGCGGCCTACCCGTTTACGACGCTTGAGCCGAATTTGGGTGTCTATAAAGGTAGGATTATCGCCGACATTCCCGGACTCATTGAAGGCGCTTCTCAAGGAAAGGGACTCGGTATCCGTTTCCTAAAACATATCGAAAAAGTTGCGCTTCTTCTTCACTGTGTTTCGGTCGAAGGTAAAGATTTGGTGAAAGACTATCAGACCGTGCTTACCGAATTGGCCAATTACAACAAATCGCTACTTAAGAAAGAGGCGGTTATTTTACTGACAAAAACGGATCTAATTAGTGAAACAGAACTTCAAAACAAAACGGCTCAACTTAAAACGACCGGAAAAAAGATTTTGCCGGTTTCTCTTCTTGTTGACGACTCTTTGGTTAAATTAAAAAAAGTTTTGCAATCCGACCGGTAAAGAGATAATATGAGAGATATGGACCAAAAAAACGAAAATGTCTGCCCGCTGTGCAGCTCGCCTTTAAAGGAAGTCGAAGAAACGCCCTCGGGAAAAAAACTTCAGCGCTGTTCGACAGGCTCCTGGAACCGCCAAACCCGCCAGACGGAAGGTTGCCCATACGTGCGCTGGCTCGACTCCGAACCGCAAGTTTTGGACGAGAAATGCCCGAAGTGCGCCTCACCGTTGGTCATGACGACTACCCGAAGCGGCAAAAAGCTGAAAAAGTGCAGTAAAGGAGGCTGGGACAGAGTGGCGAGAAAGGCAACGGGCTGCGACTACATTGAGTGGTTTAACGGCAGCAAAGTTGAACTCGACGAAGACTGTCCGACCTGTGGAGCAAAACTGCTTTTGGTGACGACGGCGACCGGCAAGAAAATGAAAAAGTGCAGTACGGCGGGTTGGGATCGGGCCGCCAAACAGGCAACCGGCTGTTCTTTTATCCAGTGGCTTAATTCCAATCAGCCTTCTGCAAACGGCGATGAGGACTTTCCGGCATTTGAAAGCTGACGTCAGTGTACCGAAATGATGCGAAATTCTTTAACGCCGCCCGGCGTTAAAACCGAAATTTTATCTCCCGGTTTTTTTCCAAAAAGGTTGCGTCCCAACGGTGAACGATCGGTAATCTCGTTTTTTAGGGGATCGGCTTCGTAAGTTCCGACAAGAAAATAGGTATATGTTTTTCCTTCAGACTCAACGCCAACCGTCGAGCCGATTCCGGCGATCTCGTTACTGGGCCGCTTCGCCACTTCGGAGGTGGCGATTTGGTGTTTGAGCCGTCTCAATTGACTATCGATAGAAGATAATTTCCACCTTGCTGAACGATAGGCGGCATTTTCACTCAAATCACCCATCGCCCGATACTCGGCAAGCAGGCCAACGGCGACCCCCCTTGTTTTTAGAAGTTCTTTTTCAGAAGAAAGCAACCGGTTAAAACCCTCTTGGGTGATCGCATTTTTGGGTTTCACGGTTATTGAAAAACAAGAGTAATTTCGCCTTTATAGTCGCGGGTTTTTAGCTCGATCGCTTTTCCCCGAATCACCTCTTCAAACTTCTTGGTCATTTCCCGACAAAGACAGACTTCCGCCTGGGGGATAAGCTCCCCGATGATCGTCAAGGTCATTTTACAGCGAAAAGGAGATTCGTAGGCGACGAAAATTGTCGCCGGAGCAATTTGTTTAATTTTCAACACTTTATCCAGTAATTTTCGAAGCTCACCCGCCCTTTTTGGCAAAAATCCCAAAAAAAACACCTGCTTACCCGGGAAACCCGAACAAACAACCGCCGTCATGACGGCAGTCGGGCCGGGGACGACAGTAAAGGGAAGCTTGCGTTTGATTACCGTTTGAATCAGGAGATTTCCGGGGTCGCAGATAGTCGGCATTCCGGACTCTGAAATGAGGACCACTTCCTTTTCTTCGGCCAGCCAATTCAGGATTTCTGGTAGTTTTTCAAATTCCCTTTCCTTATAATAGGAGATGACGCGCCGGGAGGCGGGCCGGGAAACGGGGTAAGTTTGCGTTATTTTCTCGAGTAAAATTCCGGCCGAACGGGTGTCTTCGGCAAGGATTATTTCGGCGGCGGCGATGGTTCTTGCTTGGCGGTAAGTTAGGTCGTTTAGGTTTCCAATCGGCGTACCAACAATGTAAAGCATATGAATGAGATAATTACTTTCTTTACCCATTTTATCATAGGCATTATCGAGAAATCCGGCTACCTTGGCGTTTTCACTCTTATGGCCGCCGAATCGGCCCTGATTACAATTCCTTCTGAAGTGACGATGCCGTTTGCCGGTTTTCTGGCGTCTGCCGGGAAAATGAATTTATATCTGGTAATCTTGACCGGAGCGTTGGCAAATCTTTTCGGCTCACTTCTCGCCTATGCTTTAGGTTGGTGGGGCGAAGAACATTTGATAAGGTCCCTTATTAAAAAGTACGGAAAGTATGTTCTTGTTTCGGAGCATGAGTATGACCGGTCGGAAAGATGGTTCCGCCGGTACGGAGAAAAAATTGTCTTTTTTTCCCGCGTCCTGCCGATTGTCCGAACTTTTATTTCCTTACCGGCCGGCATTGCTAAAATGAACCTGCTTCGCTTTTCTATTTTTACCTTCCTTGGTTCTTTGATTTGGTCGGCGTTTCTGACTTACATCGGCTTCATGCTTGGTAAAAACTGGCACTCAATCGAAGGCGTTTATCGTCAATTCGAGTACCTCATTGTTATTTGTGTGTTCCTGCTGGGCCTTTACTACGTAGCCCACAAGCTTAAAAAAGTTAACAGGAAGTAGCGCCACCTCCGAAGTGGCGTTTAGACTACGAATACAGTCTAATCTTAATTCCGCGTTCAGCCTAAAAGATAATTGCTATTTCATCAGACTGCCTAAACGGGCCAAAGAGAAATCACCACTTCCGAAGTGGCAATGAAAAGGAATGACTTCGGGCCGAAAAGGTGATAAAATAGTAGATTACCATGTTCGATCTTACTTCCTCTTTTTCGCCAACCGGAGACCAGCCAAAGGCAATCGAAGATCTGTGTCTTGGCATAAAAGCCGGTTTAAAAAACCAGGTACTCGTTGGCGTCACCGGATCGGGTAAGACCTTTACCGCGGCCAATATCATTAAGCGACTCCAACTGCCGGCCCTGGTGGTTTCTCATAACAAGACGTTGGCCGGTCAACTCTATCAGGAGTTACGTGATTTTTTTCCACACAATGCCGTCTCTTATTTTGTCTCTTATTATGATTACTACCAGCCTGAAGCCTACATCCCCCAGTCTGATACCTACATCGAAAAAGAGGCGGAAATAAATGAGCTTATCGACAAACTTAGGTTGCTGGCAACTACCAATATTCTTACCCGGCCTGACACCATTGTTGTCGCTTCGGTCTCCTGCATTTACAATATCGGTTCTCCGACCGAGTACGGCAACCATATTCTTAAACTAAAGCCCGCCGACCCGGCCGACTTTGCGGCAACGGCCCGACGTCTTGTCGAACTTCAGTATCAACGGTCCGAGTTCGAGTTTCGTCGCGGCACTTTTCGTATCCGCGGGGAGTACTTTGATATTTACCCCGCTTATGAAGACTTTGGCTACCGTATTTATCAGCAAGACGGAAAGATCACAAAAATTGTTAAGTTTGAGTCGGTGTCAGGCAAAGAAGTCGCCGAACTCAAAAAGGGGGTGGTCATTTATCCTGCCAAGCACTATCTAACCGAGCCCTCAATCTTCCGGTCCGTCGAGAAGCAAATCAGAAGTGACCTGGCCAAAGAGCATGCCGACCTTAAATCGCAGGGAAAGATCATCGAGGCCGAACGGTTACTTCGCAAGGTGAACTACGACCTGGAGATGATTAAAGAGGTTGGTTATGTCAACGGCATTGAAAACTATTCTCGTTATTTTGACGGCCGATCGCCCGGTGACCCGCCTTATAGCCTGCTCGACTATTTCAAAAAGGCTTACGGTGGGAATTTTCTCGTGTTTATCGATGAAAGTCACATGACCGTGCCACAGCTTCGCGGTATGTACAATGGCGATCACGCCAGAAAGCAGACGCTCATTGATTTTGGTTTTCGTTTAAAAGCGGCTTTTGACAATCGCCCGTTGAAGTTCGCCGAATTTTACCAACTGCCTCCCCATATCGTTTATATTTCCGCAACTCCCGATGAGTGGGAACTTGAGCAGTCAAAAAATGAAGTCGCGTTAAAGCGATTAAAGAACCATACCGGCGTAGTCGAACAACTCATTCGTCCAACCGGCATTATTGACCCGCAAATCAGCGTTCGCCCGTCGACCGATGAAATTGCGGACCTGATCGAGGAAATTGCTGCGCGGGTTTGGAGAAATCAAAAGATATTGGTGACCACACTGACCAAAAAGACCGCCGAAGACCTGACCGAATACTTAAAGGAGCGCAAAATCAGGGCCTCGTATCTGCACTCTGACATCGAAACTCTCGAGCGCTCGAATATTTTAGACAACCTTCGTAAAAATGAGTTTGACGTATTAATCGGCGTCAACCTGTTAAGGGAGGGTCTTGATCTTCCTGAAGTGGCGCTGGTTGCCATACTTGACGCTGATAAGGAGGGTTTCCTGCGCTCCCGGACCTCACTCATCCAAACCATGGGCCGGGCGGCCCGCAACGTCGCTGGTGAGGTTATTATGTACGCCGATACCCGTACCCGCTCAATTGAAGCGGCGATCGAAGAGATTAACCGGAGGCGCGACTATCAGATTAAGTACAACAAAAAACACCGCATTAGCCCAAAAACTATTTTCAAGCCGGTCCGCGAAAAAATAATCAACGAAGAGGAAGAGTACCTGATTTATGACAAAAAAAAGATCGAGTATAATGAGAGCGTTTTGTCGGCGATCAATCCCCAGTCGCTTACCCCGTATGACCGCAAAAAATTGATTAAGAAACTGGAGCGGGAAATGAAAGCTCAAGCCGAAAGCCTGAATTTCGAGCTGGCGATAAAAATGAGGGACAAAGTAAGGGAGTTAAAAGAACAAACTTAAGTAAAACCAATATGATCGACCGCATAGCGGTTAGAGGAGCAAAACAGCATAATTTGCAAAATATTTCCGTAGACATTCCCAAAAATCAACTGGTAGTCATAACCGGCGTTTCGGGTTCGGGCAAGTCGTCGCTGGCCTTCGACACTATTTACGCCGAAGGCCAAAGACGGTATGTCGAATCACTTTCGGCCTACGCTCGTCAGTTTTTGGGCGTTATGGATAAGCCGGAGGTCGAGTCAATCGAAGGGCTGTCGCCGGCGATTTCGATTGATCAAAAAACCGCCTCCCATAATCCGCGATCGACGACGGGAACCATTACCGAAATTTATGACTACCTCCGTCTTCTTTTTGCCCGCGTCGGCCACCCGCACTGTTCGCGTTGTGGCCTGGAAATCTCCAAACTTTCAAACGACGAGATTGTTGAAAAAAATCTTGCTTATATCGGCGATTCCCTCCGCAGTGATAAAATTGCGCCCCACCGGTTTTCCATCCTTTCTCCGGTCGTCAGGCAGCGAAAGGGAGAGTTCAGAGAGCTTATTGCCAATATCCGAAGCAAGGGATTTTCCAAACTGCGGATTGACGGGAAAGAAGTCGCAGTCAGCGATGAAATAAATCTTTTTAAGAATAACAAACACACAGTTGAGGTTGTAATCGACAGCGTTGTGGTCAGCTACAAGGACTTTAAAAATGATATCTACCGGAGCAATTTGCGGACACGCCTAAGTCGCGACGTTGAACAAGCTTTAAGCCTCTCGGACGGGCTGATTATTCTGAAAGCAGAAAAGAAAGACTACCTTCTCTCGGAACGTTTTTCCTGTCCCAACTGCAGTTTGTCGCTGCCCGAGATCGAACCGCGTATGTTTTCTTTCAACTCACCTTTAGGCGCATGTGAAAAGTGCAAAGGCATCGGTACCGTTTATAAAGTCGACCCGGAGCTGGTCCTCAATAAAAACCTTAGCGTTAACGAGGGCGGACTCATCCCGTTTGCAAAATTTTTTTTCCATGAAACCTGGTACACCCGACTCATTAAAGAAATGTCGGCTGAAGAAGGCATTGATCTCAATAAACCGTTGGCTAATCTGTCGGGAAAACAGTTGGAAAGTCTTTTATCGGGAACCGACAAAACCTACCGTGTGCCCGGAGTCAATCGGCACGGACACCATACCGTCATTTACGAAAAATTTGACGGCATCGTTAAGGAGCTCGAGCGGCGCTACTTTGATAATACCTCGGAGTATGCCGGGTATGAGTTTCAGAAATACATGCGCGAGGAGGTCTGTGATCAGTGCGACGGGACCAAACTGAAACCGGAGGTTTTGTCAATTACGATTGACGGCCTGCATATCGCGCAGGTTGCCGACAAGTCGATCGCGGAGTTAATTTTATATTATGATGACAACCTTTCCAAAAAACTGACCGGCTACGAGATCCAAATTGCTAAACCAATTCTCAAAGAAATACAGACACGCCTCACTTTTTTAAAGAATGTCGGTTTGAGTTACCTGACCATTTCCCGCCTGGCGAAAACACTGTCGGGCGGTGAACTTCAGCGTATTCGCCTCGCCTCGCAGATAGGAACCGGGCTAACCGGCGTCCTCTACGTTCTCGATGAGCCGTCAATCGGGCTTCATCCACGCGACGTCTCGGCGCTTATTAATACGCTTCATAATTTAAAAGAGCTCGGTAACACTCTTATCGTTGTCGAACACGACAAAACAACGATCGAGTCGGCTGACTACATAATCGAGCTTGGACCAAAAGCCGGCAAGCAGGGCGGCAAAGTCGTCTTTACCGGTACGGTTACGGAAATGAAGACGGCAAAAAACTCCTTAACCGGCGACTTCATGTCCGGCCGGCGCAAAATAAAAGCAAGTGAAAAAAGACTTTCACAGGCAAAAGGAACGGTTACCCTAAAAAGCGCTTCGCAGTTCAATCTAAAAAATATCTCGGTTGACTTCCCGCTTGGCAATCTGATTGCAGTCACCGGTGTTTCTGGCTCGGGTAAGTCAACCCTCGTTACCGAAACTTTGTATCCGGCGCTGAAATACTATCTTGACGGCTACTACAACGAACAGATCGGCGACTTTAAACGGTTGGAGGGGTATCAATACCTTGATCGGGTTTATCTCGTTGACCAGTCACCAATCGGTCGGACACCTCGGTCCAACCCGGCGACCTATACCGGCTTTTTCGACGAAATCAGAGATATATTTGCCGCCACGGTTGAAGCCAAGGCGCACGGCTTCAGCAAAGGAAGATTTTCCTTTAATTTAAAAGGCGGCCGGTGTGAAAAGTGCCAGGGAGCCGGTCTTATTAAAATTGAAATGCAGTTCTTGCCCGACGTTTACGTCACCTGCGACGTCTGTGAGGGAAAACGCTACAACAAAGATACGGTTGAAATAACTTACAAGGGTAAAAATATCTACGAGATACTCCGGATGACCGTTGAGGAAGCGGCCGGTTTTTTTGCCAACCACTTTCGCATTTATGAAAAACTGCTTTTCCTGCAAAGCGTTGGTTTAGGTTATATCGAGCTTGGTCAGCCGGCGCCGACTTTTTCCGGCGGCGAGGCGCAAAGAATCAAACTGGTAAACGAGCTTTCCCGGAAAAATAACGGCAGCACTCTCTATATTCTTGACGAGCCCACGACCGGCCTTCATTTCTATGATATCGAAAAACTACTGCACGCTTTGTACCAGTTGGTCGATCAGGGCAACACGGTCGTCATTATTGAACACAATCTTGAGGTTATTAAAAACTGCCAGTATATCATTGACCTTGGCCCGGAAGGCGGCGACAAGGGTGGCAATATTGTCTACCAGGGTGAGTTAAAAGGTATTTTGGCCGAAAAAAGATCGTATACCGGTCAGTACCTGAAAAAATCCTTATAATGAAGTTATGGGTAGGCGTTGGCTCATTGCTTTTTTAGCGGGTATCTTGTTTATATCTTGGCCTTCAATCGCGCTGGCCGACAACGAATTCCAGTCCGACTACCAGGTACAGTATGTCCCGGCGGTCACTCCCCGCGGCTTGGAGACGCACGTCAACTTTCTTCTGACGCTTACCAATCTTCGCTCCGATGTCTTCGTCAAAAAATTCTCGCTGACTTTCCCCGAAGAGTTCGGCATCAGAAATCTGAAAGCGGCAGACGATAGTGGTCAAACGACAGCCGATCTAAAAAATGATAGCGGTAAAACAAGAATTAATCTGGAGTTCCAAAGTCCGCAGACCGGAAAAGGTTCGAAAAACAATTTTTTTATCGAGTTTGACCAGGACAGACTTTTCCAGGAAAATGGCTCGGTCTGGGAAGTAATTCTACCAACCATTGATGATCCTAATAAAGTCACCTACAAAATTATCGTCAATTTGCCGCCCGGTTCAAACAAAAAAATAGCGATCGCCAAACCGCCGCCAACCTATGTCGCCGGCAAGCAGATTGTCTGGGATACGCCAGCCACCCGTACTGTCTACGCTGTTTTTGGAACGCAGGTTTCTTATGACACCGAGCTCACCTACCACTTAAAAAACACCCGACTGGTACCGGTCTATACCGACGTCGCCTTTCCGCCCGACACCGAATATCAGAAAGTGTACGTCACATCGCTTTATCCTAAGCCGTCGCTTGTTTTTCAGGACGAAGACGGTAATTATTTGGGAAGATATATTCTCTCGCCACAAGAGACAAAAACAATTCTTTTCAAGGGCGTTATCGAACTGAGCAGCCGACCGCGTGAAGAAGTTGGTCCGGTGATTCAGTCGCGCTTTGCCGACCAAAGAAAATACTTGCTCTCTGAAAATAAATACTGGCATCTGTCCGACATCGAGCCTTACAAAAGCCTGAAGGCGCCAAGAGATATTTATTCCTATCTCGTTACCCGCTTCCAGTATAACTATGCCAAGGTCGGGTCAAGGAACTCTCGCCTTGGGGCCACCGAGGCTTTACTTCGTCCTGATCAGGCAGTGTGTGTTGAGTTTTCCGATAGTTTTGTCGCTTTGGCTCGGGAAAAAGGCATTTATGCCCGGGAAATCGAGGGATACGGATTTTCACGCGACTCAGCCCTGCGGCCGCTGTCGCTCGCTGCCGACATCCTGCACTCGTGGCCCGAATACTATAGTCTTGAAGAAAACCGGTGGATCGCGATCGATCCAACCTGGGAGAACACTTCGGGGATTGATTATTTTTCCTCGCTCGATCTCAATCATATTGCTTTAGCTATCCATGGAAAACAGGCCGACTATCCGGCCCCGGCTGGGACCTATAAAATTGACGCCAGTAAGGACGTCTTGATTCAACCGACCGTTTCTTCGCCGGTCGATTTAAAAAAGCTTGATTTTGCCGTCTCGGCCCTCCCTAAAAGTATAAATGACTCCTTTAGCTATAAAGTCGGTGTTTCTGTCGTCAATAACGGCAATACATTTGCCTGGAACGTACCCGTTGAAATCTCGGCTACCGATCTCCAGACGACCAAGCAAAATACGACTATTGCCAGCCTTGCGCCGTTTGAAAAAAAGGACTTTACGTTTGAATTTAGGGCGTTGAGAAAAAATAAAAAAACAAGCGCCCGCCTTAAGGTTACCGGTAATAATCGCGAAATTGTCAACGCGGCGATAGCCGTTGTCCCTTTTTATTACGAACTTGGCTTAAAAATAGCCGTCGGCCTATTCGTCGGGACGACAATACTCTTTAGCTTTTTTCTGCTTCGTCGCCTAAGAAGGGCTGTATAATAAGTGGATGAAAAAAATAAAAATCAGCCCGGGTATAATTCTGTCGGCTCGGCGACAAAATCTGGAAGGGACCCCAAGTACAGCTGGCGTGTATATTTTTTCTCGACAGGGACAGATACTTTATATCGGCAAGTCCGTTAATATTAAAGCCCGTCTAAAGTCGCACTTCGAGGGGGCAAAAAACGATCAGAAGGAAGCGCAGATCGTCAACAACGCGGACACAATTCAAATTATTGTTACCGACTCGGAGTTCAAGGCGCTTCTTCTTGAGTCGCGTCTTATTCAAGCACACCAACCGCAGTACAACCGCCGCTGGAAGGACGACAAAAGCTATCTCTATATTAAAATTACCGTCAAGGACAAGTTTCCCAAAATTTATCCCGTGCGAAGGGAAAACGACGGCCGATCTTTTTACTTCGGTCCGTTTTCTTCACAGTACAGCGTTGAAATAATTCTGAAAGAAATCCGGCGTATTTTTCAGTTTTGCAGCCAAAAAAAACTGGCGCGGCAACCCTGTTTCTACGCTAAAATCGGCTTATGCCGGCCCTGCCCAAACAGAATCAGCCAACTGAAGAATGGGGCAGAGTCCGCCTCTTTAAAAAGAGATTATCGCCGTAATATTCGTCAAGCCATAAAGGTATTAAGCGGTAGTGCCGACCTCATTTTAGAACAGCTATACCGCCGGGTGCAAACTTTGGCAAAAAATGAGGAGTATGAGGAGGCGATTATTGTCAGAAATAAGATTTATCGCTTTGAGCAGCTTTTGTACCAGCGCTCGTTCGAGCGCCTGTCGGAGACACAGTTTAACCGCTCGGAAAAAAGTCTAGAAAGTTTATTAGTGATTCTTAAACCTTATTATCCCGCGTTGCTTAAGCTCGCCAGAATCGAGTGCTACGATGTTAGTAATTTAGGCAATCAACATGCGGCCGCCTCGCTTGTTGTTTTTGCGCATGGCTTGGCCGACCGGGCACAGTACCGGCGTTTTAAAATCAGAAATCCGCTTCTTCGCTCTGATTTTGAGATGATGAAGGAAGTTCTGGAGCGACGGTTTAGGCGCAGACGCGAAACAGGCTGGCCGATCCCCGACCTGGTCGTCGTTGACGGCGGAAAGCCACAGCTTCGCTTTGTGCAAGAGGCTTTCAAAAATAATAAAATAACCGCCCCCTTTATTGGAATTGCCAAGCACCCGGACCGCCTGATAATCGGCGCAACGCTTGAGACCATCCGGCCTAAGCACAACAATCTCGGTTTCAACCTCATTCGTTCCGTTCGGGATGAGTCACACCGATTTGCCAAAAAATACCATCTCTTCCTCCGACAGGGAAAATTGCTGCTATAATAAAAACGTGAAGTCGCTTCTTCTGATCATCAACATCGCGCTAAGCATTGTTATTGTTGCGCTTATTCTCATTCAGGGGAGAGGCGGCGGTTTGGGGAGCGCCTGGGGAGGCGGTGGGGAAATGTTTCAAACGCGGCGAGGAATTGAAAAGTTTACTCTCCGTTTGACGGTTGCCCTGATCGTCGTCTTCCTTGTTCTCTCGCTCGTTAATCTGTTTATTAAATAAGCTAAGGTATGCTTTTTGAAAAGAAGACATACCGCTACTACTACTGGCTTGTTCTTGAGTTCGTTAAAAAGCATATCAAACTTATTCTGATCAGTTTCCTTTTAAGCTTCTTCTTTCTTATCGCTGCGATTTCACTCTCACCTTACCTTGATAATTTTATTTCGACTAAGAACGAGGTAATCGGAATGATCGGCAACTACGACTATAACAATTTATCGGATGACGTTCTCAATAAAATTTCAAACGGCTTGATCGTAATTAATGAGAAGGGCCAAATTGTCCCGGCGCTGGCTTCATCGTGGGAACTTCGCGATCAGGGTCGACGCTACCGGTTTCATCTTAAGGATAATCTTTTTTGGGATGACGGAAAAAAATTTACCGCTTACGATATTAAATACCAGTTTGTTGACGTCGAAGTCAAGACGATTGACGATAAAACCATTGACTTTTCCCTAAAAAAAATTCTGCCGATTTTTCCGACCTACTTAAAAAAGCAGGTCATTCGTTATCCGCTTATCGGGGTAGCCGGGCTCTACAAGGTTGATCGCACCAAGACTCACTTTGGCAATATTGCCGAAATAAATCTGGCCCCAAATAAGAAGGACCAACCAACCATTACCTATAAATTCTACGATAATGAAACTCAACTCTTAACTGCCTATAAGCGGGGCGAAATTAGCGAATTCACGACAGCCAAAAAAAGTATCGCCGACGGCTTTTCCGCCTGGAAAAATACAACTATTTCCAAAACGACCGACTACTCCACCCTTCTTACACTTTTTTTTAACTTCAATAATCCGGCTTTAAAGGAAAAGGAAATTCGCCAGGCTATCAACATGAGTATGAACCCCGATCAACTAAAGGAGTTTGGAGAAATAGCGCTCGGCCCTATCCCGCCGGTTTCCTTCGCTTACAATCCCGATTTAAAGCCGGCGACTTACGATCCGGCCGCTGCCGAAAAAATTATTAAAAAATCGACTGGCTCTTCCGAATCGGCGAAACTGAACTTCACTACTTACTATGATTATCTGGCGTCGGCCGACTTGGTCGTTGGCCTACTGAAACGAATCGGCCTTAATGTGGACGTAAAGGTGGTTTCTTTTGATCGCGGGAACGACTATGATTTTCTTTTGGCGTTCTGGAAAGTGCCCTTTGATCCGGATCAGTACTATTTCTGGCACTCGACGCAAAATCAGCGCAACATTTCAAACTACAAAAATGTAAAAATTGATAAACTTCTTGAAGACGGCCGCAGCTCGCTTGACCCTCAAGACCGGAAGAAAATTTATTTTGAGTACCAAAGGGTCATGCAGGACGACCCGCCGGCGAGCTTCCTTTACTTCCCGTTTGTTTACAACATCAAGCGTAAGTAAGAGAGTGGTATAATTGATACCGCCACCTTTTGCCTAAAGCCGGGATGGCGGAACTGGTAGACGCGCAGTCTTGAGGAGGCTGTATCGTAAGATGTGGGAGTTCAAGTCTCCCTCCCGGCACTTCGGCACTACGATCAGCTTCAGTTGTGCCCCCAGGAAGAATTGAACTTCCATCTTGTTCTTAGAAGGAACTTGCTCTATCCGTTGAGCTATGAGGGCTGGTGCTAATTATAGCAAACATTAAAAGCCGAGTTGTTCTGCCACTTCGGAAGTGGCGGCTTATAGTAAATCGCGTTAAACTATGGCGAGTATTTTCAGGAGGATATCAGTTTATAGGCAACCAGTATGCCGATAAGCCCGCCGACGGCGCCGGCAAAAACAGACGTATAAGAAAAAGCGGAAACACCCCACAGAGTCGGGACAAAGCTGCCAACCAGTGAGCCGACCGTTAAGCCAAACATAACTACTTTTTTATCCGGCATATTTTTAGTTTTCCTTCCGTCTTGCTGCTTGAGCCTTTCCGGAGAATTGAACTCCGATCAACGGTTTACAAAACCGCCGCTCTTCCGTTGAGCTAGAAAGGCAAATAGCTTCGCACTTTATTCCCTAGTATTGTAGCTGAAAAGTCGGCAAAAGTGAAATTGAGTTGGAAAAGAATTTGATTTAAGGTTTAAATAAACTCGTACGTAAAAAGGTACAGCTTGTACAATTATTTAGTTGATTTAATCGGGCTCCACGTCTGACTGTTTGGATCGCATTTATACATTACTTCACCCGCCAACTTCGCTGTTTCCCATACCATAAATCTGGCTAAGTAAAATAGGAAGTTCTTTGGCTCTTCGCCCATACTTGACACGAGATCGGATAGCCGGTTTTTGGCCTTCCTCATGTATGGCTCATCTTGCTCTAGTATGGCGATAACATCTGGTTGATCTTCATAGGCGTGTTTGATTTGAATTTTATCTCTTACTATTCGAGCATAAGCTCTCATTTTATCGGCAATATTATTTGGATGATATCCCCATACTGCAGCTTCGTTGACGAAGAGTACTTTCTTTCCGGCTTTTCTTGACTCCAAACTCAACGTATAATCGTCGCAGGCAACCTTGGGAATACCCCCGATTTTTTGTAGCCAGGAAGTATCCCAGGCAATAAGCCATCCATGAAGAGCATTGTTTGTTTCCTGACCGATTCTTCCCGCGCTTTTCTGAGCTCGCTCAAAAAAATTTGCGAGAGAGGCCTGTTTATAAGAAATCATACTTTTCCCACCGAGTACTAATGCTTCATTAGAACTAATGGCCCTGTACGCTGAAGCAATTAGATAGCGCAGTGCGTCCGGTTCAAGCCAATTGTTGGCATCGACGTTAACGGTTACTTTATCGCCTCTTTCATGAGCCAGGACATTAGCGGTATTTAGGGCGTTTGTTTTACTGGCGGTTCCTGATTCTACAAGCAGAAACTCGACATTGTTGCGCCGGGCTATCTTTCCTGTTTTGGCGATTTTTGGATCGCCAGAAAATTCACCTAAAGAGTATTCTTCCACCGGTCCAATATCTCGCAAAAAATCTTCGACTATTAATCTGCTTTTTCCCTGATCACGACACCCATTCAAAAAAAACAAAAAGCGAACATTTGCACTATCAGGAAGATCTGACATGGCCAATGTTCCCAAAGCGGATGACAAACATTTCGCCTCATCATGTATCGGCATAACAACAGTTACGTGAGTATCTTGGGGAGCTATTCCAACATCATCGGTCCACCTCTTTTCCTGCTTAGCACGATATTTCTCCGTGTCAAAAACTCCGGGCTTCTGCCCTTTACCTGACCTCAATAATTCCTGAAATTTTGGGAGCCTGTGAAGCAACCATCCCGGAGGTTGCTCAAACATCGGATGAATTTTCTGCGGTTGATAAATAATCGACTCTTTACATTTCATATTAATAAGACTTAATTATTAGTTCCTGGCTTATCCACGACGCCTTATTTTTGCTTAAATCTGTTTTCTTTCTGTGCCGCGGGAGAGAGTCGAACTCTCATGATCTATTCAATCACAGGATTTTAAGTCCTGCGTGTCTACCATTCCACCACCGCGGCGATTGAGGCTAATTATACCAGTTTGGGTTGTTCGATATCGGTTACTTTGATATGAAGGTGCTCAAGGGCGCGTGCAGTGACCACTCGTCCTTTGGCGGTTTTTTTAATAAAAGCAAGCTGCAGTAGATACGGCTCAATAAACTCCTCGATCGTCCGCTTATCCTCCGACAATGAAGAGGCAATTGTCTCCACCCCAAGCGGGCTGTTCCGGAATCTGATCGCGATCAGGCGAAGATATTTACGGTCCATATTGGTGAGTCCGACTTCATCGATCTCAAGAAGCGAAAAAAGCTTCGCCAAAAGCGCGGCGGATATTTCGGAGTGCTTCTCAACTTCGACCATATCGCGCACCCGCTTAAGAATCCGATTAGCGATACGGGGAGTTCTTCGTGCCCGAAGGGCAATTTCGCGGGCGGCAAAATCATCAATTTTTAAGCCCAAAATAAGGCTCGACCGCTTGACAATCTGGATCATCTCCTCTTTGGTATAAAAATCAAGTCGCAAGAGAAGTCCAAAACGATCGCGCATCGGCGCCGACAGCAATGCGAGTTTGGTCGTTGCGCCAATAATCGTTATTTTCGGTATCGGCAAACGCACCGTACGCGCCGACGGACCCTTGCCGATAATGATATCGAGAATGTACTCTTCCATAACCGGATAGAGAGTCTCTTCAACTCCCTTGGGAATTCGGTGAATCTCGTCAATAAATAAAATATCATTGTCTTTTAAATTGGTTAAAATCGCCGCCAAATCGCCGCTTTTCTCGACTGCCGCCCCGGACGTCACCTTTATGTCTCCTTTGAGTTCATGAGCGATGACATGAGCGAGGGTAGTCTTACCGATACCGGGCGGACCGTAAAATAAAATATGCTCGGACGGGACGCCCCGGCCATTGACCGCGCGGGTAAAGACGCTAAGCGTTTTTATAACATTGTTTTGGCCGATGTAGTCTTTTAAGTTTTGCGGACGAAGATTTTTTTCCTCGCTGACAGTTTTTTTTGCCATACGTCATTATACCTTTTTCTGCGGATTCGTCGCTACTTGGAGGGCCGACTTTATTTTCCCTTCGACCGACAAACCAACCGGGATCCTCTGAAGAGCGTTACGCGCCTCGACCGTTTTAAAGCCCAGAGCGACCAACGCGTCAACAACCAGTTTATCATCGTCCGATAAATACATTTTGCTCATATCAAGTTCGCCGGCCAACTTCGGTGACAGTTCGAGAATTATTTTTAGTGAGGTTTTCTTGCCGAGTCCGGGAATGCGCAGGAAATAAGACGAGTCGTTTGAGCGAACAGCAGCGATCAGTTCATCGACAGCTGAATAGGAAATGACATTGAAAGCGGTCTTTGGCCCAACGCCCGGAACAGTAAGAAGCAGTCTAAACATTCCCGTTTCTTTTTTAGACTCAAAGCCGAAAAGAACCAGCGCATCTTCCTTTACCTGCAAATAAGTATAGAACTCAACCATCCCGCCCAAAGGCGTTTTGTTAATAAACTGGGGAGTAAAAAATACCTGGTAAAATACGCCGCCCGACGTCTCAACAAGACCGGTATTGAGTTCGACTTCACGCAGTTTTCCCTTTATTTTTCCAATCATATTCGACTATATTGGCAACTTCCAGGCTGAGTACTTACAGGTTGGGTAGTTTTCACAGCCGTAGAATTTTTTGCGGCTTCGGGTGTAACGCGTTACAATTTTACCGTTGTCTTCCGGACAAAACTTATTCGGGACTATCTGTAAAAATGCCTTCGTAAATTTACAGGTCGGAAAATTGGTGCAACCCATAAACTTACCGAACTTTGAAAAGCGGATGGCGAGCGGTGAGTTGCACTGCGGACATTTTTCGTCAACCCTCTGCTCAACGTCAATCACTTCTTTGTCGTCTTTTTTTACCTTCAATTCTTCCTGGAACGGGGTATTAAATTCCGTTAACAGCGGCACCAACTCCTTACTGCCTTCGGCAATTTCGTCAAGCGCCTGTTCCATTTTAGCGGTAAAATCCAGCGCAAATAGGGTCGGAAATGCGTTCGACAGGTAGTCGGAGATGACCGTGCCCAAAAGTGTTGGCAAAAAGGCGCGGTTTTCTTTCTCGACATAATTTTTATCCTGAATTAAGGAAATTATCGGAGCATACGTCGACGGCCGGCCGATGCCTTTCTCTTCGAGTGTTTTAATGAGTGAGGCCTCGTTAAACCGCGGCGGCGGCTTAGTCTCACTCTCCTTAACATCCAGACTCAACAACTTTACCACTTCCCCTTGCCGCAAACAGTGAGTAGTTTTATTGGCGGCGGCAAAGTCTGGATCTAAAACGCGAAGAAATCCGGCAAAAAGCACCTGCTGCATTGCTGCTTCAAATTCATACCCCTTTCCTCCTTTAACCGTGATTTTTATGTTTTTAACCGACGCCTCTTTCATCTGGGTGGCGACAGCCCGATCAAAAATTAATTTATAGAGTTTTTGGTGGGCAGTGATTATCTTGCCGTTGATTTCAATATCGGCGGCCTCTTTAGCTAATTTGGTCGGTCGGATAGCTTCGTGCGCTTCTTGAGCCATTTTTGATTTTGTCTTGTATCCGCGCGGCGTTTGCAGGGCGTATTCCGTCCCAAAACTTTTGACGATAAAGTCCTTTGCCTTAATAACAAATTGGTCGGCTAAATTAAAAGAGTCGGTCCGGTGATAGGTAATCAGCCCGTGTTCGTACAGATTCTGCGCGAGCCTCATGGTCATCTTTGGGGAGTAGCCGAACCGGTGAAATGACTCCTGTTGGAGAAGTGAGGTGGTAAACGGCGGCGGCGGATTGCGGCTTACCACCGACTCTTTTATCTCTATGACCGAATATTGATCGGCCAAGAGATCTGATTTAATCGCGTCAACATGCGGCTTGTCGATCGTAGTTTTACTGTAAGTATAGTCACCGGTAAACAGCTGCTTGGTAAACTTTTGTTCATAAGCGATCCCGTCTTTTGCAACGAGTTTGGCTTCGATCCGCTGACCGTCTTGAAAAGTACCGATAAACTGATAATAATCTTCCAGGGTGAAAGTTTTAATTTCTTTTTCGCGCTCAACGATAAGCCGTAAAGCGACGGTCTGGACGCGGCCGGCCGACAACCAATTCTTGCCAATTTTTTTCCATAGTAACGGCGACAGCTCGTAACCGACAATGCGATCCAGTATTCTTCTTGCCTGCTGGGCATAGACCAGGTTGAAACGAAGTCCCTCCGGTTTTTCAAGCGCCGACTTCAGTGCCGAAGGGGTAATTTCATGAAAAACGATCCGTTTAACGGCTAAGCCTTTTTTAAAGCTGCTCTGCGGCCATTTCTCATTAATTAGTCCCAGTAAAAAGGCGACGTGGTAGGAGATTGACTCACCTTCGCGGTCCGGGTCGGTCGCCAAGATGATTTCCTTGTTTTTTTTGGCAAGTTCCATCAGCTCGTCAACGATTTTCTGTTTTGTTTTGATAACCTTATAATTTGGCGCAAAGTTATGCTCGTAGTCGATGGAGAGACGGCTGCTTGGCAGATCGCGAACATGTCCCATGGTCGCGAAGACATAAAAGTCCTGGCCATTTAAGATTTTGTTGAAGGTCCGCGCTTTTGTTGGTGATTCGACAATAATTAATGTCATTTATTTTTCTACAACTTAACCGCGATACTTATGTCTTTTAATCAGCTTTAAGTCAATGGTCGAACGGCGAAGAAGAGTCAGGGCATCGGCTCTGGTTTTTTCATCCTTACTCTCGAGGAGGATTTTTTTGGCGTTTTTTATCGCCTCTTCCGTCTGGCGTTCGTCAATCTCACTTTGGTGGTAGGCGCGGGAGACCAAGACATTAAGCACTTTCCCGTCTGTCTCGAGATAGCCGCCGCCGATTGCCAAAAAGTCTTCCCGACCGACATACTTGATCTTGACAATGCCCTCTTTTAAAAGAGCAAACAGGCTCGTGTGACGGGGCAGAACAGTAATCTCTCCCGCCGCCGCCGGAGCGGTTACTGCTGTCACTTCGTCCTCGAGTACAACTTTTCGGGGAGTAATGATTTTAAGATGCAGATTGTTAGGCATATTACTTGACTTCATCAATCGTTCCGACCATCCAGAAACCTCCTTCTGTTTTATCGTCATGCTTGCCTTCCAGGATCTCCTTAAAGCCGTGGACGGTCTCGGCGGCGGTAACGTACTTTCCCGGTCGGTCCGTAAATGGTTCGGCGACAAACATCGGCTGGGTCAGAAAGCGTTGAATTTTACGCGCCCGGGCCACAGTCACCTTATCTTCTTCCGACAGTTCCTCCATACCAAGAATGGCAATAATATCTTGCAGATCTTTATAACGCTGCAAAGTTTTCAAAACGTTTTTAGTGACACTGTAATGTTCCTCGCCGACAATATCGACATCAAGCGCCCGCGAACTGGAAGTCAACGGGTCGATGGCCGGATACAGACCTTGTTCGGCAAGCGAACGCTCAAGGGCAATTGAAGCGTCAAGGTGGGCAAAAGTGGCAACGGGCGCCGGATCGGTATAGTCGTCCGCCGGCACGTAGACCGCCTGCAGTGAAGTTATTGAACCTTGATGGGTCGAGGTAATCCTTTCTTGCAGTGCGGCCATTTCCGAAGCCAGAGTCGGCTGATAGCCGACGGCCGAAGGAATTCTCCCAAGAAGTGCCGAAACCTCTGAACCGGCTTGGGCAAATCGGAAGATATTATCGATAAATAAAAGCGTATCCAGGCCTTTCTTGTCGCGGAAGTACTCGGCCATGGTAACGCCAGTCAGGGCGACGCGTAACCGGTTGCCCGGCGGCTCGTTCATTTGGCCGTAGACAAGCGTTGTTTTATCGAGCACTTTGGTTTCCTTCATCTCTTTCCACAAATCGTTCCCTTCGCGGCTGCGTTCGCCAACGCCGGTAAAAACCGAAACTCCGGCGTGCTGCTTGGCGACGTTGTGAATCATTTCCTGAATAAGAATTGTCTTACCGACACCGGCGCCGCCGAAGATGGCGACTTTGCCACCCTTGATAAACGGCGCTATTAAATCTATGACTTTGATCCCTGTTTCGAATATTTCCTGTTCCGGCGACTGCTGAATGAGGCTGGGCGGGGAGGCGTGAATTGATGCCAGGTGTTTGGTTTTGACCGGTGGCCCCTCGTCGATCGGTTCACCGAGCACATTAAAAATACGACCCAACCCTTCTTCGCCAACCGGCACTTTGATCGGCCCGCCGGTATTTTGCACTTCCGTTCCCCGCTTTATTCCGAAAACATTGCCCATGGCGACGGTACGCACCACTCCGTCTCCTAGAATTGCCTCGACTTCCAGCGTTATTCGCCCGGCCGACTGATCGTCGATCGTCAGCGCATCATAAATCCTTGGTGTGTGCTTTTCTGAAAACTGGACATCAACGACGACTCCCCTGACCGCAATAATTTTTCCGTTCATAATGTTTTGACCGATAATAAAAACTTATTAATTGCCCTCAACCGACTCTTTAGCCGTCACCATATCCAAAAGTTCATTGGTAATTTTTTCTTGGCGAAGCTTGTTACCGAGCAGCGAAAAATTATAGATAACATCCTCGGCATTGTCGGTGGCGTTTTTCATGGCGATCATCCGCGACGAATGTTCGCCGGCCTCGCTGCTTATGATTGCCCCCCTGATGCGGTCTTCAACAAAGCTTTTCAAAACCGCTTCGATGATTTCTTCCGCCGACGGTTCAACCAGATAATCGGCGCCGGTTAGCCGGTTACTTTTTTCCTTTTGTTCGGGTTGAAAGTCAAGTGAAATTGGCAGAAGGACTTCGGTTCGCGGGGCTGATTTTAAGGTCGAAATAAACTGGTTGTATAAAATGATCACTCTCGAGAATTCTCGTGCGACAAACTTGGTCAGCGCCATCTGGAAAATCGCCGAAACCTCATCAAGCGGCGCGGTCGCTGAAAAATCAGCAACAATCGGCCGGCCCAATTTACCGACCATAACGGCCCCTTTCCGGCCGACGGTTATAAAATCGGCTTTTTCATAAGCAATATTTTTAACCAGATAACGGAAAAGGTTGATGTTAAAAGCGCCGCACAAACCTTTGTTGGCGCTGACGTAAATACACAGCTCCTTAGCCGACGAGCTCTCGGGCGCCTGAAGGAGAACTGACATTTTCTCGTCTATTCCCGGCGAAATTTTGCTGATGATATGCTTAAGACTCTCGCGATAAGGGCGGCCTTCCAGCTCTATCAGTTGGGCTTTTTTCATTTTTATACCGGAAACCAGCTCCATCGCCTTGGTAATTTTCCTGACGTTTGAGATGGATTTGGTTTTTTTGCGGACCTGGCGTAAATTCATAAGAAAAGATTGTCGCTGACAAACTTTTTTAACTCTTTTTCATCGCTTTCGTCCAGTAATTTATTCTTGTTTATTTTCAACAGCAGTTTTTTTCCCCGCGACCGTAAATCCTGTAGGTAACGGTTCTCAAACTCCTCAATCTTGTCAAGCGGTACCTCATCAAGATAACCCCCACTGGCGGCCCAAATGATCGCTACTTCTTGAGAAAGATCGTAGGGGACGTTCTTTTTTTGGCGCAGTATCTGCGTCAGGCGCGCGCCGCGGCTTAACAGCTTTTTTGTCTCCGGATCCAGATCGGATTCAAATTGGGAAAAAGCGGCCATGTCGCGGTACTGCGCCAGATCAAGTTTTAAGCGGCCGGCTACTTTTTTCATCGCCTTGGTCTGCGCGTTACCGCCGACGCGGGAGACCGAGAGTCCGACATTGATGGCGGGGCGATTACCCGAGTTAAAAAGATCGGCATCAAGCGCCAATTGTCCGTCAGTGATGGAAATAACGTTTGTTGGAATATAGGCCGATAAATCCCCTTCCAAAGTTTCGATAATGGGAAGCGCGGTGATCGAACCGCCACCCAACTTATCGTTTAAGCGGCAGGCACGCTCTAACAGGCGCGAGTGCAGGTAGAAAACGTCACCCGGATAAGCCTCTCGGCCGGCCGGCCGGCGGAGGATGAGCGAAATTTCACGGTAGGCCCAGGCGTGTTTAGATAAGTCATCATAGACTATCACCACGTCTTTTCCCTGATCCATAAAATACTCGGCGATAGCGCAGGCGCCGTAGGGGGCCAGATACTGGACGCTGGCCGGATCGGAGGAAGTAGCGGCCACGACCACCGTGTAGTCAAACGCATTATTTTTTTGCAAGAGAGCCATTGTCGCCGCAATCTTTGAGCTCTTTTGGCCAATAGCACAATATACGGCGATAACTCCTTCGTTTTTCTGGGCAAGAACTGTGTCCAGGGCAATCGTTGTTTTTCCCGTCCCACGGTCGCCCATTATCAATTCGCGCTGGCCGCGGCCGATCGGAATCAGCGCGTCAACCGCCTTAATACCAGTGTGAAGAGAAGTGGTGACCGGTTGGCGCGATACGACGCCGGGCGCAATTTTTTCCAAAGGGTATGATTTTTTTGCCTTCATTTTTCCCTTTCCGTCAAGCGGCCGACCCAACGGGTCGACCACCCGGCCGATGATTTCGTCGGCAACGCCAACTGATAGAGTCTCGCCGGAGCCGCGGGCCGTATCGCCATGTTTTAGCTTCAAGTAGTCGCCAAGAACGATCGCCCCGACCTCATCTTCCAGCAAATCGATCACATAGGCACGAAGGCCGTTGGTAAAATAAATAATCTCGCCGTAGCCAACATTATCGAGTCCGGAAAGGATCGCCACGCCGTCCTTTACCTGCGTAACCGCTCCTGTTTCCTGAACGGCAGTTTTCTTTTTTGGTTTAGAAAGCTCTGTCTCTAATTCCTTAAGATATTGATCAAGTAACTTCATACATGGTTTCTTGTAAATTGTTTAATCTTCCTTTTAAGGAAAAATCCATCACCTTTGATCCTATTTTTACTACAATTCCCGCCAAAAGCGACTTATCAACAACATATTCTACTTCTCTGGGTTTTTTTTCCGGTCCGACTTTTTTGAAAAGCAGCGAGATCTCTTCATCGGTAAGCTTATGCGAAGAGACAACGGTTACCCGCTCTTTGATGCGGTCCAGCCTTTCCTGAAAAAGCATTTTTAGTTCGAGGCGTGTCTGCGGATCTAGCTTCATAAAATCATGAGGACGAAACCGAGCGCTCTAAATTTTTAAGAATGTATTTCGTCAATGCCTGTTGAGCGTCCTTATCCAAGTAGTCCTTGAGTGATTCGCTGACTAAAAACAAACCGAGCTCGGAAACTTTGTTTTTCATCTCCCGCTGCATCGCCACTCTCTCTTCGACGATCTGCTTTTTACCCTTTTCAACTAAAACCGACGCTTCTTTTTTCGCGTCCTCAATCAGATCGGCGCGGACTTTTTCGGCCGAGTCCTTCGCTTTTTTTATTGCCTCGTCAAGCTGTTTTCTCATCTGGAGTTTCATTTCATTTTTCTGTACTTCAAAGGCCAACTCGGATTCTTTAATCTCGTCCATAATTTTTTGCTTTTCCTTTTCCTTAACCGCCTCTCCCTTTAAAAAGGCGGCAAACGGCTTGGCGATAAATCGCTTGAAAATGTAGAAAAACAGGACAAAATTTACCAGCTGCGCCAGTAATAATTTTCCGTCGATGCCTAAATTTTCCATAATAAATAAGGTGCCTTAGATAAATCTCAAGATCAGGGCAATGACTAAAGCGAAAATTGCCAATGACTCCGCAAATACAATCGCCAGGATCATGGTATTACGAATGGAAGACTCCATTTCCGGATTTCGTCCCAACGCCTCGACTGCCTTTCCGCCGATAATACCGATACCGATACCCGGCCCGATTACCCCGATACCGATTGCAAGCGCGGTCGCAAGCAGTTTGGTTGCTTCGGTTGACATATAATTAAGCACCTCCTTAGTGAGCTTTTTGAGCGGCCAAATTTATAAATACCGCCGTTAACATCGCAAAAACAAATCCCTGAATAAAGCCGACGAAAATCTCGAGAATCAGAAACGGGAAAGAGGCTAATACCGGAATCAAAAAAGCAATGATTGCCAAAATTACCTCACCTGCAAATATATTACCAAAAAGTCGGAAAGAAAATGAGATAATCCGGGAAAACTCGGAAACAACCTCGAGTATACCGGTAAAAGCGGAGATCGGATTCGAGAAATTAAAAAATTTCTTGAAGTATTCGGCTGGCCCGATAAACTTGATTCCGTAATATTGAATCGAAAGAAAAGCGATGATCGCCAAAATCAAGGTCGTGTTCAAGTCGGTGGTACTGCCGCGAAAAAGCGGCACCATCGCGTATCCTCCGGCCTCTTTTACACGAATTAGCAGGCTGCCTACCCCTGGCAGGAGCCCAAACCAATTGAGAAGGAGGATGTAAAAAAATAGCGAACCGAGGAGCGGAAAAAGAATATCGATATTTTCTCCCACCACGGTGACAAAAAAAGAATATAGGTTCTTTACGGCAAAGTGCATGAGATAAAACAGCCCGGATTTACGCTCCTTACTCATCTGTAAATTGTAGTAAATGGCCAGAATGATAAACAGAGTGATTACGATTATGCCCGTCAGATAGGTATTGGTGACTGGGAAAGTCCCCAACGACAAAATCGTCTCCGGCCGAATGCTGATGTGCGGTCCCTTACTCATCTTTTAAAATCCGTATTAAATTGTAAAAACAGGCGATCGTCCCCAGTCCGATTCCCGCCAAAGTCAAAACCGGCTTTGTCCGCAGCCATTTGTCCGCCAAAAGACCCAAAAAAACTCCCGCCAAAATGGGAGTTAATAGGTAAAAGCCAATGTCGGCAACATAACTTGGTTTTTTTTTAGGTGCTTCTTTTTTCGGAATATCCGGCACTTGCTCTATCTCACCGCTACTTGTCATGACGAACTTATTTTTTGTTGAGATCATTGTATCATCTGTCTTTTTATTAGTCAACGTGAAACCGGGTCGGTCTTCGTCAAGGCGGGGTAAAACTAAGTATGGACTGGGCTTTCGGTTTATTTTCATATTAACGGCGGTCAAGGGCGACGGCGTTATCAATAATGACGCTTAATCGGCCGTCGCGATCGTTAATCTTACCCTTGAGTATAATAACGCGGTTGATCGCCAGTATATCTTTAAGTTGCGCGTAGATTCTGGGAAAAGCAATAAGCTCAATCGCTCCGGTCTCGTCAAATAAATTCAGAAACGACATCTCGGCGTTATTTTTCTTGGTCTTGATTATCTTTTTGCCGCTCACAATCCCGGCCAGCACCAGAGTGGCGTTGACGTCCTCGGGATGAATGTCACCGATTTTCTTAGTGATTTTTTTGTCAATGACCGCTTTATACTTGAGAAGCGGATTTTTGGTAATCAAAAAGCCGATAACCTCCTTTTCCATGTTATACAGCTCATCTTCTCCAAACTCTGCGACTTGGGTAAAACTGTCCTCTAAATTCAGTTTGTCCCCCGTACCGAAAAGGCCAAACTGGCCCTTTTCCCGTTCATCTTTTAAGCCCGCGACCTCGCGGACAAGAATCGGGTAGTAAGAAAGAAGCGAAGCGCGATTGGCAAAGAGGCTAAAAACTCCGGCTTTGATCAGGCTTTCAACGGTTTTTTTGTTTACTCTTCGAAGGTCGACCCGATAAAGAAAATCCTTAAAACTGGTGAACGGCCCTTTTTGGCGGCCCTCAAGAATTGATTCAATGGCCGCCCGACCGATATTTTTGATGGCCGACAGCCCGAAACGGACAGAGTTACTTTCGATAGCAAAATCCTCCTGCGACTTATTTATTTCCGGCGGGAGGACATTAATTTCCATCCGTCGGCACTCCTCGAGTGCCTGGGCCATTTTTATTTCGCGTTGCGGGCCGGCGACCCCTTGCAGCTCCGCGCTTAAAAGAGCGGTCATATACTCAACTGGGTAGTTGGCCTTCATGTAAGCCGTCCAATAGGCAATCAAGGCATATGAGGCCGAATGGGCCTTATTAAACCCGTAGGCGGCAAATTTTTCAATGAAGTTGAAAATACTCTCGGCCAGATTTTTCGTGTACTTATTTTTGGCGGCGCCCTCAAGAAACTTCTTTTTTTCTTTCTCCATCAATGATTTTTTCTTTTTGCCCATCGCCAGTCTAAGCTGGTCGGCTTCGCTCATGGTGTAGCCGGCCAACTGGTTGGCGATCTGCATCACTTGTTCCTGATAAACAAGGACGCCGTAGGTTTCCTCAAGAATTATTTTTAAGTCCGGGTGAAGGTAGCGGATTTTTTTGGGGTTTTTCTTGCCCTCAAGAAAAGCGGGTATCAGGTCCATCGGCCCCGGTCGGTACAGCGCCACCATCGCGTAGATATCGCTCATTTTATTGGGCTTAAGATCTTTGGCTAAACGCCTCATTCCCCCGGACTCAAGCTGAAAAACGCCGATGGTTTCGCCGCGGGAAATAAGATCGAACGTTTTTTTGTCATCTAGCGGCACTTCGTGAATATCAATCTTTTTACCGGTCTGTTGTTTTACATATTCCAGCGACTCTTCCAAAATAGTCAGATTGCGAAGGCCCAAAAAATCAATTTTCAAAAGGCCGAGGGCTTTATTTGCCGAAACGGAATTCAGATCCAGACAGTACATGTCAAACTGGGTAATAATTTTTCCCTCCTTGGCCTCGCGCTGAAGGGGGACATATTCGATCAGCGGCTTATCGGTAATGATGACGCCGGCGGCGTGAACCGAAGCATGGCGGGGCAGACCTTCGACTTTCTGGGCGATATCAATCGCCTTTTTGCTGTCGTTTTCCGTCTGGTAGGCGAATTTTAGCGGCGGCGACTCTTCGAGCGCCTGGGCAATAGTCATGGCGAACCCCTGCTTGCCCTGCGGAATCATTTTTGCCAACCGATCACCCTGCGCATAAGACATTCCAAGCGCCCTGACGACATCACGGATCGCAAGACGCGCCTCCATTTTGCCAAAAGTAATGATGTGGGCGACCCGATCGACGCCGTATTTTTCAATAACATAACGCAGTACTTCCTCACGCCGGATATCGGCAAAGTCGATATCGGCGTCAGGCGGAGTCGGCCGCTCGTAAGTAAGGAAACGCTCAAACGGCAGATTATACTCAAGCGGATTGATATCGGTGATCCGCAGCAGGTACGCGACCAATGAGCCGGCCACCGAACCGCGGCCGGGCCCGACCGCGATCGCTTTGTTTTTGGCCCAGTTCACAAAGTCCTGAACAATGAGAAAATAGGCCGCGTAACCTTTTTTTATCATGACGTCGAGTTCATAGTCGACCCTTTTTTTTACGGCGTCAAGCGGATAGCGGCCGACCCGATCGATATTATTGTAAACAAGCTCGCGTAAATACTCGTCTGCCGACTTACCGTCCGGAGTCGGAAAATGAGGAAGAATGAGCTTGCCGTAAGGAATATCCACATCACACTGCGCGGCAATCTTTAGGGTATTTTCAACCGCCTCGGGAATATCAATGAACTGCCCCTTCATCTCCTCGGCCGTTTTAAAATAAAAATCAGGATTATCGATCATGGAAAGGGGCCGGTTCTTCTCAAAGATTGCCCGTTGAGTCTGAATGCAGAGAAGAATCTCCTGCGCATACGCGTCTTCACGGTCGAGATAATGAACGTCGTTGGTGGCGACAAGCGGTACGCCGTACTTTCGCGACAGTTTGATCAGGTCGTCGTTGACGCGGTCAAGCACTTCCATATTCGGATGGCGCTGAAGTTCCAGATAAAAATCGCCTTTAAAAATAGCCAGGTATTTTTCCAAAATTCGCTCGGCCTCGGTGACTTGCCGATCGGCGAGTAACGCCGGAATTTCGCCCGCCAGACAGCCGGAAGTCGCGATCAGCCCCTCGTGAAATTTTTCCGGAATCTCAAAATCGACTCTAGGCTTGTAATAAAAACCGTTCAGGTGCGCCTCGGTGACCAGTTTTAAGAGATTCCGATAGCCGGTATTATTCTTGGCAAGCAACAACAAATGAAACTGGTCCTTATCAACATTCGCCTGCTTGTCGTGACGAGATTTTTTTGCCTTATACGCCTCGACCCCGATAATCGGCTTGATCCCGATCTCTTTGGCCTTCAGATAAAATTCGAAGGCGCCGTAAAGCGCGCCGTGATCGGTCAGGGCGACAGCCGGCATGCCAAGCGCCTTCGCGCGGCCTAACAGGTCGTCAATCCGGCACATACCGTCAAGAAGCGAGTACTGCGTATGATTATGAAGGTGAACAAAAGACATATTGTTTACAGGATTAATCCTTAACGTTTTAATTTACCGGCTAGTTCTTTTTTAACTTTTAGCGGGTCGGCCTGGCCTTTCATTTCGCGCATTACCTGGCCGACCAGGAACATGATCACTCGCTCTTTACCCTTTTTATACTCCTCGACGGCCGACTGATTCTTGGCAAGAACGCTTTTAACAGCGGCGTCTAATTTTTCCATATCAGTGGCCTTAGGTTTATACAGCTCAACGACCGACTGTACAAATTTGTCCGGACCCAGGTTTAGCGTCACTCTTTTATTTAGAATCGCGTTGGCAAGTTTTTGCGGAAGGTCCTCGACGATACGGCTGCCTTTGACCAACGTAAGGCATTTTTCAAAATATCCGGCGACTTCCTTATCTCTCGTCAGTAGGAACGCGTCCGCCTCTTTTAAACCAAATTTTTTAATGAACCGGTTGGTCTTTGCCGCCGGCAGTTCGGGCAGCGAACCGACAGTCGCCGATAAGTAGTCGGCGCTAAAACTCAGCGGCGGAATGTCCGGGTCGGGAAAATAACGGTAGTCATGCGTTTCTTCTTTGGAGCGCTGGCTTTTGGTCGAGGAGTCGGCTTCAACAAAGCCGCGTGTTTCCTGAATCGGCGTCTCACCTTTTTCCAATATCTCAAGGTGGCGCTTCACTTCGTAATCGATGGCTTTTTTTACGAAATTAAAAGAATTAATATTTTTTACCTCGACCTTGTAAGGTGGTAAAGGAAGCTTGTCATTCTCGTGAACGAGAGAATCTTTTTGAGAGCCCGGATCAAGTCCGGGATGACAGACACGGACCGATATATTTGGCTCCAACCTCATCGAGCCTTTTTCCATATCGGCATCCGACACATCGAGATATTTAATAATTGTATGTAGTTCTTGCAAAAATTCCTTGACGTCGTTGGAGTTGTCAAAATCGGGTTCGGTGACGATTTCCACCAATGGAACGCCGGAACGGTTAAAATCAACTAACGTATCCTTTCCCGAATGTATTAATTTACCGGTGTCTTCTTCAAGATGTACCCGTTGAACGCGAAATTTTTTTCCCTTCAATTTAAGGTAACCGTTAACCGCAATCGGTTCAACGTATTGACTGATCTGATAGCCCTTCGGCAAATCGGGATAAAAATAGTGTTTGCGGTCGAATTTACTTAGCGAGGCCAGTTGACAGTTGAGTGCTTTACCGATCTTCATCGTCCAGTTGACGGCGGTCTCGTTGGGGACAGGCAGCGCGCCCGGCATCCCCAGACACACCGGACAGGTATTTGAATTAGGCGGCTTGGCAAAATAATCGGCCGAACACTGACAGAACATCTTGGACGCCGTCTTCAGCTCGACGTGGATTTCCAGCCCGATTACCGGAATGTATTTCATAAAATTTGTCGTTCCCGCGGAAGCGGGAATCTGGAAACTTACAAGATCCTCACTTCCGTGAGGATGACGACTAATCGTCTTTATAATTTTCAATTCCTTTTTTAATAACACCGAAAAACTCGGTCTCCTTTTCAAATTGATAAGCCAGCGATAAAAGAGTTTCCTCCTTAAAATAGTTACCCATTATCTGAAGACCAATCGGCAGACCGTTCGTATCGGTCCCGCAGGGAATATTAACGGCCGGAATTCCGGCGACCGCCGCCGGTTCGTTCAGGATGTCCATTACTTCGCCGAAAAATGGATACTTTTCAAATTCGCCAAGCTTGAGGGCGGTAATCGGAGCGGTCGGACTGATGATAACGTCAACGTCGTTAAATATTTCCTTAAAATTCTTAATTATAAGTGTGCGGACCTTCTGTGCTTTCTTATAAAAGGCGTCGTAATAACCGTAGGATAAAGTATAGGCGCCAAGCATAATCCTCTTCTTGGCTTCGGCGGCGAAAAAGGCCCGGCTGCCGCCATAGCGAATGCCGTCATAGCGAGCGAGGTTTGACGAAACTTCGGCTCTTTGCAGGACGGTATAGACGGAAATCGAGTATTTGGGTGACAGCAGGCGCACTTTTTTTACCCGGTGGCCTAATTTTTGGAAAATCTCGACCGCTTTTTCCACCGCTGCTTTTACTTCAACGTTCACGCTGTCAAAATATTCTTCGGCAACGCCAACGGTCAGCTTCCTTCTTTCCGCCAAAGACGAGAGGTAATCGGGAACGGGTCGCGGACTTGAGGTAGCGTCATAGCGGTCGCGCCCGGCAATCAGACCGAGGATAAAGGCGGCGTCTTCGACAGTCGCGGTGATTGGCCCCGGACAGTCAAACGACGACCCCATGGCGACGACTCCGTATCGCGACACACGGCCGAAGGTCGGTTTCAGGCCAACGACGCCGCACCACGATGCCGGCTGGCGGATTGATCCTGCCGTCTCGGAGCCGATGGCCGCCGGTGCCAGATAAGCGGAAACGGCGGCGGCCGAACCGCCGGAAGAGCCGCCTGGCGCGCGCGTCGTGTCCCACGGATTTTTCGTTGGGCCGTAATCGGAAGTTTCGGTCGATGAACCGTGTGCCCAGGCGTCCATGTTGGTCTTGCCGATTACCGTCAACTGGTTCTTTTTCAGCCGGTCGGTCACCGTCGATTCGTACGGTGGGATAAAATCGTCGAGTACCTTCGCCGAAGCGGTTGTTCGGACGCCGCGGGTGCAGAAATTATCCTTAACGCCAATCGGCAGTCCGCCGTCTTCCGCAACGACCGAAAGAAAGGCGTTTAAAACACCGTTATATTTTGCAATTCGCTTCCTAAAGTAAGACGACACTTCCGGCGCGCTCACTTCTTTTTGCGTAACCAGCTTCTTGAGTTCCAGCAGTGACTTACCAAATAGCTTCATAAGATTCTGTTAACGGCAAAGTAATTGTTCTTTTTATTTTTGGCGTTGGCGGTCGCCTTTTCCTGGGAAAACAGGCGGTCGTTTTTGGCGCCGTCCTGAAAAAAGACGTCTTTATCGTTGGTTGTCTGGCTGGTCGGCTCAACCGCGCTCGTGTCAAGCTCGTCCAGATTGGCAATGTAGTCGAGTGTTTGGGAAAGCTCCTGCTGATATTTTTTTATCTCCTCTTCGGTCAGGTTGAGATCGGCGAGTTTCGCCAGGTGGATAATTTCATCTCTGGTGAGGGTAATTCTTTTTGCCATGACACCATTATACTTAATATTCAATGACTTATATTTAATTGGAAAGTCCGCCGTTGACTTCGATTAACTTATGTCTTGGATTATGAATTCTTACTGCCAACCGTAGCCCGGCTTGAGTGACCGGGCTTACTTCTTTTGCGGCATAAATTACTTGCGGACAGGTGGCACAAGCCAACAACACAACTGCGCCGCTAGTTAACGCCGCCGCAATTTCTTGACTTAACGCTTCTTCGTTCGGCGTCAATTTTTCTTCCGCCATATTTATTCAGGCAGTATAGCAGATCGCAATCGGAGTTTGCTCGGCTCCCTGGCCCATAGGGTTATCAGCGAAAACCGCTTCGATAATCTTGTCCGGCAGGGGAGTCGTATTCCCAAGCACATTCCGGCCAAGATCGTTGGCATCAATGATAACCGCGCCCAGAAAGCCCGGCCGGGAAGGTACCGCCTGACGGATGGCAGCGTCAATTTTCTCGGCGGCCGCCGCCGGATCTTTCGGTCCGAGCTTGGCCGAGACGTTTGCCGGGTAAAGCGAGTACTCTGTCGGCCCGTCAATCGAGCGAACGGTCGGGCCGGCAAATAAAATATGATCTTCCTTGCGAAATCGCGACAACTTTCTCCGACACGGCGACAAACCATCGTTTCCTTACACTGTCATCCTCACGTAACTTAGGATCCAGATGCCCTTTTTCGAGAGAACGACAAAATATTCTGATATGCTCGGCTATTTTTTTAGCAAAGTCGTCCCCTTTTTGGAAAAGGTCGGTTTTAATCGGGTATCGTTGGTAGGTCTTGCTCTCAACTTGGATCGCTATTTTTTTTCCTTCATTGGCTTGATAGGGAAACTCGTTAATCAGTGAATCAGTTAACTTCTTCTCCGGCTTGACGTCGATAAACTCGCGTAACCACAGCTCAAGATTTAACATTCGCCAGAAGGGTAAGGTATCGTCGTTTTTCCCGGCGATAAAATCCGCAAAGGCCCGCAGCACTTCTTTCTGATTAAAATATGGGCGCCCAACAAACGATTCGCTTAAAAAAATCTGGTAAATCCGGTTTTTCAGGCGCACGAGCCAGTCGTACTCGGGTGTCGTGAAGCCAATCTTATTGCGGCGTTTGACGATCTTCGGCGGCAAGAAATCGGCGACCGCCGCCCTAAGAATATTTTTATTCCAGCCGGCCTTAATAATCGCCTCGCTGTCCAAAGAAAAAAGATAGCGCAGCAGGTTAAAGTCCAAAAACGGCACCCGGCCCTCGATGGAAAAGCGCATTGAGTTTTTGTCTTCGTAGCGAAGAAGCGCCGGCAAACTATTACTAAAGATATCCTCAATAAGCCGTTTTTTTAGGTTGTCCCGGGTCGGCGAAAAACGCTCATCCTGATATTTTTTGGCAAACTCCCGGCCCAACATTTTTTCCACGTTCACGTCCCGCTTAAGTCCGGTGACACGCTTGACTTTGATTAAAAAATACTTCGCGATTATGTCGAGGGCACCGGCTACTTCCCGACCCCATTTGAAAAAGCGGCCGGTTTTCCAAAGCTCCCGAAGATAGACAAAATAATAAGGCAAGTAACCGGCCATCATCTCGTCCGCTCCCTGACCGTCCAATACCACCGTCACATACTTGTGGGCCTCCTCCATTACTTTATACTGGGCGTACGGGCCGGTGCTGATCGTCGGCTCTTCCTGTGTCCTGACAAAGTCGGCCATTTCGGTAAAAAACCGCTCCGACGTCGGCCTGACTTTGTAATTTTTAAGGTCGCCAACCTTGTGCACCAGTGTGTCAATGTAATCCTCCTCATCGTTGACGGCGCCGGGAAAAACCGCCGAAAAAGTTTTTTGGATTTTACCGACCGACTCCGCTTCCCGGACCTTTTCCTTAAGAAGAAGATTGGTCAGCGCCACGACCGTTGAGGAATCAAGCCCGCCCGATAAACAGGTCCCGACCGGCACCTCCGAAATAAGGCGTGAACGTACAGCCGCCGTGAGTTGCGCGGTAAACCGTGAAACGGCCGCGCGCGAAAAACCTTCGCTCTGACGGCTGTTTTCGAGATCGCCTTTTAGGGTCGTAAACGGCTTTATCTCCCATTTTCCGTTTTTAACAACCATCACTTCGCCCGGCATAAGCTTGTAAACTCCCTTAAAAAAAGTTTCCCTGGAATCGTCGTGAATCCGGTATCTCAAATAGCGATAAATAATTTTGCCATTGGGTATTTTTTTTACTAAACCGCTATTGATAATTGGCTTAATTTCCGAAGAAAATATTAAGCTATTCTGCATAGAACCCGTAGATACCCGTTTCGAACGACTTGGGACGTGCGCAGCGGAGCGAGCAGGCCCACGGAGTTGAGAAATGTTGGTATCGAGGGTTCTGTTAAGAATAGAATAGTACAGCGGTTTAATGCCGAAATGGTCGCGGGCGAGAAGCAGCTTTTTCCTTTTTTTATCGTAGAGGGCAACGGCAAACATGGCGTTAAACCGGTCAAAACATCTCTCTCCCCACTCTTCATATCCGTGCGCGATCACTTCGGTATCGGACTTGGTTGCGAAACGGTGGCCTTTTCTTTCCAGTTCTTTTCTAAGTTCGCGGTAGTTGTACATCTCGCCGTTATAAACGACGGCGACGGAACGGTCTTCGTTATAAATCGGCTGATCGCCGCCGGCGACATCGATGATGGCCAGGCGACGGCTCAAAAGACTGACCTCGTCGTCGATAAAAAAACCCTGGCCGTCGGGACCCCGATGGGCCAGTTCACCCGAGAATTTTTGAATCAACTGATCGTTACGAAATCCGTAAAAGCCGGCAATGCCGCACATA
>JACQCK010000016.1 GCA_016201695.1 Candidatus Roizmanbacteria bacterium
GATTATCTCTCGGACCGGAATCACGACGTCAAAAATCTTCTCTTCGACGCCAAGGCTTTTGATGCGCTGCTCGAGCGCCTGCTTGACTTTATTTTCATACCCCGTTTGGATATGTATGACATACCACTTGGCGTTGGGATGGGTAACCGAAGCGGCCCTAACTTCCTCCGCTACTATTTGCGGTTGTGTCTTTGCTGACTGATCGTCCATAAGATCTAGTATGATGACAAAATAAAATCGCTCGCAGATTGCTTATCTAAATTTCGTAACGACTTCTAAAGCTTTTGCCAATAAGACGTCAATTATACCGATATAGATCCCGATAATCAAGGAGATTGCGATGACGACGGTTGTCAAACGAATGGTCTCCTGGCGGTTCGGCCAGGTCACTTTTTTTAGCTCGTCGATCAGATTGGCGCCGAAATTTTGCGCCATCGTTGTTTTGTTGTCCATATAGATATTGTACCAGAGAACCTGCTATAGTAAATACATGCCAATTGAAGTCATTCATTCGGCCATTCTTATCCTTGTTTTTGGCGCCTCGTTCGTCTTTGCCAGATCACCGCTGGCCGCCTATGACGTACAACTGATCGCTTTTTGTATCGGGGTCTATATTTTATTACACCGGATGATTCTTTTCGGCAAACATCTTCGTTTTATCCAAGCCGTCCTATTCAGTATTATCATTGTTACGATTGTCGTCTCAACCGGCGGCGCAAATTCACCGCTTTTTTTCCTTTTTTATTTTCTGCTTTTTTCCCTTAGCCTGCTTCTCGAACCGATTATCTCGCTGACGGCGACTTTAACGCTCATTATCTGTTTACTGATAAGTCTGCCCGATAATCAAAGCCTGAAAACCCTCCTGCCGATTTTATCGCTCGCCTTTCTTACTCCCTTTGCCCTACTGCTCGGCCAGGAATATCTCGAGCACCAAAAAGCAGTTAATAAACTTTCCCGGACCAACGAAGAGACATTTTTATTCCTCTCGCTTATTTTAAAAAACCATTTGAAAGAAATCCATAACCGGATAGAAAACTTTGTCGGCGATCACGATCTGTCACAGATGCGAAAACATACCCATGAAATGGAGCAGGTGATAGAAAAGTTCGAAAACAAATCATAGTCTTCTTATGAACGCCCGTTACGTTCTGAAAACGTTACTTATTTTTTGTACGTTCGTATTTTTTATCTACGTCTGGCTGACAAAAGAAGCGGTCTTCATCAAATCGGTCGACGCCCTAAACATGGACTCGGCCCAGTACAAGATCAAGGCGGCCACCATCAATATTGCCGGCGGAAGTAAAAGTTCAGCCAATTACAAACTGAATGATACGCTTGGCCAACTGGCCGCCAACCAGTTCAGCGCTAGCGGTTTTTATATCGTCAAAGCCGGTTTCCAATACGTCAGCTCTCTTATCCCTTTTAGTTTCAGTATTTCAAATACTTCTCTCAATCTCGGCAGTCTTGTTTCCGGCACGAACGGAAGCAGTGTCCCAACGACACTCACGGTCTCGTTTGGGGCCGCCGGCCAGTACCAGGTGACGGTCATTGAAGAAGGTCAACTACAGACTCTTAATGGCGTTTCCGCTATCCCCGATACCGTCTGTGACAACGGCAACTGTACCGTCTCCTCGGCTCAACCCTGGGTGCAAAGCAGCACTTACGGTTTTGGTTATACGATGACCGGTCAGGATATTTCGGCTGATTTTACCGACGGCACTTATTACCGGCCCTTTCCTAATCGCGCAACAAGCGGCAGTCCGGCCGTCATCATGAGTAACAGTAATGTCGGCCGCAACCGTCAAGCCACCTTTCGCACCAAAGCTAACGTCGGGCCGACTCAACCGGCCGGCACTTATCAAACCGTTTTGAATTTTGTGGCAACGCCAAGTTATTAAAACAACCGTTATGAAGAACTGGATTCTGCCATTGACTTTATTTTTTGTTACTGCCAGCTACTGTCTGGCGGCAATCGTCTCTCCGGTCCTGGCTCAACAGGTATCCCTCTCCATCAGTCCGCCGCTACTGCAGCTTGTCATGAAACCTGGCGCCTCAATCTTAATTGCCTACCGGGTCGAAAACAAGGGTGATCCGGTCATCCTTAATTCATATCTTCGCAACTTTGAGTCGAGTGACTCTTTGGGGAAGATCAGTATAAAAAACAACCTTGAGGGACCGATCCGGTTTAGTCTCGAAAACTCAAATCTGAAACTCGAGGAACCGTTTTTCCTAAAAACCAACGACAGCACTCAACTTCTTCTTCGGATCCGCGCACCCGAAGGAGCTCCGGAAGGTGATTACTATCATACTTTATTGGTAGAAAGTCAGCCTTCTGCCAACTACGAAGGCTCGGTTTTCTCTCAAGCGAAAGCGACTATCGGCTCAAATATTCTTATTACCGTTTCCACCGACGGTCAGGTTGAGGCCAAGGGGAAAATCATCGGCTTCAGTGTTTTGGGAGGCATTCGACTGCCTTTTTTTAAATTACCGGTTCAATTCTTTGACAGTTTCGACAAAATACCGGTACTGCTGCGTTTGGAGAATAACGGCCGCAATCTCATCACGCCGACCGGCAACATTAGTCTTATCGGCAGCTTTGGGGAAAAAGCAGTATATGACATCCAGTCCGAAGACGTGCTAAGCCAATCGTCGCGCGTACTCCACGCTACCCCTTCGGCACAGCTTGCGAACCCGCCTTTGGCGTCAGTCATCCTGTCCGGTTTTTTTATCGGCAAATACAAACTCGTCAGCCAGGTCTCGCTTGGGGAAGGCGTACCCAATCTTTACGCCGCCGATTCTTTTATCGCTTTGCCGATCCGTATCGCCGTTGGACTTTTGTCAGTCTTTGGCGTTATTGTCTTGATTATTAAACGTCTTAAAAATATTTCGGGATTATAATTGTAAAAGACCTTCATTAGGATTTAACCTTGTCCTTTTGTCGCTTATACTCGATTGACTTACTGGAATAACTCCGTTTATCCTAAAGCTTATGAGTCCTTTTGGCGAAATGCTACTTGATTTTATTAGGCGGCGGAAAACGGAACTTATCTTTATCACTCTTGCCCTCGTTACCGCTTTCGGTTCCCTCTGGTTATTCATCGCAACGGCTAAGACAACGCGGGCGCAAAATCCTCCAGTGAATGACCGCCCCCGGATATTCAGTCAGACTCCACACTCAAACGCCGTTGAGGTGGCCGGTGCAGTTGTCAAGCCCGGCGTATACGATTTAAAGTTTGGGGCTCGACTGCAAGATGTTATTAACCTTGCCGGCGGCCTTACCGCTGAGGCGGACCGCCATTTTTTTAACCGTAATTACAATCTGGCCCGTTTTGTCCGCGATCAGGATAAAATATATATCCCCACCACCGCCGAGATTAGCGCCGGTTTATACCGTGAATCCAACCATAACACCAACTACCTCGACGGCGTTTTACTTGATGCTTCCTCATCGTCACCAAGTTCAACTGCACTAGTTAACCTCAATGCCGCTAGTCTTGAAGACCTTGCCCACCTACCTGGCGTTGGTGAAGCAACGGCGCAAAAGATCGGGCAGGGAAAACCGTATCATTCCGTCGACGAACTGCTGAAAAGAAAGATTATAAATAAGGGGCTCTATGACAAAATAAAAGACCAATTAACTGTTAACTGATGACCGTTGATATATTTACGTCTGTTATTGATAAGTATCTCGGTGAACCACACGCTTCCTTAGCTAACGGCATACTTTTTGGTGTTAACCTTAAACCCTCGGGTGAACTCTACTCTAAGTTAAAAACCGTTGGCCTTCTGCACATGGTTGTTCTGTCAGGCACGAATATTTCCTTGTTGTGTTCGCTGGTTGCTTCTCTTACTGCTCATTTTGGCAAATATATATCAATTATGATAACTACACTAGTCGTCTTTTGCTTTATTTATTTTGTCGGTCTACAAGCCCCAGTTGTCAGAACCGGCCTAATGACTACTTTCACGTTTGTGACAATTATACTCGGCAGGAAAACCGAACCCATTATCGCTCTTTTTGTTTCCTTGCTCGTTATTGCCGTTTTTTTTCCAGACTGGTTGAGCTCAGTATCACTGTATTTATCCTATGCGGCAACTTTAGGAATTATTGTGGCGAGGAAAAATGACTCTGGTCAACACACTAATTTTCTAAAAATTATAAAAAATGAACTTTACACTTCATTTTTTGCCCAGCTTTTTACCGCGCCGATTATTTTTCTCGCCTTCCGACAAATATCCCTACTCTCACCAATCTCCACTCTTTTTGTCGGCTGGATCGTCTCCCCGATCATGCTTTTTGGCTTTATTACGGTTATTCTTGGCAAAGTTAATTTTCTTTTAGGCTACCCTGCGCACTTGGTTGTTTATGTCTTAACAAGCTATGCGCTTATCGTTATCAACCTCTTCAACCGCTTTCCATATGCTCTAATCAGCATTCCAAAATGAACGAACCGCCTTTCTCACGAAAAACGCTGATGATTGTTCTTTTTATCTCTCTTTCTGTTGTTGCTTACTGGTCGGCTTTATCTTTGGCCACTCGCCGCAGTTTTATTGCCTTCTGTGACGTTGGCCAGGGAGACGGCGCCTATGTCAGGATTGAAAACAAAATTGACATCCTGATTGATGCCGGGCCAGACCGGCGTATTCTCGAGTGTTTAGGCCGCCATATGCCGTTCTATGATAAAACCATTGAGTATGTTTTTCTGTCGCACCCGCAAAAAGACCATGCCGGCGGGATAGTAGAGGTCCTACGTCACTATCAAATTAAGAATATTTATCTTCCGGCCATTGATAATAAGGCTCGGTTTTTCCAGGAGATTAAATTACAGCTACTAAAAAATAACGTCCGGATTTTTTATCCTGATGAAGGCGATATGATAGATTTTTCCGGCGGTTACATCTACTTTCTCGCTCCAAACCGTGACTTTGTTTTTTCCCACAGTCTGGAACAACCGGGTTCACAATTCCGCCTTACCCGCGATAACCTTAACGACTTTTCGCTAATCTTCAATCTCAAAATACATAATCAAAGCATCTTGTTTACCGGAGATATCGGTCCGGACAGACTATTTCAGATAACGCACGCCGGATTCGGATTGCTGCATAAATCTTTATTTAAGGCAGACATTTTAAAAGTACCCCACCACGGCTCAAAAAACGGTCTTACGGCCGCTTTTTTAAAGTTAGTCGACCCGCGGGTGGCCCTCATCAGTGTCGGCCGGCACAATTCCTACCATCACCCTTCTGCTGAAATTATTGCTCTGTTAAGAAGCTTAAACATTGAAATTAAACGGACGGATGAAAAAGGTACGATTGTTTTTCCGTTATGAAAAAAGGATTGACCGTATTTCCCGAAAAAGAGTGTAGGCCTCAAAGCCGATCCACCCGGCGCCAATAAGTTCTTTTGGCAGTCCCGGGTCCTGCCGCAGTAAGCCGATGTACTCGGAAACGACTGTCGCGAGTTTTAGCGTCTTATCAGAGTCAGTCGAAAGAGCATCGTGCCACTTTTTAAACATCCCCCGATAGTTTTTATCAAGTTCGCTTTTCTGCCAGACTTTTTCAATAAGAATTTCACGCCCGCCAAAAACATGATCGGCCTCAAAAGACTGGATATACCGCTCCTCTTCTTTTTGGGAAACAAGTTCTTTCAATACGTCAATAATGGGGTGTGGTGTCAGCCAGAAAGATCGGTGCCACGGCCCAAGACCCCAACCCTGCATCTCCCGCCGCAGACGGTCGCGAAGATCGCGGTTCTTCTCCGGGATTTCACGTCCCAACTATGTTTTAGAAAACGAAAGAAAGGAAAGTGCAAACACAGTTTCAAAAAGCCGTTATCGGTTAAACGGTATTGATTCTCTTTATCGGCGGTTTTTTCGATCAAACCGTCTTTGATTAAGGCTGACAAAGTGCCGCGGGTTTTTTGATTGAAGGACAGATCAAGTACTTTTTTGACTCTCTCATCAAAAATAACTTCATGAAAATTAACGTCAGAAAAAAGAAATAGCGCGAGTAAAATTTTCGTCCGTCTTTCCTTAACCAGCATATTGAAAAAACTGTAACAGACGTGAAAAAAATTGTCAACAGCAAATTATCAAAGTACCTATTGACAATCGTCTCTAAATAACTTTTACTAATATAGTATGTATTAATAACTATGACTTCTATTAAATCTTTCAGAAAAATATTTTCTCTCGTCAGTGCTATTTTTTTTTCCCTCGTTTTTTTTCTGGCTTTCAACACCGGTCCTACCTATGCCTCGACTTCTTTCAGCACTGCTTTTGCGACGATGAGTAACTCACGGTTCTCTTTTAAAGCTCATGTTAGTGCCAGCGTGGCGGCCGCCGCGAGTACTTTTACCATCGACTCTACCGGCCCCGACACCGATGTCAATAATTTATTTCCCGGCGATACTATTTGCTTTAACGGCATTGCCGGCAGCGGCTGTACCGATGTCACAACATCCTACAAAATTAACAACTCGATCAGCAGTACTTCGGTCGGATTCACACCGATTAAAGTAACGGCCAACGCCGCCGGAGACAATATTGTCTCGACTCAATCGGGCACCGTTACCGTGACCTTTAAACCGGCGACCAATTTGGCAAACGGCGAGAAAATCCAGATTACCTTTCCGGCCGCCTCGAGTAATGCCGCCGATGGCATTCCCGACAGTACCGGTTTTGACGCCAGTCAGCTTCCTGCCGACCTTATTGCCGGCACCGGCCCGGCCCCCGCCCTGTCTGCCTGTAGTAACCTGTGTTTTGTCACGACCGGCTTTAGCGTTTCGGCCGCCACGCTCTCAACCGGCAGTTCTTTGCAGACTATTACCGCCACTATTTCTACCGCCGGCACCGGCAGTTCCGGACCGGTCCAGGGAGTACAGTATTCATTTCAGATCGGAAAAACCGGGACCGCGGTGCTGCAGCTTATCAATCCCACTCCAACCAGTACCAGTCATACCCGCGGCGTCGCCGATACCTACAGTGTCACCCTATCAACAACAAACAGCGCCGGTTCGACGACCTACGATCAAACTATTATGAAAGTGGCGCCGATAGACGGCGTGTTTGTCTCGGCGACGGTTGAAGAAGCCATTTCTTACACCATCGGCGCGGTAACCACAAGCTATACTAACCCCTGTGGCTCCCAAGGTGGCGGCAGTACGCCTAACCAAAACAGTACCGGCAGTACCGTACCGTTCGGCTCCATTACTACGACCAATACGTTTTACAACATGGCCCAGACTCATACCATTACCACCAATACACCGACCGGTTATGTCCTGACGGTACAAGAAGACGCTGTACTTTCAAGAGACGCTCTCGGAGTCGATACTATTCCGGATACGACCTGCAACAGCGGTCCGTGCACCACCAGTTCGCCGCAGACCTGGACGACCACCACCGTTAATGGCTTTGGCTACACTCTGGCCAACATAACCGGCACTGACGCGGTTTTCACTTATTCGCAGGGATATAAGCCATTCAGCACTTCGGCCGTTAACGTGATGACAAAGACCTCCCCCACCAGTAGCAGCGTCATCTATTCGTGTTATCGCCTTTCCGCGAGCACTAACCAAAAAGCCGGATATTATTATAATAAGTTAACCTATATTGCCACGCCGAAATTTTAATATGAAAAAAAAGCTTTTTATCAGCCTTCTTTTTTTTACTTTGCTCTTGCCGGTGGCGAGAAAAACTTCGGCGCAGCTGGCCGAACTGCCGCTGACGGCTTATCCGTCGATTCAAGATGTTGAGGTTACCCCGGGGAAAAGAACCAGAACCCAAATTCAATTCAGAAATCGCGGCACGAGTTTCATAAGCGGCAGAATTAAGGCCGCTGACTATATCATTAATGACAAAGACGGAACGCCGGTTATCATTGACGATCCGGGCATCACCCCAAAATATGCGGCCGCCTCTTGGATTTCCACAAGCTACAGCAACATGACCATTGCCCCAAACGATTTTGTTACGGTCGATATTTTTATAACTCCACCGGCCGAAATTAATACCTGCGGCCGATACGCGATAGTTTACTTCGAAACCCAGCCGTTGGCTCCCCGTATTGGTCAACTTAATACCCAGTCGGCTCCGCTTATCAGCACCAAGCTTGGCGCGCTCCTTAACTTCAGAGTCAATCGCGGCGCCTGTCAAGAAGGACTGCGACTACTTCGCTTTAACGCTCCCTCATTTTTAGAGTATGGCCCAATTTCGGTCGGCTTTGATCTTTTTAACAGCGGCGACTATCATATCTCACCCGAGGGCCGGCTTAGCCTTGTTAATCTGTTTGGCAAAACGGTTGCCGAGCAGCCGCTGACCGATCTTCGCATTTTTCCCGAGACGTCGCGCGCCTATTCGGCGACGATTGGACAAAAATGGATGCTGGGAAAATATTCACTCGGCCTGCTGACTCAAGTTGGGAAAAACGGACCACTCGTCGCCAAAACCGTCCCGGTAATTATTTTTCCTTGGAAGCTGGCCCTGGCTTTTATCCTCGCTGCAGCCATTCTCGTTCTTATTGTTCGCTCGTTCTATAAACAAACCGCCTTAAAAGAAGAACTTCTCGAAAAAGAAGTCTTAAAAGACCAGTCGGAAATAGAAAAACTTAAAGAAGAGTTGCGCCGGCGGAAAGAGTAATCCCATGTCTTACCAATCGGCTGTAAAACTTCTCTTTTTCAGCTTCTTCGTCACTACCGGTACCCTCGTTAAAATTTTTGTCGACCAAAACCAAGCAAAGCCGGCCATCTTAGGTTCTGCTAATAGTGTTGCCACGTCGGTTATTATTGGCGGCCGTTACCATTTCACTATCTGGGGCTATACTTCGCCAAAAGCAGTCGTAACTTTGGAAACAAGTAACCTCCACGAAGAGACCGAGGCCGATAATAAGGGTCGATTTAGTTTTAACGACCGTTTTCTTCCCACAACTTCCCAAGAACCCTGTCTTTTGAGCCGCGATCAGTTTGGTCGGATGACAAGCCCGGTTTGTCTTCCACCTCTGCCGACAACTTATGATTTGACAATTGGCCCAGTCCTCATGCCGCCTACTCTTTCTCTCAATCACAATTTTTATTCGGTCGGCGACACCGTTATCCTTTCCGGTCAATCAATTCCAAGTACGAAGCTAGATCTTTCAACTTTTACGAACGAAAAGAAAACCCTCTTTAGCCTGCTGCCACGAACAATCATATCTCCGGTTGAGGCATTTTCTTTTCCGGCCGTTCAAGCTAAAACAGATAATAAAGGCAACTTCTCTTTTCAGTTGCCTTCCAGTAACAGTAAGGACTATCGCCTCTTCGCCCAGACGATCTATCAGACGGAAAAATCACCCAAGAGCATTGTTTTAGACTTCAAAGTGGAACCATGGTGGATGATTATTGTTCACTGGGTCATCGGCTTGATCAGCGCTGTTTTTGCCCGTTTACTGGAGTTTATTATTCTGGCCGAACTTATTTTCTTGAGTATCTATTGTATACGTGAGTTATTATTGCCCCATATTCTGCCTACCAAAAAAAGCCTGATGATCCCGCCGGATCTCGCTCTAGCGAAAACTTAAATGGGCGACCTGCGGGAGCTTTTTATTATCAACCTCTACCTCAAGATAGTACTCGCCCGCCTTGGCGGCTGAAACATCAAAAAGTGCCTTGCCGCTCTGATCGGAAATCGGCTGCACCTCGGACAGGGTAAGACTGTTATTTTTACGAAGAATTACTTTTTTACCGCTCACGCCAACGCCCTGATTGCTAAGGATAAAAACCGAGATTCTGATTCGCTCCTGGCCGTTTGCCTGGGCCTGAAGAGGAGTAACAAACATATAGGAGTTCTCGACCGAGAAGGCAACCGTCGCCGTCTCGGCTCGGCTTCGAAAGATACTGGATGCCTCGTAAAAGAAGACGTAGACAAAGACAAAAAGCAGAATTACTGTGAAGCCGATGAAAAGATTTCTTTTGGACATATTTTAAGCTTAAGACTTTGGCCTTCGCTTGTCAAGAGAGCAAACGACCGCATTTTATTCTTACTATAGAACGATATGACTATGGGCTTATTGATATATGTTGTTATATTAGAATATATAAAAATCAGCTACATTAATATGTTTAAATCTGATTAAAATTGCTTATAGGATTATAGAGTAGAGTTTGGAATGTTACGCTAAACCATATCATACTACTATGTAAATACCTCTTGACAATGTTATTATTATTGTTTTATTATATTAAAGTATGATCAGTCTATATAATCAGTATAATTTTGAAGCCCTATTCAAGCAATTTCTCCTTGCGGAAAATCTCTCGAGCATTTCGGTTAGAAACTATCTGTCCGATCTGCGCTATTTTGTGCAATGGAGCCTCATAACTGGCAGTATCGCATCCCTGCAATCAACCTTTACCCACAAAAAAATCCTTGACTACCTTAATTTTTTGGAGTACTCACATATTCCCTCTAAAACTATCAAAAGACGTCTATCTACCTTAAGAAGATTTGGAGCGTTCTGTCTTTCCCAACGCTGGATTCAAGCTAACCCTTTAAGGGATATTACGGCTTTGCAGCAGTCTAAAATTCAGACCGAGCAAATAGTTGAAGACTTTTTAAAGGAGCGGCCGGAATTGAGCGGCAATTTAAAAGAGTTTCTCGTCATTATAAATTCCCTTTAAACCGGCTATGAGATACACAAAAAAGATTGTGTTGACGGTATTAAACTCGATGAAGGCGCTCCTTGATCCGGCCATCGAGGACGATCCTTATCGGGCGAATGAAAGAGAGATTTCTTATTCCCGGATGAAGAAATCTCGTTTTTGGAGCCTTAAATCAATGCGTTCACTTTAGTAGACGGATTTTTCGCATTTTATGAAAACTTATCTCACTGCGATAGCTATTTCTTCTTATCTGAACGTCCTTAGCAAAAGAGGACTCAAGCCCGAGGAAGTAAAACTCAAGCTTGCTTCTGTGGATATGTTTTTACGATGGGCTCTTCAAAAAGGCAAGATCAACAACGAGGATTTTAAGCAAATTCAAACCGTGATTGCTAATTATCATGCCTCGACCAAGATTCAACCAGAGCGTAAATCAAGTCCGGTTGCAACCACGACTTTTTCTAAGCAAAATACAGACAGAGGCTCTCTTAATTTGCCTTTTGGCGTAAGAACTTATCTTATTTTAGTTCTTGTCCTCGTTCTTGGAAGCGTAGTAACATGGCAGATCTATAATCAATTTTTTAAAAATGCCAAAACCCCTTTTGCCGCCTACCCGACCTCGTTAACTACTCCGGGCACACGATTTATTTCCTTTCAAGGTAGACTAACCGACAGTTTGGGTAATCCGATTACTTCGGCAACGAACGTTAAATTTCAACTTTATAGCGCTTCAAGCGGAGCCACTTCACCCAACCTCTACACAACCGGAACTTGTTCGGTTACCCCCGATCAGGACGGTATTTTTAATTCGCTGATCGGCAGCGACTGCGGCAGCGGCATAACCAACGATGTCTTTACCGGTAACGCGGATGTCTATTTGGGCGTGATTGTCGGCACTGACGCCGAGATGACGCCCCGTCAACACATCGCCAATGTCGGCTATGCTTTGAATGCCGAAACACTGCAAGGATTTCCGCCCGGCACCAGCAGTTCCAACATCGCTTATTTTGATAGCAATGGCCAGCTTACGGCCGCGCCCACTCTGGCCGCAGCCGCCACCGCCACCCAGTATCTCATAAAAAGTACTGCCACTCTCTCTGGGGCCATAAACTCGGCTCAAACCAATCTTTACGGCCATTTTTTTGTTCCGACGGTCAATTTATCTGGCGGATCAAGTAATACTTTGACAAATCTGTATGGCACTTATAACGGCCTCTCGGCAAGCTCAGGGACGGTGACCAATTTCTATGCCGAGTATGTCGCCGCGCCAACCGGAAGCGGAACTATATCCAATAAATACGCGTTCGTATCAGAATTGAACGCAGGAAAAGCCGGAATAGGCACTACGCTGCCTCAAAGCCAGTTTGATGTCGCCGGCGGCGTTGGCATAGGCGCTTACGCCGGAGTCAGCGGTACAAGCGCCCCGACGAACGGACTGATCGTTTCCGGCAACGCCGGAGTTGGCATTTCCTCCCCATCTGCCCGTCTTCATATCAGGGGAACCGGGACAACCACCGCCTTTACTTTCCGTACCGATGATTCAAGCGGTACCGATCGCTTCGTTATTTTGGATAACGGCAATCTCGGTATCGGCAACACCAGTCCCGGAGCTAAGTTGGATGTATCAGGAACGATTAAGGTCGGCACTACCAATGCCAGTGGTGTCGGTGCTCTTTGTAGTGATAGTAGTAATATCATCTCCTCCTGTAATGCGGGTGTCGTCACCAGTGGCACTGGTATTGCTAACTATCTGGCCCGTTGGTCATCGGCCAGTAACCTCTCAACCGGAGTCAGTTATGACGATGGACTACACTTAGGTGTTGGGACAACTGTACCGGCTAACAAACTAGACGTTAACGGCAGTGTTGCCATTGGTACTTATGCTGGTTCAACCTTACCACAGTCAAACTCATTGGTCATCTCTGGGAATGTGGGGATCGGTTACACCTCACCGAGTAACAAGCTTGATATTGCCGGAGCAGTCGCTATTGGCTACACCGGTATCGCGGCTCCGACCAATGGCTTTATCGTTGCTGGGAATGTGGGGGTTGG
>JACQCK010000017.1 GCA_016201695.1 Candidatus Roizmanbacteria bacterium
ATATTCTAACCAATTTTAACTTTCTTCTTTGTATTTCCTCCAGAATAAAAGACGCTTCGTCAGCCGGATCAATCAGTAAACAACCGCCGTTTTGGACAACAAAATAACAGTTTGTCTGCAGTTGGCCCAACGAAAAACGAAGTACTTCCATTTCCTTATTCTAATGCAAGTTTGACAAATGTTTCCGTTCCCGACAGCGTCCGCTTCTTAGAAAGTTCAGCAATCGGTATCCACTCGACGTTAAGAACATGATGATCCTTGACCGACGCGTTTTGACTTAGGTATCGGCACCGGTAACAAATAATGACTGTCTGTTGGACTCCCCACGGGTATCGCCAATTATTTACCTGAATCTGCGGGATCAATCGTTCAATTTTAACCCGCCGGCCGGTCTCTTCAAAAATTTCCCGAACTACACACGTTTCCGGCGACTCACCAATATCAAGTTTTCCGCCCGGTAACTCCCACTTAAGGTGAGCGTCTTTACACACCGGTTCATTTCGCTGAACCATCAGCACCCGGTTGTCCTGTATGACACACCCGATAAAAACAGTCAACAGTTTATGAATTTGTCTCATCGCGCTTTTCTTTTTTCAAGAAATACTAAAATCGGCGCGGCGATAAAGGGAGAGGAATAAGTTCCGGTCACCGTCCCCACCAAAAGCGTCGCCACAAAAAAGCGGATGGTTGAACCGCCAAGCAACGTCAAGGCGAGCAGCATAAAAATAATTGTCATTGAATTATTGAGTGAACGAACCAGGGTTTCGGTCAGGGCACGGTTTACCAAACGTTCGATATCGGCAATGCCTTCGAGCCGCCGATACTCTCTTATTTTATCGAAAATGATAATCGTATCGTGCACCGAAAACGACATTGCCGTAAGAATCGCGGTGACAAACAGCGTGTCGAGCTCGGCCCCTAAAAAATGTGAAAATAAAGAGTAGGTGCCAATAACAACCAAAAAATCGTGCACCATGGCCAAAATCGCCGCCAGAGCAAAGTGGAAACTTTTAAAGGAAAAGCTCATATAGATTAAAATGCCTAAAATCGCAACAACCGAAGCCGTTACCGTCTTAATCATGGTTTCCCGCCCTAATACCGGCCCGACAGTCTCTGAACGTTCGATCTGCACCTCGTTCTTGAAGCGAACTGCCAGCTGTCTGTTAATGGCTCCTTCTTTTTTTTCGTCGAGAGCTTTTGTTCTTAGAAGCAGATTGTTGTCGTTTTTTTCCAGTTTCACAATTTCAGCTCCATTATCGGTAAACACCTTTTTGATCTCGGAAGTATTTATATGCGGCGCCACCTTGAGTTGCTGGTTAGTGCCGCCGACAAAGTCGATCGAATAGCGAAATCCCCATCTCGCCATCGAAAATAACCCCAAAACAATGACGATTGCCGAAAGAAGAAAGTATAGCCTTGTATGTCTTAAAAAATCAATCATGCTTTAGTCGATTTATAAAAAAAATTAATCAGCCTCTTCGTAATCACGACGCCGGTAAATAAGCTCGTCGCGACCCCAATAGCGAGCGTTAGGGCAAAGCCACGAACCATACCAAACTGCGGCAGAATTTCCCAATTCAACGGATTAAACAAAATAAAAGCGACCAAAAGCGTCGTAATGTTGGCGTCTTTTATCGCGTCAATCGCCCGGCCGAATCCGAGCCGTGACGCTGTCTGGAAATCTTGTCCCCGCCTGCGCTCTTCTTTAATTCGTTCAAAGATTAAAATATTTGAATCAACTGCCATCCCGATCGATAAAATAAAACCGGCAACGCCCGGCAAGGTCAGAACCACCGGTACCGCTCTGAAAAACGCGAATGACAACGCGCCATAAATAAGAAGAGCCATCGCCGCAATAACCCCCAACTTACCGTAGTAACCGACCATGAAGATAAGAACCATCGTCAAACCGATGACCCCGGCCACCACGCTTTTTTTAATCTCCGCGCTGCCGAGACTCGGGCCGATGGTTCGGACTTCAACTAAATTAATCGGAACCGGCAAGGCGCCTGAGTTAACGGAAACGGCCAGCGCCTTTGCTTCCTCGACACTAAAATTACCGTTAATAACGGCACTTCCTCCGCTTATTGCCTGCTGAACGACCGGGGCCGAAAGGATAAACTGGTCCAGATAGATCGCCAGTGGCTTGCCCACATTCCGTTCGGTAACTTTTGCAAAAAGGTCGGCGCCGGCGGCGGTAAAAGTCAGGGCAACCTGCGGTTTGCCGGTTTGTCCGTCAAAAGTAACCGTTGCTTTTTTGATATCTTTTCCGGTCAGTCCGGTCTCGTGAGTCAAGCGGGCAAAAATCGGCGAAACTGTCGCCACTCTTGCTTCTTCGGTCGCCGCTTCCTCTTTAAAAGAAAGCTGCGCGGTTCGTCCGATGAGCTGTACCGCCTCCTCAACATTTCCAATGCCCGGCAGATCGACACTGATCCGGTGAATATTGCCCGATTTTATTGTCTGCACCACTGGTTCGGCCACACCAAAAAAGTTGACCCGTCTTTCAATAATATCGCGGGCGGAATTTAAAGCGTCTGACAAATCCGACCGATTCACGCGCGACGTATCGGCTTCAAATACCAGATGACTGCCTCCGCGAAGATCAAGGCCAAGGCGTGTCGTGAAATCTTTATTAAACTTAAAGCCCTGACTCGTTATATGGAGCGAAAGCGGGTTAATGACCACTGATTTTTTTTGGCCCCCTATTTCGTAAAATAAGGTAAGATTTTCCGGCAGATCAATCCAAATGATCAGGACGGCTATCGCCAGTAAGACAAAAATCTTCAGAGCTTTCATTTTAAAAGTTCATCGGCCGACCCAATCAGCATAATGATCGGTTGCTTTAAAAAACGCCAGATAAAAGGATCGTTATTGCGTTTTCTGAATATAAACTCGTCTTCTCCCATAACGGTATAATTAATTTCCCGTCCAAAACTTGTTTCGCTTGCCTTGACGATTGCCGCCATTTCCGGGACAACGACTGTACCGACAATCAATAGGTATATTTCATCCTCTTTAATCGGTGATTTCTTGGCAAACTTGGTCGAAATAACGACAAACTTCAGTTTTCCCAGCTTTGATTGATTCTCATATATTTCGTTGGGAAGAAAACCTATTTTGGTAAAAATACGAAGAAACTCATCATAGAACAGATAGTTTTTATTTAGAGTATAAAAAATTTTATTTAAACGCCGTTCCTTCAGCAGTACTTTTTCTTCAGAAAGAATATCGAGCTCGCGTTTCACCGCGTTGACCTCTTCGCTAATGTCACGGACAATCTTACGCAGATAGTAGTGTTCGTCGGGGTGATGAAAGAATAAGGCCAGCACCTTACGCCGTGCTTTTGAAGGAATAATGTGCAGTAACATGATTAGTACGTCACCTTATTACCGGTCGGTAATATTTCAACAAATACCTGACCTCTCACCAGCGATATTTCCTTACCGGCGTCATCGTAAAAACTGACCATCGACTCGGGATCGGGCTTTTTCCATGTCGCCGACACTGATTTCCCGTCCTGAAAAACAAGCGCGTCTCCGCTGCCGACCAGTTTATAAAGAATATGACCGCCGGGATATCCGTCATTGGCCGGAGACTCTTTGGCAAAAATGACGACGACGTCTTTTGCCGTTAGCTGTTTGCCGTTATTTTTATCAAGATGCGGTGTTCCTCCATTTTCGCGCCGATAACTATTGGCTGTTTTGTCGTAGGTCCAAGACACGGCGTATTCGTTGGCAAAGAAATTCCAAAAAGCAAAACTTATCTTCGTTCCGTTCCCCCGATCGGCTACTCCGGCATCATCTTTAAACTTCCAGGGAGTAAAATCTTTGTTCCAGGCCGCACCTTTTTTATCGACGTTAGTAAGATTCCGTTTCGTTTTGGCGAATTCCCACAATTTGCCAGTCGTTGTATATACAGTATGTTCGGTCGCTCGATTGGGCAAAACTTCATAGTCCCGCCAATAATTTGGAAACGGTACTGAAAACTGGTTAAGGTCGCTGTATTGGGCCCAACCCATTCGCTCGATAAACCCGAGCGCGTCGGCCGGGCCCTCGGCGTTGGCTCCGCCTACATGGCCGTACAAAGGATAATCACCGTATCCTTGCAACAACCTGACAAAATAAATACGGGCCGATCGGACTGGGCCAACTCGTGGAGCATCCTGACAATAAAATATGCTTAGGAAGCGAGTGATACCGCCTTCAGCCACCGCCTCGTACACGACGTCGGCGTAGGAAATACCCGATTGAGGGCGAGCGTCGGTATGATTCTCAACCATTATACCCAATGGCCGGCGCTTCTCCCATTTTGTTTTTTGTGTTTTTGAGTAAAGTTGGCCGTTTAGAGGACAGGGCTCGGTCTTCGGTTCGGTATCTTCAGCGGTTGTTTTTCCAGCCGACCCAGGTTTGCCGTAATCCGATTTTGTCGGGAAAAAGCTAAGTTTGTTTTGCGGAGAAAAAAAAATATAAGATAGCAATGTTGACAAAATGAATGCCCCGCTTAGTAATATCAGCCACTTTTTTTTGGTTACCATACAAATGAACACTGTAATAAATTCTAAACAAAAATGCAAACGCAAAAATCATTCAGGCAATTGCTTTTTTCTCTTCTTCAGTAAGCGGGTTGTCCTGCCCGTCTCCGGCTTTTACTCTTTTCGGGTAAGCCCGTAAACCGTCAGGAGTATATATATAGTTTATTACTAATCCATCTTTATGCGAGTTGACTAATGAGATGACAAAACTTTGCTCGCCACCTCTTTTTCCAAATGGGTTAAAACGGACCAATCCGATCTTATTAAGATGAGACAACGATTCATGACTCATCTCGGTAATTTCCTTTTTTAGAAGAGAAATCTCGTGTTCGGATTTTTTCTCGCTTAGGAGAATGGCGTCTAGCATTTCGTCAATACGCTCTTTTTTCGTCCGGGCGACTAAGTTGAAATAATGATTACGCATTGACCAAACAATCCAAGTAATAAATAAAAGCCACCCGCCAAGAAATGCCAGTCCCAAATAAATCGCCATTAGCCTCATTGTAATCACTTTACAAATGGGTGTCAATATGTTAAGAATAGACGTATGCCAAAAAGAACGCGGGCAGAGAAGCAACGGGCCATACTCCACCGGCAGTTAAAATATAAGCTACCTTCGCTCACTCCGCCAAGCCCTGCATTTAGTTCGGTAAAAAATACTCCTGCTGAAGAAAACTTAACAGTTGTTTCTTACTTCGCCGAAGACTTAAAAAAAAGTTTGTTTTTTATTTTAGCCATCATTGCTCTTGAAATTTGCCTTTATTTTGCTAGCATTAAGCAATCTTTGAAATTCTAAATGAAGGGGGGTGAAACGATTTATGACACAAATGTACTGCGTAAAATGTCGAGCAAAAAGGGACGTTGATAACCCGGAAAAAGTCACCATGAAAAACGGCAAGCCCGCTATGAAAGCAAAGTGCCCGGTCTGTGGAACCGGCATGTATAAAATAGGCTCGGCCTAAAATGATTTTTTGACTAAATCACCAAAAACCACTCTCCCTCTTTTGGGAGTGTGGTTTTTTTTGGAAGACCGGTCACCGAGAAACAATCCCATATGACCCCATAAATGAACTGGAAAACGGTTGCAGCAACCCGATAACCACCCTTACCTCTGCGCCCACCAAC